>NZ_JBKEAY010000006.1:0-3711 GCF_047972865.1 Microbacterium sp.
GGGTACGTGTGGGTGCCGCTCGTGCTGCCGTTCGTCGGGCTGTGGTGGCTGATCGCGCATCGCGACCGCGCCTCGGAGCCGGCGGGGTCGGAGGCGCTCTCGTGATCGTCTTCCACGCCCCCGGCGAGGTTCCCGACGGGTTCGGCCCGAGCGTCGTCGCCATCGGCAAGTTCGACGGGGTGCACTCCGGGCATCGCGCCGTGATCGACCGCGCGCGGGTGGCGGCGGCGGAGGCGGGCGCCCGCGTCGTCGCGGTCACGTTCGACCGCAATCCGCTGAGTCTGCTCCGTCCTGAGCTGTGCCCGGAGCCGCTGGTGAGCCTGGACCAGAAACTGGGGCTGCTGGCGGAGGCGGGCGTGGATGCCACCCTGGTGCTGCGGTTCGATCGGGCGCTGGCCGACCTTGCGCCGCGGGCGTTCGTGGAGCACATGCTCGTGGGTGCGCTCGGTGTCGTGCACGTGCTCGTCGGCGACGACTTCCGGTTCGGCAAGGGCGGTGCCGGCACGCCGCAGACCCTGGCCGGGATGGGCGAGGAGTTCGGGTTCCGCACCGACGTGGTGGGGGACATTGAGGGCGGTGGCCGGCGGGTCTCGTCGACGTGGGTGCGCGATCTGCTGGCGGCGGGCGACGTCGCCGACGCCGCGCGTCTGCTGGGGCGACCGCAAGAGGTGCGCGGTGAGGTCGTGCACGGGCTCAAACGCGGCCGCGAGCTGGGCTTTCCCACCGCGAACCTCTCCGGGCACCTCGAGGGATTCGTGCCCGCGGACGGGGTCTACGCGGGCTGGCTGTTCGATGAGGGGCCCGACCCCGACGCGCCCGCCCACCCGGTCACCCGCTACCCTGCGGCGATCTCGGTCGGCACCAATCCCACGTTCGACGACGTGCACGCCCGGCAGGTCGAGGCGTATGTGCTCGACGAGGACGCGCTGGACCTCTACGACCACCGGGTGCGGGTGGCGTTCACGCGCCGCATCCGGGGGATGGTCGCCTTTTCGGGGATCGACGCGCTCATCGCGCAGATGGTCAATGACGTCGCCCGGGTGCGCGACGCGCTCGGGGAATGAGGGATCACCGGCCGATTCCGGGGAACCGGACGTAGGCTACCTTCCACGGGCCGCGGGGTGCGGGGACGTGGAGGAAGAATGTCGCAGGTATCGCAGCGGCTGCGCGTGGCGCGCCGAGTGTTCGTCTGGGCGGTGATCGTCTCGTTCGCCCTTGCGGCGCTCCTCGGGGTCATCGTGCTCATCAGCGGCGAGATGGACGACACCGCCGGGCGAGTGCTGGGAACGACGACCTGTGTCGGGTTCTTCAGCGTCGCCGCGCTGTGCTGCGTCGGCGTGCTCAGTGCGCCCGCCCGCGCCGTGGGGGGCGCCGGCATCGCCGTGGCGGCGGCGACGGCGGTCGGTGTCATCGTGCTCATCTGGGACGGTGCCGACGGCGAGTCGTTCGTGAACGCGCTGCTTAGCGGCGTCGTGTTGACGGCGGCGCTCACGGTGTCGTCGCTGTTGCTGCTGGTCGCGCCGATCCCGGTCCGCCGGGTGCGGATCGCCCTCACGGTGACGCTCGTGCTCATCGCGATCGCGTCCGCGTTGCTGCTGTGGTCGGTGTGGGACGACATCGGCGGCAGCGAGGTCCTGCAGCGGACGATCGGGGTCGCGCTGATCCTGGCGACGCTCGGGATCGTGGTCGTCCCGGTGCTGGCGTTGCTGCTGCGCGTCTCGTCGTCACCGGTGAGCGCCGAGCTGGCCGCGCGGCTGGGGCGGACGGCCCGCCGGCGCGGTGTGTCGGTCGAGGAGCTCGTCGCACCGCTGCTGGACGAGCCCGTCGGCGGCGAGGCGGCGTCCGGTCAGTAGGACGCGTTGTCGACGGCGCCGAGCGCCGCGCCACCCTGGTCGCCGCGGCGTGCCTCGGCGAGGATGATGCCGCTTGCGCTGGTGCCCAGGCGGGTCGCTCCGGCGGCGAGCATCTGCAGGGCATCTGCATAGCTTCGCACCCCGCCGGATGCCTTGACCTGCATCCGCGGCCCGACGCTCCCGCGCATGAGGCGCACGTGCGCCGTCGTGGCTCCGCCGCCGGCGAAGCCTGTGGAGGTCTTCACGAAGTCGGCACCGCCGACCTCGGCGAGCGTGCTGCCGCGGACGATCTCCTCCTCGTTCAGCAGGGCGGTCTCGAGGATCACCTTCGTGATGTGCAGGCCGGTCGCCTGCACGACGGCACGGATGTCGGCGGTCACGACCTCGTCGAAGCCCGACCGCAGCGCCCCGATGTTGACGACCATGTCGAACTCGGTCGCGCCGTCGGCCAGCGCCTGGGCCGCCTCCGCGACCTTGCCGGCGGTCGAGGTGGTGCCGTGCGGAAACCCGATGACGGTGCCGACGGCCACCCCGGTCCCGGCCAGCCGCTGCGCGGCGTGCGCGACGTCACTGGGGCGCACGCACACGCTGAACACCCGCCACTGGGCCGCGATGTCGAGCTCCGCGTCGACCTGGGCTCTGGTCAACTCGGGCTTCAGGATCGCGTGATCCAGGGTCGCGGCGAGGGCGGTCTCGGTGATGGTGGCCATACTCTCAGGGTACGCGGCGGCGGACGCAGGCCGGTGTCCTGCAGAAGGGGTGACACCGCGCTACACTGGCTACGAGGGGACGGTACCGACGCACGCCGCAACTCGCAGAAGCGAGCAGTCGCGGTCGCGAGGGTTTCACCCCTGACGGACTTCGTGGTCGGCGCCCCGCGCCGACGGCGCTGTGCCGACGACATCGAATGACGGTCGACGTTTGATCGACCACCCGGTCACCCGCCGGATCTCACGCTCAGGAGGAGCATGCCGACGACGGCACCCACCGCGCCCCAGCGCGCGACGACCGCAACGGCTCGACGCCGCGGCGGTTCTTCGGCGCGTCGCGATGACGACGCCCCGCTGATCCCGATTCTCGCCCGTAAGGTTCGTGAGGTCGAGGCCAAGGCCCAACGCGGCAAGCTGGGCCCGACCAACCGCGTCAAATTCCAGGTCATCGCGTTCCTGGTGCGCGAGGAACGCGCCCGCGTGAAGGCCGACGACACGCTGCCGCCGGCCGCCCGCCCCGAACTGCTCAAGCGCCTCGACGGGGTCGCGACCATCCTCGCCAAGACGGCCGCGCGCGACACCTCGCTGATTCAGCTCCTCGAAGTCGATCAGGCGACGTCGCCGGTCGCGAAGCGGATGCGGCGCGACTGGCTGCTCGACTCCGGCGCGGAACTTCCCGAGGACGAGCTGATCATCACCGACGCGAAGCCGGTGCAGGCGCCGGTCGTTCCGGCCGCGCTGGCCGACCGGCAGGTGGTCCCCGCCCAGATCGAGGCGCGCCGGGAAGCCAATCCCTTCCTCGCGCCCGACCTCACGGCGCGCACGGCACCGTCGTCGGCACGACGCCGACTCGACGGCTGGGAGCTGATGGGCCCGCTGTACAAGGCGTTCGAGACCGGTGCCGGCGGCGGGTCGGCATCCATGCCCCTCCCGGCGGTTCCGGAATTCGACCGGCTGTCGCCGCGGGGCCTGGAGATCATGCCCCACCAGTCCCGCTTCCTGGAGGCGGTGCGCGCCGGCCATCGCAGCTTCCTGCTGGCCGACGAGCCAGGGCTCGGCAAGACCGCCGAGTCGGTGCTGGCAGCCTCGGTCGCGGGCGCGTATCCGCTGCTGGCCGTTGTCCCCAACGTCGTCAAGATGAACTGGGC
>NZ_JBKEAY010000076.1:0-24266 GCF_047972865.1 Microbacterium sp.
GCCGGGTTGGCGCCCCGGCCGGTGGCCTCGTTGCCCGTGAACACGCTGTTCGAGATCGCCCACGAGACACCGATGCTGGCCGTCGCGCCCCCGTTGGAGCACCGGTTCGCCGTGAACGTGCTGCCGGAGACGATGACCGGACGACCGTTGTACTGGCTGAGCACCCGCACCGCCCCGCCGGCGACGTCTTGACCGGTGGCGTCGCAGCGGTTGCGGGTGAACGTGCTGTTGCGGATCGTCACCTGGCCGCCGCGGGCGAAGACCGCGCCGCCCCCGCCGCCGTCGATCGTCTGGCCGGTCGCGTTGCCGCGGGTGAAGGTCATCCCGCGGATGGTGAGGGTCGGTTCGGCTTGGTTCTGGCAATGACTGGTGGTCCAGACCTGCGCCTTGTCGCACGTGTTCAGGTAGAGGATACGCCGCTTGTCCTGGCCGTCCAGGGTGATCTTGCCGCCGCCGTCCAGGACGACGTTGGGCGACGTGTTGACGACCTTGGCGGTCGCCGCCATCGGGATGGTCACGGGTTTCGAGCCGCAGTCGAAGGTGATCACGCCGCCTTTGGCGACCGCGGCGACCACGGCGGCCGACGTGCAGCTGGAGGCGCGCCCGTTGCCGATGACGGTTCCGGTCGCGGTGGACGCGGTGGTGCCGCTGGCGTCGGTGGTCGCGGTATCGCTGCGGTCACCGGTGCTGTCGGGCGCGTCACTCCCGGTGCCGTCGGCGTCCGCGGCGCCCGTACCGCCGGATGCCGGCGGGGATCCGGTCGGGGTCGTCCCGGCCGGGGTGCTCGGGGCGGGCGCCGGGCTCGCGGTGTGATTCGGTGCCGAGCCATCGGCCGGGCTCGGGGTCTGGCCGTCGGCCGGGCTCGGGGTCTGGCTGCCAGCCGGGCGCGGAGTCGTGCCGGGGGGCGCATCGGGGTCTGGCGCCGCCGGCACCGGGCTGCCGCTCGGTATCGCGACGGCCGCTTCTTCAGCGGACACGGCCGTGTTCGTGGCGCATCCGGCGAGGGTCAGGGCCACAGCGGCCGCACCGAGGGCGAGCAGACGGAGAGACGAACGCATGCCGGCAATTATTGTTGATCGCCGGCGGATCTCGCCCTCACATGAGTGTTCCCTCATGAACGGGACGACCGTCGCAGGGTGAGTCCGCGAGCGGATTCGGCGAATCCGCTGCCGCGCAGCGCGCGTCCCACCGCCGTCGTGTACACGAACTCCCCGTTGACCCGCTCGACGGTGAGGGTCTCGAGTCGTCGGTCGCGCGCCGTCTCGGCCAGGCTGTGCGCGGCCGCGGAGAGCATCGCGTCGTCGTCGGTGAAGGCCAGCGCGGTGCGCCCGCCGCGCTCCAGATACAGCACGAGGGCGCCGTCGACCAGGACGACGAGCCCCCCGGCCTTGCGTCCGGGGCGGTGCGAGACGCCGTCGAGCGCGGGCCACGGCAGTGCGGCGCCGTAGGGGTTGGCCGGGTCGGTCGCGGCCAGGGTGAGTGCGTGGCGTGGTGGGGGATCGGCGAGGGCGGCGTCCTCGCGCAGCCGGTCGACGGTCGCGGATGCCGCGAACTGCGCCGCCCCCAGCTTCTCTATGACGTAGCCGCGGCGGCAGTGCCCGGCATCCTCGAAGCCGGCCAGCGTGCGGTAGGTCTGCGCGAATCCGCCCGGGGTTCCCTCGGCCTGCACCGAACCGCGGGTGACGACGCCGTAGCGGTCCAGCAGCAGGCTCGCCGAGGCGGTCGCCCGCACGGCGGCATCCGGTTCGCGGTCCGGGAGCAGCGACCACCTCCCCCCGATCAGCGGGGGTCGCTGGGGGGCGGTGGCCGGGCGCCCGGCGGGGATGCCGCGGAACATGCGACTGCGCGGCGGGCGCCGCGCGGTGCGGTGCGCCTGGCTGCCGCCGGCCAGCAGCGACCGCACCGGCGCGAACGTGTCGTTCGTGATCCGCCCCGCCCACGCCAGCGACCACAGGGCGTCGACGACCGACTGGTCGTTGGCGGCGTCGGTCATCGGTGTCAGCTGAGCGGCGAAGTACGCTCCTCCCGCGGCGAGCGCCGTGAGCAGTTGCTGCTCCAGCGGTGTCGGGTCGTGCGTGGCGTCGGGGAGCGTCATCGGCGTGAGGTCGGCAGGATGCAGCGCCACCCACCCGTCGCGCCCGGGCAGGGCGCCGTGACCGGACCACACCACCTCACCGGTGGCGGTGAGCTCGTCGAGCATCGCGGGGGAGTAGTCGCGCACACGGGCGGGGAGGACGAGCGATTCCCACGCGCTGGCCGGAATCGGCACGCCGGCGAGCTGCTCGGCGACGGTGAGCACTCCGTCGATGCCCTCCAGTGGCCTCCCGGCGGCCGACACGTGCTGCCATGCCGGCAGGAACCGCGCGAAAGCCGTGGGCGAGACGGGTTCGACCGCGCCGCGGATCGCCGCCAGCGAGCGCAGGCGCAGCCGGCGCAGCACCTCGGTGTCGCACCAGTCGGTCTCGTCCGCGCCGTCACCGGCGACGGGCAGAAAGGCGCCGTGGGAGACCCGGCCCTGTGCTTCCAGGCGTTGCAGGGCCTGCCGGGCCACCGCGTGGCCGATGCCCAGGCGGGCGGCGACGTCGCCGGCGCGGAACGGCCCGTGGGTGCGGGCGAAACGGGCGACCAGTTCGGCGAGCGGGTCGGTGGCCGGTTCGAGGAACGCGACCGGGACTCCCACCGGCAACGCGACCCCGAGCGCGTCGCGGAGGCGCCCGGCGTCTTCGATCGCCGCGACCCGGGCAGCTCCCGCCACCGTCACCCGGATCGCCCGTCGCGCCGCGACCAGGTCGTCCAGGTGCCGTGTCGCCGAGCCGCCGGGTGCGTCGGCCAACCGGGCGGCGACCTCCGCGGCGTCCAGCGGCCCCAGCAACCGGAGCAGGTCGGCGACCCCCTCGATGCCGTGCACGCGCCGGTCGGGGGCGAGCCGTTGCGCCTCGGCCTCGAACTGCGCGATCACGGCGGGATCGAGCAGTTCGCGCAGCTCGACGGTGCCCAGCAGTTCGCTCAGCAGCGCCGGGTCGACCGAGAGCGCGGCCGCGCGACGCTCGGCCAGCGGTGAATCGCCCTCGTACATGAACGCACCGACATATCCGAACAGCAGGTCGCGCGCGTACGGCGACGGCTGACTCGTGGTCGTCTCGACGAGGCGGATGCGCCGGTCGCCGATCGCGCGGGTCACGCGCAGCAGTGCGGGCAGGTCGTAGACGTCTTGCAGGACTTCGCGGAGGGTTTCGAGGATGATCGGGAACGTCGGATGCCGACGCGCCACGTCCAGCAGCTGCGCGGACTTCTGCCGTTGCTGCCACAGTGGTGCGCGGCGGTTCGGGTTCAGCCGTGGCAGCAGGAGTGCGCGGGCCGCGCACTCCCGAAACCTCGAGGCGAACAGCGCCGAGCCGCCCACCTCGGCGGTCACCAGCTGCTCCAGCTCGTCGGGGTCGAAGACGAACAGATCCGCGCCGGGTGGGTCGGTGTCGGCGTCCGGCACCCGCGCGATGATGCCGTCGTCGCTCGCAACGGCGGCGCCCTCGACGCCGAGTCGGTCCCGGATGCGGGCGTTCACCGCCAGCGCCCAGGGCGCGTGCACGTGCATGCCGTACGGGGAATGCAAGATGACGCGCCAGTCGCCGACCTCGTCGCGGGCACGTTCGACGGTGAGGGTGCGGTCGGTGGGTAGGCTCCCGGTTGCTTCCCGCTGCTCGGCGAGGTAGGCGAGCAGATTGCCGATCGCGTTGTCGTCGAGGCCCGATTCCCGCAACCGGGCCGCCGCCTTCTGGTCGCCGGCCGCCGCGACCTCCCGCGTGAACGCCCCCAGCGCCTCACCCAGCTCGGCGGGGCGCCCCAGCCCGTCGCCGTGCCAGAAGGGGAGCCGACCCGGCTGGCCGAACGCCGGTGTCACGTTCACACGATCATGGGTGATCTCCACGATTCGCCACGATGTGGTGCCGAGGGTGAACACGTCGTTGACACGTGACTCGTACACCATCTCCTCGTCGAGCTCGCCGACGCGCGCGTTGCGGGTCTCGCCGGCGACGAACACGCCGAACAGGCCCCGGTCGGGAATGGTGCCGCCGCTGGTGACGGCGACCCGCTGCGCGCCGGGGCGTCCCGTGAGGGTGCCCCGGTCACGGTCCCACACCACCCGGGGGCGCAGCTCGGCGAACTCGTCCGACGGAAACCGGCCCGCCAGCAGATCGAGGGTCGCCTCGTAGGCGGAGCGCGGGAGGGTTCGGAACGGTGCCGAGCGCCGCAGGGTCTCGAACCACCCCTCAGCGTCGAGCGGGTCGAGCGCGCACGCCGCGATCGTCTGCTGGGCGAGGATGTCGAGCGGGTTCTGCGGCACCGAGATCGCCTCGATCTTGCCGGCCAGCATCCGTTCGGTGACCACGGCGGTGTGCAGCACGTCACCGCGGTGCTTCGGGAACAGCGCGGCGCGGCTGATCTCGCCCACCTGGTGCCCGGCCCGGCCCACCCGCTGCAGGCCCGACGCGGCCGACGGGGGCGCCTCCACCTGGATGACGAGGTCGACCGCGCCCATGTCGATGCCGAGCTCGAGGCTGCTGGTGGCCACGACGCAGCGCAGCACGCCCGACTTCAGCTCTTCTTCGACCTGGGCGCGCTGCTCCTTCGAGACCGACCCGTGGTGCGCCTTGGCGAGCACCGGGGGAGCACCGGGCGTGGTGCCCGACTGGGCGATCATCTCGGCGGGGGCGGCGGGGGCGGGCAGGTCGATGCCGAGGCGTAGGTCGTAGATCTCGTTGAGGCGACCGGTGAGGCGTTCGGCGAGCCGCCGAGAGTTGGCGAACACGATGGTGGACCGGTGGGCGAGGAGCCGCTCGACGATCGCCTCTTCGACGTGCGGCCACACCGACCCCGTCATCTCGGTGGTCTGCGGCGGGGTGTACCAGTCGTCGGCGTCGGCCTCCGCGGGGCCTGCCGCCTCGGCGGTCGGCGGCGCGGGCGGGGGAGGGTTCGACATGTCCGCCATCGGCACCACGACGCGCAGGTCGAATGTCTTGCTCGCGCGCGGTGCGACGATCTCGACCGGCGCGGCGCCGCCGAGGAACCGCGCGACCTCGTCGATGGGCCGCACCGTCGCCGACAGGCCGATCCGCTGCGCCGGGGCGTCGAGCACCGCGTCGAGGCGTTCCAGGCTGACCGCGAGGTGCGCGCCGCGCTTGGTGGCGGCGACCGCGTGCACCTCGTCCACGATCACGGTGTGCACGCCGCGCAGGGTCTGGGCCGCCTGCGAGGTCAGCATGAGATACAGCGACTCGGGGGTCGTGATGAGGATGTCGGGCGGGTGGGTGACCAGGCGCCGCCGATCCGCCGAGGTCGTGTCGCCCGAACGTACCCCGACGGTGACGTCGGGCAGGCTCAGCCCGAGCCGCCGCGCCGACTGACCGATGCCCACCAGCGGCGAGCGCAGGTTCCGCTCGACGTCGACGCCCAGTGCCTTCAGGGGTGAGACGTACAGAATGCGGGTGCCGCCGGCATCCTTCGTGGCGCGCGCGACCGGTTTGTCGCGGAAGACGCGGTCGATCGCCCACAGGAACGCGGACAGGGTCTTGCCCGACCCGGTGGGGGCGACCACGAGCGCGTGCTTGCCGTCGGAGATCGCCTCCCAGGCGCCGGTCTGCGCGGGGGTGGGTGCCGAGAACGCGCCACGGAACCAGTCCTGCGTCGCAGGACCGAATCGTTCCAGCACGTCCGCCATCCCTCCATCTTCGCCCCCGCTCCCGACATCGGCTCACCGCCGGTCGCCGGCCCGGCGGCGACCGGCGGTCAATCCGCCCGTAGCAGGGGCAGGGCGACCTCATCCACCAGCTCGGCGACGAACGCGGGCGTCGGCACCCCGCGGGTCAGGAAGCGGTACTGCAGCGCGGCGGCGGCGGCATCCACTCGCACCGCGGACGCCGCAGGATCGACGTGCTCGCCCCGCGCGGCCGCCCGCTCCAGCACCGCGAGCATGGTGCGGTGGGCGGCGCCGGGCGACGTGCCGACCGGGAGCTCGCCGCTCTGGAGCGCCTCGGCGACGATGGCGCGCATCGCCTCGCCCGGCACATCCGCCATCTGGGCGATCATGTGGCCGAACACCGCGACCAGATCGGCCCTGAGCGTACTGGGCTCGGCCGGCAGCGGGGGATCGCCCACCAGCCGGTGCGCGGCATCCAGCGCCAGCTCGACCCGGCGCGGCCACCGCCGGTAGATCGAGACCTTGCCGGCGCCGGCGCGGCGCGCGACCGACTCGATCGTCATCCCGGCGTACCCGACGGCGCGTAACTCGTCCGCCGCGGCGTCGAGGATCGCCTGCTCCAGCGCTTCGCCGCGCCGCCGGTTCCGGGAACGGTGATCGGCGGTCACTCGTCCGCCGCCGTCACGGTGCCCAGGTCGCCGTCCACCCGCACGAGGTCGCCGTCGGTCAGCACCCGAGTGCCGTCGCCGGTGCCCATCACCGCCGGGAGGCCGTACTCGCGGGCGACGATCGCTGCGTGCGAGGCAACCCCGCCGTTGTCGACCACGACGGCCGCAGCCCGGGCGAACAGCGGGGTCCAGGACGGGTTGGTCGCTGGGCACACCAGCACCTCGCCCGGCTGCAGCCGCGCGAACTCCGTCACGTCGTGGATGACGCGCACCGGGCCCTGGGCGCGCCCGCCGCCGCCGGGAGTGCCCGCGACCACGGCGTCGCCTGCGCGGCGATTCGGGTACAGCGTCGAGGGTGCGATCAACGGAGCCGAGGCCCGCTCCGCATACGCCGCACGGCGCCGCAGCGCGGCTGCCCGCACGTCCACGCGCGTGTCGTCGGGGCCGGTCATCGACCGCAGTTCCCCATAGGTCAGGAACCAGGCGTCCTCCGGGTCGTCGATCGCGCCGGCCTCGGCGAGCCGCCGACCCGCCTCGATGAGCGCGTGACGCACCGGCGGCATGGTGCGAGTCAGCTCGAAGTGGGAGTCCTCCCGCACGAGCACACCGGTCGAGGCGCGATCCGCGAGGCGCCGCGCCGTCGGCTGCAGCCGGAGCGCCCGCACCACCGGGTGCGCCAGAAGCGTCGCCAACGCCGTCTCGAAGCGTGCGGGGCGCGGATCGGGTTCGTCGCCGAGCAACACCGCGACCAGTGCCATCATCGTGCCGGGCTCGTCCCCCCAGGTCGGGTCCTTCCCGAGCAGTATGCTGGTCGTCTCGCGGTGCCCGAACTCGTCGAGGAACGCTTCCACCTGTGCCCGGATGCGGGGAGCGCCGTCGCGGACCAGTGCCCACAGTTCGTCGCCGTCGCATTCCGCCGCGCGGCCCGCCAGATCGGCATCCGCTCGGATCGCCGCGGCGATCGCCGCGAGCTCGTCGTTGGCCCGCTGGGTCACGGTGCGGTGACCGAGGAGCAGATCTGCGAACAGGTCGGTGCGGCCGAGTGCGACCAGGATCAGTCGCAGGCGGACCATCGCGGCGGCCGCCGGCGGGAGGTAGGCGATACGCAGCGCGGTCATCAGGTCGGTCGCGGCGGCCGCCTGCGGGGGCACCGAGACCAACTCGGACCAGGACAGCTCACGCGGGTTCTGCGCCGCGAGGACCGCAGTCGCCGCCCGGAACTGCGCGTACCGCGTATCGGTTCGCCATCGGCGGGGGTCGCGGCCCAGGTGCGCAATCGTCCGCAGCACGCGCCGCGGCGTCCTGCCGGTGGGGTGCGGCTGATACGGCACGAATTCCTGCACGATCGCATCGTGCGCGGGCATGATGTCGGCGAAATGCAGCCGCAGACCGGCGATTCCGTCGACCATCCCCTGCACGTGGGCGCCGATCATGAGGCTCCACGTCGTGAACTCCAGCGGGTAGGGGCGGCGCGGCAGCAGCTCCAGCAGCACCGGGCCGATGAACCGTTGCAGTCGGCTGAGCGCGATGGGTGCGGGCGGGAGCGCGGTCATCGGACGGGCCTGGAGGATGGCGATCCCCCGCTCGGTGATGGCCCATTCGATGTCCTGCGGCGTACCGAAGTGGGCGGCGATGCGGCGGCCGACCCGTGCCAGCCCGGCGAGGTCGCCGTCGGTCAGCGCCGGCTCGTCCCCACCGGATTCGGTGCGGGTGCCGCCGTTCGCCGCGGCGCGGATGACGGTCTCCCGCCGGCCCCGGGTGTGCGCCACGACCCGGTCCGCTTCGTCGACCACGGCATGGTCGGGGGTGACCAGCCCCGACACGACGGCCTCACCCAGGCCCGGGCTCGCGTCGATGACCACCCGGTCGCGGGCACCGGTGACCGGGTCGGCGGTCAGCATCACCCCCGCGTAGTCGGCGGGGACCATCCGCTGGACCACGACGGCGATCGCGACCGACTCCGGCGGGATGCGCAGCCGTTCACGGTACGCGATCGCCCGGTCGGTCCATAGCGACGCCCAACAGCGGCGCACCGCGTCGCGCAGCGCTTCGTCGCCGACGATGCCGAGGAAAGTGTCCTGTTGCCCCGCGAACGCCGCGCCAGGCAGATCCTCGGCGGTTGCGCTCGACCGCACCGCGACCGGTCCGCCGTCGAGTTCCGCGTAGGCTGCGCGGAGCGCCGTGTCGACGGCGGCCGGGACGGCTGCGGCGGCGACAGCGTGGGCATCCACCTCGTCGAGCGGAGCGATCGCGGCACGGTACGCGGCGGTGGTGACCACGAACCCCGCCGGCACGTCGAATCCCGCCGCGATGAGCTCGCCGAGGTTCGCGCCCTTCCCCCCGGCGAGCGCAAGGTCGGTGCGCCGGACATCGGTGAGCGGGGTGCAGAGCGGACTGTCCATGCCCTCACGCTAGTTAGTGAACGCCGCGTTCACAACATCGCGGGGATGCGGTCAGTCCTGCAGCCGCTTCGCGAGGAACGTGGTGACGTCGTCGAGCTCGTCCTGCGACACACTGTGCGTCAGCCCCTCGTACACGCGCCCGCTCAGTTCCACGTGGTCGGGCAGCCACAGCACGGTGTGCTCGATGCGGTCGGCGGGGATGACGTCGTCGCGCGCGCCGCGGCCCCAGAACACCGGCGGGCGCACCCGTTTCAGGTCGGCGTCGGTGGGCAGTGCCCCCTCGGCGACGTACCCCGCGAGGTTGACCGCGAACGCCAACCCCTCGGGCCGCAGCCGCAGCGCCTGCAGCGCGACGGCGCCGCCCTGGGAGAAGCCCAGCAGACCCACCGATGCCGCACCACCGGCCTCGGCGTCCAGCCACCCCAGCACGCGCTGCGCGGCGACGGTGATCGCCCCGGGGTCGCGCCCGTCGAGTCCCTCGATGGGGTACCAGGACCAGCCCGGTGCCGGGAACGGTGGCGACAGCGGCGCCCGCACCGACGCGATCACGAACGCGGCGGGGAGGTGGGGCGCCAGCCCGAACAGGTCGCGTTCGTCCGACCCGTACCCGTGCAGCAGCACGAGCAGCGGACGGCCGGCGCGTTCGGATGCCGGGACCGACCAGATCACGGCATCGGGGTCGAGAGCGGGGATGTCGGTCATCCGCTCATTCTGGCAGGCGAGGCCGACACCGCCCGGATCAGATCTTGATCGGGAACGTCGTCAGCAACCCGATGCCGACGAGCGCCACGACCACGCCGAGCCCCAGAAGAGTCCGGCTCACCCAGCGGGTGATGTCGCGCTGCGACATGGCCCCCAGGAACAGCACGAGCGCGAACATCACCGTCAGCAGCGAGTAGTTGTCGCCACGCTGATTGTTCTCGAGCGCCTCCTGGAACTTGCCGTCGGCGCGCGCGGTGAGATCGGCGGCTTCGGCGTCGCCGGGGGCGACGTAGGCGTCGACGACGAGCGGGCTGTCCTCGGCCATGCCGCCGTCGACCCACGCGTCGAACGCCACCTTGAGGCGCTCCGGGAACCGATCCTCGACGTAGGCGGCAAGCTGTTCCCGCTCATCGGCAGTGGCCACGACCCACTGCGTGTAGATCTGCAGGTCGAACTGGCGGGCATCGCGTGCCTCGCCGGCGGCTGCGGCGGCCTGCACGCGTGCCGAAGAGGCCTGGCTGAAGGCGATCGACATCTCGCCGCCCCATTTGGAGGACTCGAACCCGCACCAGGCGGTGAGCACGGCGGTGATCGACAGCAGAAAGACCGTCACGATGTCCTGCACGCGCGTCGCGCGATCGGCGGGGGTGTTCACTGCCCCATTCTGACGTGTCGGTGTGCTGCGGCGCGAGTGCGGGTCCGCGCGTCAGAGGTGCGCTGGGGTATACAGGAACCATGGCCGTTCGTACCCCCGACCCCGACCCGTACGAGCGCGACGACGACGGGACGCCGCAGGATCCGCTGCGGGACCTGGGGGCCGCCGGCGGCGGGCACCGCGCGGCGGGCGACGGGTCGTTCGGCTCACCGGCGCGCGAAAGCGCGGCCAACCCGGGCTGGCTCACCGACGTCGAACTGGCGGAGGCACGCCGACGGTTGCCGATGCTGTACGTCGAGGCGGTGCCGGTGCGCACCGATGGGTTGGGGACGGTCACCGAGGTGGGCATCCTGCTGCGGGCCACGCCGCTGGGCGAGATCACCCGCTCGATCGTGTCGGGCCGGGTCCGCTACGGCGAGACGGTGCGCGACGCGCTGTTCCGCCACCTCGAGAACGACCTCGGGCCGATGGCCTTTCCGTTGCTGCCGCCCGAGCCCACGCCGTTCACGGTCGCCGAGTACTTCCCGCTGCCCGGGGTGAGCGCGTTCCACGACGATCGGCAGCACGCCGTGTCGCTCGCGTTCGTGGTGCCGGTGACCGGCACGTGCGAGCCGCGTCAGGATGCCCTCGAACTCACCTGGATGAGCCCGCAGGAGGCGGCATCCGACCGCCTCGCCGACGAGATGGAGGGCGGGCGGTCCACGCTGGTGCGGATGGCGCTGGCCTCGGTCGGCGCGCTGCGCTGAACCATGGAGAACCGCCTGGTCGAGTTCGCCGTCGTCCTGCCGGTGGCGCTCGTCCTCGCCTATCTCATCGCGCGGGCGTTGCGAGCACTGTTCCGCGGCCGGGTGCGGCTGTCGCTGCCGGCGATGGTTATCGTCTCGGTGCTGGGGCTCAGCGTCGGCATCCTGCTCGCGGACTGGTGGGGTCTGGGCGATCGGGTGTTCGCGGTGTGGACGCTGCTGCTCGCCTTCGGATCGAGCCTCGTGATCTCGCTGCTGGTCGCGGGAGCCGCGGCGTTGATCCGGCCCGACGACGACGTCGACGTGCCGGCGCTGCTGGCGGCGGGAGAGTCGGACCGCGTCGAGTTCAAGGAGACGGCGCGGTGGAACGTCCGCGAGGACAAGAAGGACGCCCGCATGGAGCAGGTCGTCGCCAAGACGGTCGCGGCGTTCCTCAACACGGGCGGCGGAGTCCTCATCATCGGGGCGAACGATGCCGGTGAACCGGTGGGCCTGGACCGTGATCTGGCGACGCTGCGCACACCGGACCACGATCGCTTCGAGCTGTGGTTGCGGGACCTCCTGTCCACGACCCTCGGACGGAACGCGGCGGCGCTGCCCGGCATCCGGTTCGCCGCCCCCGACGGCGGCGCGGCGGTGTGCGCGGTGGTCGTGCCGCGGTCGTCGAAGCCGGTGTTCCTCACCCACGCCGGCAGCACCGACCTGTGGGTGCGAGTGGGCAACTCCACGCGCGCGCTCGGTGTCGACGATGCCGTGGAGTACGTCGCGCGGCACTGGCGGCCCACGGTCCGGACGTTCCTGATCGGCCCGTCGAGCTGAGCGCGGAATACCTGCGCGGGGCGCAAGGAGGGTAGCGTCGGTGTCGGCAGATGTTTCGCCGTCGTCTGCGCCCCGACCCGCCCCGTCCCCAGGAGTGCCTCCGTGTCCCAGCCGCACAACCCCGACAGTTCACCGCTTGACGCCCTGATCGCCAACTCCGCCTCCGATCAGGGTCCGGCCTTCACGACCGCGTTCCGCGGATACGAGAAGCACGAGGTCGACATGGCCCTCGATGAGCTCAACGGCCGGCTGCGGTCGGCGCAGGAGGCAGCCACGGTCGCGCAGAAGCTGCAGAGCGAGCAGATCGCCGCGGTCGAGGCGCGGTCGAAGGCGCGTGTCGCCGAGCTCGAGGCCGAGTTGGCGGTCGCGCAGGCGAAGGTCGCCACCAGCGAGGATCAGGTGCAGACCCTCACCGAGGAGCTCATGGGCACCGGCGGCGATGTCGCGCACCGGCAGCGGTTCGACGAGGTGCTGCACGTCGCCGAGGAGCAGGCGAGCGTGCTCATCAAGAACGCCAGTCTGCAGGCGGACCGGCTACTCGAGGCCGCCAACGCCGAGATCGCGCAACGCCGCGCCGAGGCACAGACGGATGCCGATGCCATCATCGCGCGCGCCGAGCACGACGCCGATCAGGCCCGGCTGCGCATCTCTACCGAGCTCACCGCGCACGAGGCGCAGGTGGAGCGCCAGAAGACCGCCGCGGCCGAGAAGGTCGCGCAGGCCGAGCGTGAGGCGACCACGATCCGCACCGAGGCGGAGAAGGGTGCGGCCGCGCTGCGAGCGCTGGTGGCTCGGGAGACGGAGCAGGCGCGCACCGAGGCCGAGGACGCGGCCCGCGAGCAGCGGATGCGGGCGCTGGACTTCGAGGAGTCGCTGACCCGCCGACAGGACGACGCGCAGCAGGAGTTCCTGGTGCTGCACACTCAGGCCGTCGCGCACGCGGAGCGGATCACGAAGGATGCCAACGACCAGGTCGCTACGTCGCTGGAGCACTCCCAGCGGATCACGGCGAAGGCCGATGACTTCGAACGCCTCATGCGGGCCCAGGCCCAGCAGGTCGAAGCCGACGCGCAGCTGCGGGCGCGCGACCACCTGGACCGTGCCCGCGAGCGCGCGCAGCACATCATCGACACCGTGACGGCGCACTCCGAGTCGGTGCTGCGCGACGCCGAGGACCGGACCCGCCAGTTGCGCTGGCAGCAGCACCAGCTGGCCAGCTTCATGGCCGAGGTGCGCAACCTCATGCGCGCCGAGACGCCGGCGCTGGAGCGCGACGCGGCATCCGTTTCCGCGGCGAAGGCGGAGCCGGTCGCCGTCGAGCCCGCGGTCGATCCCGTCGCGGCCGAGCCGGCGGTGCCCGCGCCCGCGCCCGTCGAGTTCGCGCCCGCGCCGGCGGTGGCCGCGCCCGCGCTCGCGGAGTTCGCGCCCGCGGAAGCGGAACCCGAGCCCGCGGCCGTCGAGCCTGAGCCCGAGCCCGAGCCGGAGCCCGAGGTCATCGTGGCGGAGCCAGTCGCCGACGAGCCCGCGGCGGAGTCGGTCGAGGTCGTCGACGAGCCCGAGCCCGCCCCCGCGCGAGAGCAGCCGCGGGACGAGTTCGTCCCGGAGCAGACCCGACCGATCGACACGATGGAGTTCGAGGCCGACCCGGCAGCGGACGTCGTCGATCCCGACGCCCCCACGTTGGAGCGCGACACGGTGTTCGTGGTCGAGATCCCCGGCGAGTACCCGGCCGAGCCCGACGACGACGTGCGCGACTGATCCGTGCTCGCGGGTCACCGGCGCCCGGCGCATCCTGGTGGATGCCGATCTCGAACGCGACGGTGATCTGCGCGTCGGACCCGACGGGCGGGTGACCGAGGCACACCTCGATGACACCGTCGAGGTGATCGACGCGACCGGGTGCGTCGTGACACCCGGGTTGGTCAACGCGCATCACCACCTGCTGCAGTCCGGGTTTCGCACCCTGCCCGGTACACGCGGCGTGCCGATGCACGAGTGGTTGCCGGCGATGGCGACCGCCTACGGTCAGGCCGGTATCGACGCGTCGTTGACGGGGGCCACGGCGGGCGTGGGGCTGGCGGAATCGCTGCTGTGCGGCGTGACCACGGTGGCCGACCACCAGCTCAACTGGCCACCGCCGGTGGGACCCGACCCGGTGTCGGACACCGTGTCGATCGCACGCGCCGTGGCCGACGCGGCGACCCGTGTCGGCGCGCGCCTGGTTTTCGTGCGCGGCACCGCCCGGGACGATCCGGGGGTGGCGGCCGAGAGTGCGGAGGCGATCGTCGCGGAACTGCTCCCGGACGGACACGACGGCGGCGTCGCCTTGGACGGCTGGGTGCAGGTGGCCGTCGGGCCCGCCGGGGTGCACTCCGACGCCGAAGAGACGTTCCTCGCGCTCGGCGAGGTGGCGCGCCGGCACGGTCTGCGCCGTCGCGCGCAGGCCGGCGAACAGGTCGACACGCGGACGAGGTGGCGCGCGCGTATCGGGAACGGGTGCCGTATCTGCAGCAGTTGGCGTGGGTGAACACGCAGGCGTACGCGGATCAGTCGCGCGACACACGGGTGGCCGAGTGGGCGCGGTTCTCGGCATCCCACCCCGACCCCACGGCCCCGGAGACCTGGGTGGGCTTTGCCGTCGAACCCCGGCGGATGCTGTTCTGGGAGGGCGCCGAAGACGCCGCCAGCCGGCGCGCCGAGTATGTGCGCGACGCCGGCCGTTGGCTCCACCGCGTGCTGCCCGGCTGAGACGCGTGCGCCCGGCGCGCGGCTCAGCGCGGGCCGGTGAGCCGGGCGAGCTCGGCGACGAACGCATCCACGTCTTCGGGGTGCGTGTCGAAGGAGCACATCCAGCGCACCTCGCGGCGGCCGGCATCCCAGTCGTAGAAGCGGAAGCTCTCCCGCAGCCGGTCTGCCACACCCTCGGGCAGGGTCGCGAACACCGCGTTCGCCTCGGTGGGCTGGGTGAATCCGACGCCGTGGATCGTACCGTCGGACAGTCCCGCCGCCACGGCGTCGCGGAGCCGCTGCGCCATCGCGTTGGCGTGGCGGGCGTTTCGCAGGTACAGGTCGCCCGCCAGCAGCGCGATCAGCTGCGCTGACACGAACCGCATCTTGCTGGCCAGTTGCATGTTCAGCTTGCGCAGGAACAGCAGCCCGTCGCTCGCGGCGGGGTCGAGCACGACCACCGCCTCGCCCAGCATCGCGCCGTTCTTCGTGCCGCCGAAGTTCATGACGTCGACGCCGACGTCGCGCGTGAGGGCCCGCAGCGGCAGGTCGAGGGCCGCGGCGGCGTTGGCCACCCGGGCGCCGTCGAGGTGCAGGCGCATGCCGCGGCTGTGGGCGTGGTCGGCGATCGCGGCGATCTCGCCGGGGGTGTAGACGGTGCCGAGCTCGCTGGACTGCGTGATCGACACGGCCAGGGGCTGCGCGCGGTGCTCGTCCCCCCACCCCCACGCCTCCCGATCGATGAGGTCGGGCGTGAGTTTTCCGTCGTCGGTGGGAACGTTCAGGATCTTGATCCCCGCGACCCGCTCGGGGGCACCGCCCTCGTCCACGTTGATGTGCGCCGTGGATGCCGCGATGACCGCACCCCAGCGCGGCAGCATCGACTGCAGTGCGGTGACGTTCGCGCCGGTGCCGTTGAACACCGGGAACACCTCGATGCCGTCGCCGAAATGGCTCTCGAACACGTCCCGCAGTCGCGCGGTGTAGACATCGTCCCCGTAGGCGACCTGGTGTCCGTCGTTTGCATCGGCGATCGCGGCGAGCACGTCAGGGTGGATGCCGGAGTAGTTGTCGCTGGCGAACCCGCGCGCTGCGGCGTCGTGGATCCTCGTCACGGCATCCACCCTACGCAGGTTCCGAGGTCCGTCATCGACGAGATCCCCGCCGCAGGCGGTCACTGACCGTCACCGCGGATGCCGCGGGTGGCGGCGACGACGGGGCGTAGCTTGCGCTCCAGCGCCTCGAAGAACATCGACAGCGGGAACTCGTCGTCGAGCACGGCGTCCGTGTAGCCCGACGGCGGTCCGGCGAGCACTTCGCGCGGCAACCCCGAGGCCCAGGCGGATGCCGGGTGCGGCGGCACGATCCCGCGGATCAGCTCGTACGCGGCCAGCCAGTGCGCCACCCGAGGCCGGTCGATCGACTCCCAGTACAGCCGGTCGATCGCCTCACCGAGGGCGAGGACGGCATCCGACACCCGGTCCCAGTCGATCGCGAGGCGGGTGTCGGTCCAGTGCAGCACGTCGTGGCGGTGCAGCCACACGAACAGCAACTGCCCGCCCAGTCCGTCGTAATTGCGCACGCGCCCGCCGGTGACCGCGAACCGGAAGATCCGGTCGAAGATCACGGCGTACGGCACCAGTGCCGCGGTCTCGCGCATCTGCGACTCGACCTCGGTGAGCCGTTCGCCGGCGGCGGCGCGCGCCCCGAGCCGGTCGGCGATCGTGACGCACTCGCGGAAGGCGGTGAGGTCGCACCGCAGCTCTTCCAGGGCATAGAGGAAGTAGGGCATGCGCTGCTTGATCATGAATGGGTCGAACGGCAGATCGCCGCGCATGTGGCTGCGGTCGTGGATGAGGTCCCACATCACGAACGTGTTCTCGGCGAGTGTTTGATCCGCCAGCATCCGCGTGGCCGGCTCGGGCAGATCGAGGTGGGTCACCTCCGCCGCGGTCCGGACGACTCGTCGGTGGCGGGCCGCTTCGCGGTTCTGGAAGATGGCGCCCCACGTGAACACAGGGACCTCGCGCATCGCGACCGTCTCCGGGAACAGCACTGCGCTGTCGGTGTCGTAGCCGGGTGTGAAGTCGAGCAGACGCAGTGAGACGAACAGGCCATTGGTGTAGGTCCGCTCGAGCTCGGCGATGACGTCGGGCCAGATCGCCTCGACCAGGAGCGCTTCGACATGACGGTCGCGCGACCCGTTCTGCGTGTACATCGGGAACACGATGACGTGTCGCCGTCCGTCCACGCGGCCCTGCTGCGGCTGGAACGCCTGCAGGGAGTCCAGGAAGTCCGGCACCGCGAAACCGCCCTCGGCCCACCGCTGGAAATCGCCGGTCGACGCGGTGAGATAGGCGGCGTCGTGCGGAAACAGCGGCGCGAGCGCCCCGAGGGATGCGGTGATGACATCGACGAGTTCCCGTGCCGCACGGTGGTCGGTCGCATCGGGGACCGCTCCGTCGTGGTCCTGCAGCCGCTGCAGCGCGGTGGTGGCGGCCTTCAGGTCGAGCCAGCGCACGTCCTGCGCCAGGTGGGCGCCGGTGAGGTCGCGCGTCACGCGAGGCGAGATGATCGACATGACATCCTCCGAAATGCAAGAAATTTTTCGGTTGAATATGACTATCACTGATATTGTTTCACCTATGGAGGATGCTGTCGACCAACGCATCGTCGCCGCGGTGTCGCGCGACGCTCGCGCGACCCTGGCGGAGTTGTCCGCGGAGGTGGGCCTGTCGCTCTCGGCGGTGCAGAGCCGTCTGCGCCGCCTCGAGAAGTCGGGTGTGATCGCCGGTTACCGCGCCGTCCTCGACCCCGAGGCGGTGGGGCGTCCGCTGTCGGCGTTCGTCGAGATCACGCCCCTCGATCCGGCGCAGCCCGACAACGCCCCCGAACTGCTGGCGCACCTCGACGCGATCGAGGCGTGCCATTCGGTCGCCGGCGCGGCCGCCTACATGTTGTTCGTGCGGGTGGGCTCACCGCGCGCGCTGGAAGACCTCATCCGCGACATCCGCACCGCCGCGTCGGTGAGCACCCGCACCACGGTGGTGCTGCAGACCTTCTACGAGCACCGCCCCGTCCAGCCGCTCTGAGCCACCGGCGCCTCAGGTTCGGGGGCGCCGGTGGTGGGCCCCGGGAGTGTCGTTCTCACCCGCTGTGGCAGGCTCGGGGTCGTACGCCCACGTCGGGGCCAGCTGCCGCAGCCGCACGGCACGCCACTGCCACGTGGCCCACAGCACCGGCCACAGCGGGACCGCGGCCGCGCCGCCGATCACCAGCCGGTCGCGCCACAGCGTCCGGGTCGGGTCGCCCGGGGCCGGGGAGATGGCCATCTGGTGGTCCCAGACGTCGAGGGCCGCGAGCGGACCGGTCAGCGGAATGCCGCTGTCGCGCATGATGCGCACCTCGCCGTGCACGTCATCGACGGCGCGGTCGGTGACGTGGATCAGCTGGTCGCCGAGGCGGATGCCGCCCACTCCGACCCGCACCGGGACGTCGTCGCCGTGCGCAATCGACGTCGGCGGTTCCGCGAGCGGCCGCACGGTCACCAGCGGTCCGTACAGTTCGGTGACCGCGTGGGGGGAGTGCACGGCGCGCCAGGCCGCATCGGCGTCGCAGTCGAGCAGGAGCTTCAACAGAATGCGCATGTGTCCAGTCTGCCTGCCGCCGGGCCGTAGGCTGACCGGATGCCGTTCTCGCAGACCCGCTATCAGGTGCGTTTCGACTGGGGTGCCGCCGGGCTGGCGCGGGTCGAACCGGCAGACGTGACCGTGATCGTCGACGTGCTCGGCACCGATGTCGTCGCGCGGGTCGCGGCGGGGGAGACGGTCGACGCGCCCGCTCCGCTCGCGCGCACCGCCGCGGGTGGCTCTCTCGTGCTGTGGGGTGCCCTGTGCAACGCCACCGCGGTGGCCGAGGCGATCGGCGCCCACCAACGGCAGCGCCAGGCCCGGACGAGCGTCGCGGTGATCGCCGTCGGAGACCCGGCATCCGCCCCCGCGGACGCGCCGGTGCGGTTCGCGGTGGAAGACCTGCTGGGTGCCGGCGCGATCGTCGACGCGCTCAGCACCGTCGGCATCGATCACTCCTCACCCGAAGCCGCGGCGGCGGCGGTCGCCTTTCAGGGCTTGCGCGGGGCGGTGCGGCACCTGCTGGCCGCGAGCGATTCGGGGTCGGGGGCCGACCGCGACGCGGTGCGGGACGCCGCCACGATCGACGGCGTTCCGGTCGTGCCGGTCCTCGGTGCGCGCGGCTTTCACGCGCACGTCTGAGCGCCGGTCGCGTCAGGTCACCACGTCCACCCCGGACCGGGTCCGCTGACGATGGTCATCCCCCACAGGATCAGCAGCGCACCCGACAGGTAAGTGGTGAGGTATCCGATCGTGAGGCCGGCGATGGCCAGGCCGCGGCCCCGTCCCGGCGAGCGTCGCAGTTGCGCCACCGCGAGATGACCGAAGATGACGCCGACGATGCCGATGAACGGTGCAGCGACCAGCGAGATGACGGCGGCGACGTTCCACGGCGGTGCCGGGGTCGTATCGGCGCGAACCGGCGGCAACGAGCCCCATTGCAGGGCGAGGACGACCGTCACGAAGAACAGAGCCGCCAGCGGCACCACCAGGACGCCGGTGAACCCGATCAGCGCGACATCGCCGGGCACGTCGTGGCCGAACAGTACCGCGAGCCAGGCGCCCGTCAGCACGGTGATCGCCGCCGATCCCGCCCCGAGCAGGATCAGGGCGAACCAGCCCACCGGGCGGATCGGGTAGGTCAGCGCCCAGCTCACGAACAGCAGCGCGAACCACGGCATCCATCCAAACGACGACTCCGTGTCGGTCACGCCCGCCATCAGCAGGGCGGCGGCGAGGGCGCTCAGCGCCCCCAGCGTCTTCCGAAGCGGTGACGTCCCCGAGACGATCGCCGCCACGAGCGCGGCCAGCGCGGGCAGCACCAGCAGCGCGCGCGACACCCAGATCGAGGTCCACGTCGTGTCCCACGGGGCCGCGCGCAGCACGAGCAGCACCGACAGGATGCCGACGCACACCGCCGTCAGGATGCCGACCGGCGGCCAGGCACGACGCGCTCGGGGGGTCGGTCCGTCGCGCTCCGTGACGGCGGGCAGCATGGTGGGCAGCGCGGTCGGCCCGGCCGCTTCGCGATCACTCATCTCGGCATGTCTCCCGTCCTCGTCACCCGTGTCGCGGGATTGCCCACGCACTGTACCCCGCGCACCCGAACGTTGGCTCAGCGCGGCGTCATCGCGGCCAGGCGCGTGGCAGGCGTGATCTCGCGTCGAGTCCACACGAACAAGAACCGCTGATCGAACTGCGCCGAGCACCGCGCACATGAGGTCGGCCGGGTCGCTCGGCGGTGCCGGTAGGCGGTGTGCCCGTTGGGGCAGGTGCCCACCCAGGGCGCCAACTCGGTGGCGGTCTCGCCGTGATGGGTGGTTCCGCCGGTGTACCCGAGGGCGCGGGCTGTCCGTTTCCAGCGGGGTCCGTGGCCGGCCTCGGCGCCGGCGAGGGCGTGGGCCACCTCGTGCAGCAGGGTCTGCCGGTTGGCCTCGTCGTCGTACCGGGCGGCGAGGTAGCGCGAGACGGTGATGCGCTTGCGAGTGAAGTCGCACGCGCCGGCGCGGCGTTTGGCGTTGTCGAACGCGAACGTCCACGACGGGTCGAGGTGCTGCGTGATGAGGTCGTCCGCGGTGGCGCGGACGACGAGCAGATCGGTCATGGAGCGACGCTACAGAGGGGCGCCGACACTCAGCTCGCCACCGCGTCGGTGGTGCGGCGTCGGTCGCAGGTCTCGATCGCGTGCAGCACCGATTCCAGTTGCTGGTCCGAAGCGCCGGTCTGTTGGCGCAGGAACAGCGTCCGGGTGAAGTCGGCGCGCGCGGCGGCGTAGTCGCCGGCTTCGAAGTGCACTTTGGCGCGGTGCTGGTGCGCGAACGCCGACAACGCCGCCCACTCCTGCCCGTCGGCTTCCTCGGTGCACGCGTTCAGTTCCGCGACGGCGGCGGGGTGCGCGCCGCGGCGCTGCTGCACGGTCGCATGCAGCACCCGGGCGCGCAGCACGTCTTTGCGGGTGCCGGCCATCCGCGCGTGGCGCACGACCTGCTCCGACAGCGGCAGTGCCTCATCGAGCCGTTCCAGCACCTTCAGCAGCCACACCCGCTCCAGCATGGCGGGCAGGCTGCGCTGATCGCCCAGTTCGGCGAGGCGCGTCGTGCACTCGCCCGGGTCTACGATCTCGCGCAACGTGTCCGCGTCGTATCCCTTGATCATTCCCACGTGCATGCCCTTCTGTCCGTGGTGGTCGGCGGCGTGCGTGCCCGATGCCCACGTCGCGTCCTCGTCACCCAGTGCCTCCCAGTCTCACCGCGCGCTGCGTGATCGGGCGACGGACGCGCCGCGGGGACGCGCCATCGGCATCGTCATCGGTCGAAGACGGATGCCGACGGAACCGGTGACGCGCTCGCATCGGCATCGGTCGCCGGACGCGACCCGCGGGCGAACGCGTCGATCTCGGCGCCGTGGGCGACCTTCGCCGGATGTGGCCCGGCGGCCATCAGTCGCGGCAGCCAGGTGGTGGGCAGCTCCGCCGCTGAGGCGGCGATCACGAGGTTCCCGAACCGCCGCCCCTTCAGGGTCTGCACTTCGGCGAGCACGATCGCCTGCGGCAGCACCTCGCACACCGTCGCGACCTGACGGCGCGCGAACGCGAGCCCTGCGCCGTCGGCGACGTTGACCAGCAGCACGCCCTCGGGGGCGAGGAGGCGGGCGAGGGTGCGGTAGTACTCGACGGTGGTGAGGTGCGCGGGCGTGCGCGCGCCGGCGAACACGTCTGAGACGATGAGATCCGCCGCGCCCTGAAGGCCCGGCGGCATCCGTGCTGCGACGTCGCGGGCATCGCCCAGGCGCACCCGGATCTGCGCGCCGCGGGGGAGGGGCAGCCGGTCTCGCACGAGCTCGACGAGGGCCGGCTCCAGCTCGATCACCTGCTGCCGCGAACCCGGCCGGGTGTGGGCGACGTAGCGCGGCAGCGTGAGGGCACCGCCGCCGAGGTGGATCGCGGTGATCGGCTCGCGCGGCGTGCGCAGTTGGTCGATGACGGCGGCCATGCGGCCCACGTACTCGAAGTGCAGGTGCGTCGGGTCGTCGAGGTCGACGTGAGACTGCGGAGTGTCGCCGACCACCAGCTCCCACCCGCCGGCGAACCGGCTGGGGACGATCTGTGCCGTCGATCCGTCCGCGAGCCGCACCGACGGGCCCGGAACGTCTATCTGCGCGCGCGCCATGCCTCTCACGTTATCTCGCTCACTCCGAGTCTTCGGATGGTCGCGCGCCCTCTCGGCGCGCGGTGCGGCGGAGTAGCGTGAACGCATGGCTTCCATCGACCTCAACGCCGACTTGGGTGAGACCGTCGGCGGGGTCCCGACCGCCGACGATGAGGCCATGTTCGGTGTCGTCTCCAGCGCGTCCGTCGCGTGCGGGGGCCACGCCGGGGATGCCGCGTCGATGGCGGATGCGGTGGCCCGGGCGGCCCGCTACGGCGTGGCGGTGGGGGCGCATCCTTCGTTCGTCGATCCGGCTGGTTTCGGGCGCACCGCGCTCGCCGTCGACCCCGCCCGGTTGCGCACGCAGGTGCGCGAACAGGTGGCGGCGTTGATCGCGGCGGGGGCGGACGTGCGCTACGTCAAACCGCACGGTGCGCTGTACCACGTCGTCTCGGCGGACGCGGCCCGTTCCGACGCGGTCGCGGCGGCGATCGCCGACATCGGTGCGGAGATCGGGCGCGCCCTGCCGGTGCTGGCGCTCGGCGGCGAGATCGTCCGCGCGGCGCGGGAGCACGGCCTGCCGTTCCGTGCGGAGGCGTTCCTCGACCGTGGCTACCTCCCCGACGGCAGGCTCGTCCCGCGCACCGAGCCGGGGGCGTTGCTGCACGACCCCGAGGAGGTTGCCGAACGCGCCGTGCGCCTGGCCGTCGAGGGCACGGTGGTCGCCGTCGACGGCAGCGTCGTGGCGGTCGATGCCGTGTCGATGTGCGTGCATGGTGACACGGCGGGGGCGGTGGCGATGGCCCGGGCGGTGCGGCGTGCCCTCGATTCGGCCGGTGTCGAGGTGCGGGCGCCGTGGTGACCGGGCTGCGTCTGCTTCCCTTCGGGGATCGCGGCGTGCTCGTCGAGCTGGGGTCGCTCACGGATGTCCTCACGGTGCAGGCCCGGCTGACCGCCGACGTGCCGGACGGGGTCATCGATGTCGTTCCGGCAGCGCGCACCGTGTTGGTGCACGTGAATCCGCGAGTGCTGCCGCTGGCGGCGGCGCGGGCGTGGATCGAGCGGGCATCCGGTGCCCCTGTCGCCGCGGGGGCACGGTCGGTCGACGAGGTCGTCGTGCCGATCCGCTACGACGGCGATGACCTGGCCGAAACGGCACGGATGCTGGAGACCTCCCCTGACGCGCTCGTCGCCGCGCACGCCGGGGCGGTGTGGACGGTCGCGTTCACGGGGTTCGCGCCCGGGTTCGGGTATCTCGTCAGTGAGCAGTGGCCGTTCGACGTGCCGCGTCTGTCGTCGCCGCGCACCCGGGTGCCCGCCGGTGCGGTCGGGCTGGCAGGGGTGTTCAGCGGCGCGTACCCGCGGGAGACGCCGGGCGGATGGCGGCTGATCGGCCGCACGGATGCTCCGTTGTTCGACCCCGCCGCCGCCACGCCGGTGCTGTTGACGCCCGGGGCGACGGTGCGGTTCGCGCTGGAGCGGGCCCGGGCTGCGGTGGCGGTGGGGGTGGAGGCCGCGGCATCCGCCCACGTCACTCCCGCCGACGCGGCGTTCACGGTCGTCGAGCCGGGACTGTTTGCGACGGTGCAGGATCAGGGGCGTCCGGGGCACGCCGCCGAGGGCGTCGCCGGGGGAGGGGCGGCCGACCGCGGGGCGCTGCGTACGGCCAATCGCCTCTTGGGGAACGATGAGGATGCCGCCGGTGTCGAGGTGACGCTGGGCGGGTTCCGGGCGGTCGCCGACGTCGATCTGTGGGTCGCGGTGACCGGTGCCTGGGGCCCGGTGGAGATCGACGGCGCCCGGGTGGATCCGTATGCGGCGCATCCGTGGCCGGCGGGCAGTGCGCTGCACGTGGATTGGTTCGCGCACGGCGCGCGCGCCTACGTGGCGGTGCGGGGTGGGGTCGCCGCCGCGGAGCTGTTCGGTTCGCGGTCGACCGATACGCTCGCTGGCCTCGGCCCGCGGGCGCTGCAGGCGGGCGACCGGCTGGGTCGCGCGGATGCTGCGCGTGCGCCGATCCCGCCGGAGGATCTGCATCCGTGGAGTCCCGTCGTCGACGATCCGGTGGTGTTCGAGTTGGCGCCGGGCCCGCGCGCGGGCTGGTTCGACGCGGAGGCGCATCGCGTGCTGTACGAGGCGACGTGGGTGGTGACGGCGCAGGCCGACCGTGTCGGCATCCGGCTCGACGGACCCGCGTTGACGCGTGCGGTGTCGATGGAGTTGCCCAGTGAGGGGATGCTGCCCGGTGCCGTGCAGGTGCCGCCGGGAGGGGAACCGGTGGTCTTCGGTCCCGATGCGCCGGTGACCGGGGGGTATCCGGTGATCGCGGTGGTCGTCGACCGGGATCGGCTCGGTCAGTTGCGTCCGGGTGCGCGGGTGCGCTTCCGGCACGCACGTGCGCGTCCCGACCGGTGAGCGCGCGATGACGACGATGGTGCCCACGACGGTACGGTGAGGCCCATGCCTTTCGCGCTGGTGCTCACCGTGATCCTCGCGCTGCTGGCCCTGTTTCAGCTGGCGCTCATCCTCGGTGCGGGGCTCGGCCGCTTCGCCTGGGGCGGTCAGCACCGGGTGCTCCC
>NZ_JBKEAY010000114.1:0-20183 GCF_047972865.1 Microbacterium sp.
CGAATGCCGCGTTCCCGGGCGCGACATCGTCGAGGAGCGTGGGGGTGAAGAAGGGCCCGTCTTGACGGCCGCCGACGAGCATGCGTGCGCCCTCGGAGACCGCTCGGTCGACGATGTCGCCCAGGCGTCGGGCCTGTTCTTCATTGATGAGCGGTCCGATGTGAGTATCGGCCGCCGTCGGGTCGCCTACCCGCAACCCGGCGACGTGTGCGCGCAGTCGCTCCGTGTATTCGTCCGCGATCGATTCGTGAACCAGGTGACGGCCGGTCGCCATGCAGATCTGCCCCTGGTGCAGCAACGAGCCGGCGATGGCAGCCTCGACGGCGTGATCCAGATCGGCGTCGTCGAGGACGATCAGCGCGTTGTTGCCGCCGAGCTCCAGGACGACCTTCTTGAGAAGCCCACCTGCGAGCGCGCCGACGCGGCGCCCAGCCTCGGTCGACCCGGTGAACGAGATCACGTCGATGTCCGAACAACTGACGACCGCCTGGCCCGTCGCCGGCCCGCCCGGCAGCACATGCAACACTCCCGCGGGCAGACCCGCCGCCTCGAACGCGCGGGCGATGACGATCCCTCCCGAGATTCCGGTCTTCACGTCGGGTTTGAGAAGCACGGAGTTGCCCAACGCGAGAGCAGGGGCGACCGATCGCATCGCAAGCAGCATCGGTGCGTTCCACGGCGCAATGACACCGATGACGCCCGCAGGGACGCGGCGAGCCATCGACAACTCGATCGGGTCGACGCTCGGCAGCAACTCGCCGCATGGTTGGTCCACCAGCGCCGCCGCCGCACGAAGCTCCTCCACACACTTGTGGATCTCGCCGTCCACCTTTGCTGCGGTGGCACCCTCTTCGCGCTGCATCACGACGCGTTCCTCGCGCGTAAGCGCATCCAGATGGTCGGCGGCGCGATGCAGCACAGCAGCCCGCTGCACAAACGCGGTCTCCTCCCACCGCGGCTGCGCAGCGACCGCGCCGCGCCCGGCCGCGGTGACGTCGTCGGCATCGGCGACCCCGATCTCGCCGATGACCGCACCGGTTGCGGCCTCGGTCACGCTGTGGACGCCGCCGTGCGCGCGATGCCAGGAACCGGTGTAGACGGTTCCTGCCGTGATCTGTTCGAACAGCGAGGTCATGTCTGCTCCCGGGATCGTCCTTGATCGCGACTAGGCGTCGCCCACCGACAAGTCAACCGTTTCCGGCGCGGCGGATGAACGACACCGGGTCGGAATCTGCGCCCTCGAGATTGGACGCGCGGTCGCATCCTCGACTCACGAACTCGACGCACGACAGAGGGCCACCCACACCGTGGGCGGCCCTCTCAAGAATGTTTTGCGCGATTGAACGCTGGTGCGATGCCTTCCTTATCGGCGCAGGCCCAGGCGCTCGATCAGGGAACGGTAGCGTTCGATGTCGAGGTCCTGGAGGTAGCCGAGCAGTCGCCTGCGCTGACCGACGAGCAGGAACAAGCCGCGGCGCGAGTGGTGATCGTGCTTGTGCGTCTTGAGGTGCTCGGTGAGGTCCTTGATGCGCTGCGACAGCATCGCGACCTGCACCTCGGGGGATCCGGTGTCACCGGGGTGCGTCGCGTACTCTTCGATGATCGCCTTCTTGACGTCTGCTTCCAGTGCCATAGGTGATCCCCTTCCTTCTCGTTGCGCGGCGCCCAACGCCTAGCGCGTGGGCTCTCTTTATCCGCGGCCGTTCGACGGCAACCGCACAAGTCTACCCCACCGGTCAGGCCGATACGATCGGACCGTGAAGTACACCGTGCGGGTCAAGCCCGGCAGCAGGCATGGCCCTCGGGTCGAGGATGCCGGTGACCACCTCGTGGTGCACGTGCGCGAACGCGCCGCCGACGGCGCTGCCAACGCCGGTGTCGTCCGCGCCCTCGCCGACCACTTCACCGTCCCCCCATCACGCGTGACCATCGTGGGCGGGCACACCGCCCGGATCAAGCGCGTCGAGGTCGACGAGTGACGGCGCGGCTGGGCCGACACCACCTGATCGATCTGACGCCGCTGCGCACCAGCGCGGCGTTCGCCCGGCTCTGGGTCGGCACGACGCTGGCCGGCCTCGGTGGGCAGCTCACGATCGTCGCGATCATGCTGCACATGTACGACCTGACCGCGTCGACCCTGGCGGTATCGATGATCGCGGTCGCAGGCCTGGTGCCGATGGTGTTCGCGGGACTGTACGGTGGGATGCTCGCCGACGCGTTCGACCGCCGGCGCGTCGGCCTCATCGCCGCGACCGTCACCTTCACCTCCACCGCGGTCTTGATGGTGCTGACCTGGACTCACCTCGAGACGGTGGCCGCCCTGTACGCCATCGCCGTGGTGAATTCGGCCGCCAACTCGGTCGTGATGGCTGCTCGGCAGTCGATCGTTCCCCGACTGCTCCCCCGCGAACTGCTCCCGGCGGCGTCGGCTCTGGCGGGCATCACATCGGGAATCATGGTCTCGGTGGGTCCGGCGGCCGCCGGTCTGCTGGTCGCGTTCACCGGCTACGGCTGGACCTACACGATCGACGTCGTGCTGATGTCGGCGCTGTTCCTCGGACTGTGGACGCTGCCGCACATCCGGCCGCAGGGCGAGATCGTGCGCCCCGGCTGGCGTTCCCTCGTCGACGGGTGGCGGTTCTTGCGCCGCGCACCCAACATCCGGCTGCAGTTCCTGCTCGACATCGTCGCGATGACCTTCGGGCAGCCGCTCACACTGTTCCCGGCCATCGGCGCCGTGCTGCTCGGCGGCGGCGCCGTCACGGCGGGCCTGCTCACCGCCGCCTTCGCGGTGGGTGCGCTGCTGTCGAGCCTGTTCTCCGGCGCCGTGGCGCGTTACCGGTACCACGGACTCGGCATCGAGCGGGCCGTCATCGCCTTCGGTGTCATGATCAGCGTCTTCGGCGTCGTGCTGGTGCTGGCCGCGCTCGGGGTGGCCGCTCCGGCGACCGTCGATGCCGCCTCCGCCAACGTCGTCATGCTGGTGGCCGCGATCGCGGCTCTGGCGGGTGCGGGTGCGGCCGACAACATCAGCGCCATCTATCGCAACACCATGATGCAGGCAGCCGCCCCCGACGCGATGCGGGGGCGGCTGCAGGGCGTGTTCACCGTCGTGGTGACCGGCGGACCGCGCATGGGCGCGCTCTACGCCGGTACCATCGCGACCGCGACCACGCTCTGGTTCCCGCCGCTGCTGGGCGGGTTCATCATCATCGTGCTCGCGACCGTCCTGGTGCGGTTGACACCGCAGTTCCGGCGATACGACGCCGAGAACCCGGTGCCGTGAGAGTCAGGCCTGCAGGGCGAACTGCAGGTCGAGCGTGATGGTGACGTCCTTGCCGACCAGCACACCACCGGTCTCGAGCGCGGCGTTCCAGGTCAGCCCGAACTCTTCGCGGTCGACAACGGTCGTCGCGGTCGCCCCCGCCTTGTAGTTGCCGAAGGGGTCGGCGCCGAATCCGCCGAACTCGACCTCGAACGTCACGGCCTTGGTGACGCCGTGCATGGACAGGTCGCCGTCGACGAAGAAGTCACCGCCGGCGTAACGGACGCCGCTGGAGACGAAGTCGACGGTCGGGAACTTCTCGACGTCGAAGAAGTCGGCACTGCGCAGGTGCTCGTCGCGACCGGCGTCGCCGGTGTCGATCGACGCGACGTCTGCGCTGGCGGTGAGGGAGGTCGCCAGCGGGTTCTCGGGGGCCGTCAGCGTCGCGCTCTTGACGGCGAAGGTGCCCCGCACCTTCGAGATCATCATGTGGCGCACGGTGAAGCGGACGTCGCTGTGGGACGGGTCGAGGACCCACGTCCCTGCCTTGAAGCCGGGAAGGTCGGTGAGCGTGTCGGTCATCATTTTCTCCTGGTCGGTTGCCGCGACGATCGCGACGGTCACAGCAAGGCCAACGGGGCGCCGCGACGAGCTATTCCCACAAAATGCATTCGTCCGGATAAACCTCGGGGACCGGATGCGGCCGCATCCGGTCCCCGAGGTGTGATCGTCTCAGCCGACCGCGAGCCGGTCGATGACGAAGATGAGCGTGTTGCCCCCCAGGAAGTGACCGCCGGGCGGGCCGGAAGCCAGGTGCGGCGGGATGACCAGCTCACGCCTCCCGCCGACCTTCATCCCGGGGATCCCGTCCTGCCACCCCTGGATGAGACCGCGCAGCGGGAACTGGATGCTCTCGCCCCGGCTCCACGAGGAGTCGAACTCCTCTCCGGTGTCGAACTCGACCCCGAGGTAGTGGACGGTCACGGTGTCGCCGGGCGCCGCCTCGGCGCCGTCGCCGACGATGACGTCACGGATGACGAGGTCGGCGGGTGCAGCTCCGGTCGGTGCGTCGATCTCTGGCTTGGTGCGATCAGCAGTCATGCATCCATCCAAGCACGCCGGCCGCACACCGCTTCGCTCGATCGGCCTCGAGGTCTTGACAAGGGGTGCAGCGGCGCCCAAGAATAGGCGCAGATCAACTCAGCGCCCGGGTGTTTGCAGGCAGTGCCGCAGCACCGGGCGCTGAGTCGCGTCTGGGGCCCGGTTCGGCGACCGCGTCCTCCCACGGCTCTGGGATCGCTCGGCCATGGAGCCTGTCTCCCCTGCCCGTGCCCGTTCGAGCCCCCGCCCAGCCCCGGAAATCTGCAATTCTCCGGACGCACGACGCTGAGCCGGTGCGTTGTTGTGCAGATTGCCGGGATTGTGCAGACGACTCGAGCACGAAGCCGCGTGCTCGGACACACCTCTCCGGCCATCACGGGGCGAGCAGGGCGGCGCGGTCGGCCGCGGCCCGCGCGAGGAACACCCGCTCGTCCTCGGTGGCGTGCGGGTCTCGGCCGGTGATGGCGCGCTGCCGGGCGGCGGCGAGCCCGGTCGCGTCGACGATGAAGGCGCGCATGCGATCGGACCGGTCGCCGCGGAGCGTGCGCGCCCAGGCGATCGCGCCCCGCCTGCCGCTGCGCGTGGCGAGCATGTCGACTTCCGCCGTGGTGAACCAGCCGGCGCGCACGTAGTCGCCCAGCCGTTCCCGCGTCACGCGCGACTCTTCCCGCAGCAACAGCACCACGCCGATGATGAACAGTGCGAACAGCGGTACCTGAAGCGTCAGGTACAGCGAATAGAAGTCGGAGAACATCGCCGAGCCGTTCCAGAGCGCGTGCAGCGCGATGGCCCCGAACAGCCCGCCCGCCGCCGTGCCAACCGCCGCGGCCGGTCGCACCCCGGCGCGCGCCGCGGTCCCCAGAGCGTAGCCGGTGACCGCCGTGAACATGACGTGCGCGAACGGGGAGAGGATGCCGCGTAGGAAGAAGATCAGCGTCGCTCCCTCCACGCCGTGCTCGATCAGGCTGCTGGCGAAGTAGAGGATGTTCTCCGTGAAGGCGAACCCGGCGCCCACGAGGGCACCGTACACGATCCCGTCGACGGGTCCATCGAACGCCCGCCGCGCGAACACGAAGATGAGGAACACGCCGAGGCCCTTGGCGGCCTCTTCCACAACAGGCGCCTGCACGACGGACGAGAACGCCTCCGCCGCGAACGACTCACGGGCGCCGAGGATCAGAGACAGGCCGGCGTCGACGCCCAGAGCGATCCCGACCGACACGATCGCTCCCCACGCCACCGCGATGATCACGAGCGAGGTCGGTTCCGGCTCCCACCTGTCCACGAGGCGCACCGCCAGCAGGACACCGGCCAGCGGGATGAGCGCGAGCACCATCGCGATCACCGACGCGAACCCGCCCAGATACGTCAACAGGTACGAGACGAGGCCGATCAGCCCCACCGCCAGCAACGCGAAGATCCACATCGGCGCGGAGCGCCCACGCCGCGGTACGGCGGGCAACGCGGCGGCACGGGCGGGAGCGGCGGGGATCGCCGCCGGCTCGGCGTGGGGATCCTGGGCGAGGATCGAGGGATACGTCGTCACCGTCTCCGTGTTCCTTCCCGAGCGACCTCAGGCGTGGCGAAACGGTGCCGCACCGCGCGCGGGCGCGGCACCGTCGCACGCGTCAGGGACAGGTGACGGTGGTGATGCCGTCGTTGAGCAAGTGCTCACCGGGGCCGAGGTCCCCACACACCTCCGAGATCATATTGAGGCCCGCGATGAACAGGCTCACCACGACGATGAGGAGGATCAACTGCAACGCGAACACGATCCAGCCGACGATGATCCCGGCCTTGGCCGGGGTGTTCGCGATGCCGGCCTTCCGGCTCTGCGAGCGCCCGATGTAGGCGAGGATCAGACCGACAATCGGCATGAAGAAGGCGAAGATCAGCCCGACGATGCCGAGCGTCCGGCCCGGCTGGCTCCCCTGCGGCGCGGCCTGATAGCCCGGCGCGGGCTGTTCGGGGGCGGGCGGTGCCGGCTGATAAGCGGGCGTCTCGTTCGACGGCGTCGGGTTCTGCGGGTCGGTCATTGGGTTCCCTCCGAATGGGCCTGGGGGCCAGATACCCTCCGACGCTACCGAGTGCCGGCGCGCGCACGCAAAGTCAGCGGCCCTCCACGACGTTCTCGGCCGGTCGCACGATCGGGATCGTCTGCGTCACCGCTTCGAGCCCCGACAGCCGCGCGGGCGAGAGCTGCTTGTCCACCTCCGCACGCGACATGAGTCCCGCTTCGACCACGAGATCGGCGATGTTGCGCCCCGTCAGCAGCGCCGTCTTGGCCAGCGCGGCCGCCGCCGCGTACCCGATGTAGGGGGTCAGCGCCGTCACGACTCCGACGGACGAACCGACCATCGCACCCAGCCGCTCGCGGTTCGCGGTGATGCCGTCCACGCAATTGACCCGCAGCGTCCACATCGCGCGGCGCATCCAGGTGATGGACTGGAACAGCGAGTGCGCGATCACCGGCTCGAACGCGTTCAGCTGCAGTTGGCCGCTCTCGGCCGCCATCGTGACCGTGAGGTCGGCTCCCGCGACAGCGAAGGCGACCTGGTTGACGACCTCGGGGATCACCGGGTTCACCTTGCCCGGCATGATCGACGACCCCGCCTGCTGTGCGGGAAGGTTGATCTCGCCGAGCCCCGCCTGGGGGCCGCTGGAGAGCAGCCGCAGGTCGTTGCAGATCTTCGACAGCTTGATCGCGTTGCGCTTGAGCGAGGCGGAGAACGACATGAACGACCCGGTGTCGCTGGTGGCCTCCACGAGATCGTCGGCGGTGACCAGGTCGAGTCCGGAGATCTCCCGAAGGCGCTGCAGGACGGTCGGCGCATAGGCGGGATGGGTCGTGATGCCGGTGCCGATGGCGGTGGCCCCCATGTTGATCTCGTAGAGCAGGCGTGCGTTCTCGGTCATCCGCTGGTGGTCGAAGCCGAGACTGCTGGCGAACCCGTGGAACTCCTGGCCGAGGGTCATCGGCACGGCGTCCTGCATCTGCGTGCGCCCGATCTTCAAGACGTCGTGGAACTCGGCGGCCTTGTGCAGGAAGGCGGTGCGCAGCAGGTCGAGTTCCGCCAGCAACGAGCGCAGATCGAGGGAGAGCCCCACCTTGATCGCAGTGGGATACACGTCGTTGGTGGACTGACTGCGGTTGGTGTGGTCGATCGGCGACAGGAATCCGTAGTCGCCTTTGGGTCGCCCGGCCAGCTCCAACGCGATATTGGTGATGACTTCGTTGGCGTTCATGTTCGTCGACGTGCCGGCCCCGCCCTGGATGACCCCCACGACGAACTGCTCGTGGAACTCGCCGTCGATCACGCGCTGCGCCGCGCGGTCGATGAGGTCGGCCCGCTCGGCGTCGAGCACCCCGATGTCGCGGTTCGCTCTCGCGGAGGCCTGTTTGACGATCGCGAGGCCGCGGACAAGGTCGGCGTACACCGAGATGGGCCGCTGCGAGATCGGGAAGTTCGCCAAGGCCCGGGCGGTGTGGATGCCCCAATATGCGTCGGCGGGGATCTCCATCGATCCCAGAGAGTCGGATTCGGTGCGCATCGCCGCGTCCTGAGTCATCGTGCCTTCCTTGTGGGTGGTCACTGCTCGGTCGCTCGCGCCGAGGTGGGTCACCCGAGCCTATCCACGCGCCGCGACGGCCGAGTTCGACACGGCGTACAGCCGGCGACAGCGGATGCACCATCGAGGCGGATGCCTCAGCGCTTCCGCGAGAACTGTTCCAGACGTTCTTGGGGGCTGAGGGCGGCCATCCGGGCGATCCACGCCTCGTCGAACGTATCGGCGGTCGCGGCGGCGGCGACCGGCACGACGGTGTGCGTGATGGTCTCGTCGTAGATGTGCACGAGGTGGAACGACTGCCCGGCATCCATCCCGTTGACCCGGGCCGGCGGACGCTGCACGTTCATCGTGTAGCAGGTCGCGGCCGCCACCGACACCGGGACACCGGCGAACGTGCCGCTCATGGAATAGTGCAAGTGCCCGCCGAGGATGCCGCGCACATCCCGGTTCGCAATGACCTCCGCAAGTCGGTCCTGACCGCGCAGCTCCAGAACGTCGAATAGCGGAACATGACTGGGCAACGGCGGGTGGTGCAGCGCGAGGAGCGTGCCGTGCGGTGCCGGGGTGGACAGCTGGTCGTCGAGCCAGCGCAGCTGCGGCTCGTCGATCTCGCCGTGGTGCCAGCCCGGAACGCTGGTGTCCACAGCGATCAGCCGCAGCCCGCGAAGGTCCCACACCCCGGTCACAGGGTCGGCCGACGGCGCCCCGCGGAGCAGGCCCTCGCGCAGCGTCGGCCGCTCGTCGTGATTGCCTGCCACCCACACGACGGGGGCTCCCAGCGCGGCAGCGAACGGCTCGACCACGTCGCGCAGTTCCCGGTACGCGGCAGGTTCGCCCAGGTCGGTGAGATCGCCGGTGAAGACGAGAGCATCCGGCCGCACCCCCGTCGCAGCGACGGCTGCCAACGCGGCGGCCAGGTTCGCTGCCGTGTCGATGCGACCGGCCAGCGGGGCGTTGCCGGCGAGGAAGTGCGTATCGCTGAGATGCACGATCACTCGCTCAGCGGGGGCGTACCGGCCGAACTGCACGACATCCATGCCGCTCACCCTATTCGGAACAGGGAGCCCGCACAGTCGCGGAAATCTGCACTATCCCGGACGCAGGATGCTGACACGCTCCGCAGTTGTGCAGATTGCCGGAGTTGTGCGGATTGGTGCGCGGCCTCAGTGGTTGAACAGGATCAGCAGCAGGCCGCCGAGCACGGCGAGACCGGCGACGCCGAAGGAGGCCAGGGCGCCGATGTAGGCCAGCCGCTTCTGGCCGACGGTGAGCGGGCTCTTCTTCGCGGCCTTCGCGGCCGCCTTCGCCGCCCGCGCGAGGTCCTTGTCGCTCACGACCGTGATGGCGTCGGTGAACTCGGCGGGCGCGACCACGGGGGCGCGCCCGGCGCGCACGAGCAGGCGCAGGCCCACGGCATAGCACGTCACGACGATCGCCGCGCCCGCCAGCGCGGCCACGAAGACCTGGACGAAGGCGAGCCAGTCGATCGAGACGGTCATCGTTCGCCCCCTTCCGTCTCGTGCGTGGAGGCGGCCTTCCCGCGGGACTGCTGCTTCTGCTCCCGCTGCGCCCGGCGCTGCCGCCGCGTCGGCGACGGCCGGCGCGGCACCTTCACGGCACGTCCGGAATCGGCCACCTCACTCATCGCGTTGGCGTGGTTGACTTCGTTGCGCCGCGACCGCAGGAAGATGCCGAGCACGATCGCGACCGCTGCGACAGCGCCGACGATCACCCCGACCAGCTGACCGAGCCACAGCACGAGACCGGCGGCGAGCGCACCGACGGCGCCAGCGGCCGGAAGAGTGAGTACCCAGCCGATCATGATGCGCCCGGCGGTGCGCCAGCGCACGGTCGAGCCGCGCCGGCCCAGACCCGAACCGATCACCGACCCCGACGCGACCTGCGTCGTCGACAGCGCGAAACCGAGCGCACTGGAGGCGAGGATCGTGGAGGCCGTCGAGGCCTCGGCCGAGAAGCCCTGGGCGGGTTTCACGTCAGTGAGCCCCTTGCCGAGGGTACGGATGATGCGCCATCCGCCCATGTACGTGCCGAGCGCGATCGTGAACGCACACGCCACGATCACCCACAGCTGCGGCTCGTGATGGGCCGCGGACTGCCAGCCCACCGTGATCAGCGCGAGCGTGATGACCCCCATCGTCTTCTGCGCATCGTTGGTGCCGTGTGCGAGCGCGACGAGCGAAGAGGTGAAGATCTGCCCCCATCGGAAGCCGTCCCGCCCGTCGGGCTTGGAGTCGTACCGCCGCGTGACCGCGTACGCGATCCGGGTCACGGTGAACGCGATCAGTCCCGCCGTCAGCGGCGCGATCACCGCGGGCAGCACGACCTTCGACAGCACGACGCCGAAGTCGATGGCGGACGCACTCGCGCCGACGAGGGTGGCGCCGATCAGCCCGCCGAACAGCGCGTGCGACGAACTGGAGGGCAGTCCCAGCAACCAGGTCAGCATGTTCCACGTGATCGCGCCGACCAGCCCCGCGAAGATGATCGCCGGGAAGATCGCTGCCGACAGCTCCTCTTCACGGATCATGCCGCCGGAGATGGTCTTGGCGACCTCGGTGGACAAGAACGCGCCCACAAGGTTGAGGCCGGCCGCCAGCAGCACCGCGGTGCGGGGTTTCAGCGCCCCCGTCGCGATCGGCGTCGCCATGGCGTTCGCGGTGTCGTGAAAGCCGTTCGTGAAGTCGAAGAAGAGAGCAAGTGCGATGACCAGCAGGATGATCAAGGGGGCGATCTCCACAGGTGACCTTCCGTCTGAGGTGCGAGGGAGGATGCCGACTCGCATCGGCGGGCGCGAACGAAGAGTTCACCGTGGGTTCACTGTCCGGCAACCGGACCACTCAGTATCCTGTCACACCCGCGGGGTCGCCGATAGCCAGGACACCAGAACGCTCATTGCGTCCGGGGGTGCGGTTACGGTGGACACGTGACCGCACCTCAGCCTGCCGCTCCGATCGCCGACCGCCGCCCGACGCTTCGCGCGCATCACTCCGACACGTTCGCCGACCCCTACGAGTGGCTGCGCGACAAGGACGACGACCGGGTGCGCGCGCACCTGGAGGCCGAGAACGCCTACACGGATGCGCGGACCGCTCATCTCGCCCCGTTGCGGGAGCGCATCTTCGACGAGATCAAGTCACGCACCCAGGAGACCGACCTGTCGGTGCCGTCGCGCCACGGCCGATGGTGGTACTACAGCCGCACCGTGGCCGGTCAGCAGTACGGCATCCACTGCCGGGCACCGCTCCGGTCGGAAGACGACTGGACGCCGCCGGTGCTCGATCCCGGCGTCGAGGTCCCCGGCGAGCAGGTGCTGCTCGATGACAACGCCGAGGCCGCCGGGCAAGAGTTCTTCTCGCTCGGCACGTTCGACGTGTCCAGCGACGGGGAGCGGCTCCTGTGGGGGATCGACGTCGCCGGCGACGAGCGGTACACGCTGCGCGTGCGCGACCTCACGACCGGCGCCGACCTCGACGACACCATCGAGGGGACCTTCTCCGGCGCCACCCTCTCCCCCGATGGTCGCCACGTCATCTACACGACCGTCGACGACGCCTGGCGCCCCGACACGGTGTGGTTGCACGAGGTCGGCACCCCGTCCCGTGCGGACACGACGCTGTTCCACGAGCCCGACGAGCGATTCTGGGTGGGCGCGGGATTCAGTCGAAGCGAGCGATACCTGATGATCGAGATCGGGTCGTCGATCACCAGCGAGGAGCTGCTGGTCCCCGCCGACGACCTACGTGCCGAGCCCCGCTCGGTGTGGCCGCGTCGCGAGGGCGTGGAGTACTCCGTGACGCACGCGATCGTCGACGGCGTCGACGAGCTCTACGTGCTGCACAACGACAACGCCCTGGACTTCGAGTTGGTGCGCGTGCGCGCCGACGACCCGGAGGGGCCGCGAGAGGTCGTCCTCCCCCACGAACCGGGCCGGCGCCTGCTGCACATGTCGGCGTTCCGCGACTGGGGCGTCGTGTCCTATCGACGGGAGGGCCTGCCTCGCCTCGCACTGCTGGACTATGCGGCGAACGATCTGCGCGAGATCGAGTTCGCGGAGCCGCTCTACGCGGTCGGCGCCTCCGGCAACCCCGAGTGGGCGCCGCCGATGCTGCGCCTGGGCTACGGATCGTTCGTGACGCCGGGAACCGTCTACGACTACGTCGTCGCAACGGGCGAGTTCCTGCTGCGCAAGCAGCAACCGGTACTGGGCGGCTACGACCCCGCCGACTACGGGCAGCGACGGCTGTGGGCGCGGGCCGACGACGGCACGCAGGTCCCGATCTCGCTGGTCTGGAAGCGCTCGTTCGGCGACCCGGCCGACGGCGCCCGCCCGGTGCATCTGTACGGCTACGGATCGTACGAGCACTCGATCGATCCGGGGTTCTCGGTGGCGCGCTTGTCCCTGCTCGACCGCGGCGTCGTGTTCGCCGTCGCGCACGTGCGCGGTGGCGGCGAGATGGGCCGTCAGTGGTACGAAGGGGGCAAGCTCGACCACAAGCGCAACACCTTCACCGACTTCATCGCCTGTGCGCAGCATCTGGTCGATGCCGGCATCACCGCGCCCGAACGCCTCGTTGCCGAGGGTGGTTCGGCGGGCGGACTCCTCATGGGCGCCGTCGCCAATCTCGCACCGCAGCTGTTCGCTGGCATCCTCGCCGATGTCGCGTTCGTCGACGCGCTGACGACGATCCTCGACCCGTCGCTGCCACTGACGGTCATCGAGTGGGATGAGTGGGGCGACCCGCTCCATGACCCCGACGTCTACGCGTACATGAAGTCCTACTCCCCCTACGAGAACGTCCGCGCGAAGGTCCCCTACCCGCGCATCCTCGCCACGACCTCCCTGAACGACACCCGCGTCCTCTACGTCGAGCCGGCGAAGTGGGTGGCCCGGCTGCGCGAGGTCGGTGCCGACGCGCTCCTGCGTTGCGAGATGGTCGCCGGCCACGGTGGGGTGAGCGGTCGATACAACGCGTGGCACCAACGCGCATTCGAGCTGGCGTGGCTGCTGGACGTCCTGAGGCTCGCCGATGACTGACACCTGTCCCGCCTCCGACCGCAAGAGCATCCGGCTCGGCGAGGCCCAGGATCCTCCCGTCGACGCGGTCGATGGCGTCTGGCGGGTGCGGTCGCTGGCCACCGCTCGCGCCCTGCTGCGCGAGCCCCACGCGACAGTCCAGGCCGGATTCAACGCCGAAGACGTGCGGCGCGCGCCCACCCGTCCGCCGCTCCTGTTCGCCGACCGCGACGCGCACCGGCGACAGCGGCGGCAGGTCGCACGCTTCCTCACGCCGAAGGCCGTGTCGGAGAACTACCGCGAGCTCATGGAGCGGCGCGCGCGGGAACTGGTCGACGAGATGGCCGCCGCCGACGAGGTGGATCTGGCCGACGTGTCCTTGCGCTTCTCCGTCGACATCGCGGCGGAAGTGATCGGCCTTACCGCCAGCGACCGTGACGCGATGACGGCACGGCTGGAGCGCTTCTTCTCCATCGGGCACGTCGCCCCCGATGCCGTGCGCAGCAGACTCGCGCGCGTGGGCCAGCTGGCGACCGCGCAGCGCCACCTGTGGTGGTTCCACCTCAAAGACGTACGCCCCGCCGCCCGATCGCGCCGCCGCGAGCCACACGACGACATCATCTCCCACCTGGTCGCCGAGGGGTGCAGCGACATCGACGTCCTCATCGAGGTGCTCACCGTGGCCGCCGCCGGAATGGTGACCACACGCGAGTTCATCTCGATGGCCGCGTGGCACCTGCTGGAGCGGCCGGCTCTGCGCGCGGAGTTCACGTCCGCCGACGCCGAACGACGGGCCGCGATCCTCGCCGAGGTTCTCCGGCTCGAGCCCGTCGTCGGCCATCTGCACCGGCGCGCCACCCGCGATATCCGCCTCGACGGCGCGGAGGGTGCGTTCACCGTGCCCGAAGGAGCGCTCATCGACCTGTTCGTCCGGCCCGCCAACGCCGACGTCGGCGACGATGGACTGCGGCTGTGCCCGGGGCGGCCGACTCCCCAGGGGGTCGGCGCGGAGGCGCTGAGCTTCGGCGACGGTGCGCACAAATGCCCCGGCAACGCACTCGCGCTGCAGGAAGCCGATGTGCTGCTACGGACGCTCCTCGCCCACGACGTCACGTTGACGGCGCCGCCCCGGCTGGGGTGGAACGACGTGATCGCCGGATACGAACTGCGCGGCATGATGCTGCGGGTCGGTCAACCGAAGAGCGCAACCGCCTCATCGTAACGGTACCGGGGCACCATGTTCAGCTCGCCGAGGGCATCCACGAACGGACGGGTGGATCATCCAAGAGTGGCTCACGATGCCGACGCGGGCCGGAGTCCCTGGTGTTCGATCAGCGCAGGGCGGTGACGACGTCGTTCGCTGGATGAGAGGAATCTCACGCGAGGCAGGGGCGACGGAGAATACCGATGCGCGGGGCGCGCTGCTGCCTGCCCGTCAGGGCGCAGCGTTCGCCAAGTCTTCGTGCACCCTTGCGGCGGCGACCAATCCGCTCCGAACGGCACCCTCCATCCAACCGGTCCACTGCAGCGAGTGGTCCGCGCCGGCGAAGTAGACGCAACCGTGGGGCGCCGCGAACGCGCGACAGTCGCCACTGGATATCCACCCGGGATCCGCGGTCATCGATGTCCCATCGGAGAACTCGTCACTGTTCCAGTCGTGGGTATCGACGGCGATGACCTCGATCTCGGGAAGCACCTTCTCCAGTGCCGCCTGTGGCGTTGGTTGCGCACGTCGCCCGCGTCCCACAGGCGCGACATGCGGTGGGGGGTCTTGTCCGTCTCGGGGGCGATCGTGGTTGCCTCGGTGAAGACGACACCCCAGCCGCCTTCAGCCCTCATGCCACGATACGCAGCCGCCGACCCCGGGTTGTCGGAGCCGAATCCGATCGCATGGGGAGTGCACCAGAACCGGTTCTTGGCGGTCTTCGGCCCGATCCGCACGGGTTCGAAGAGCACCGAGTAGCGGTCGTCCAAGGCCATCTTGCGCACCCTCCTTATCTCTGCGGCACACACCGGGCCATGCACACGATAGCCACGACCGCAGTCACAGCGATTCATGCAGTTCACAGTTGAAGTCGCATTCCCTCAGAAGATCACCAACTGTCGGCCGGATCGTTCAAGCCACCAGCACGACCGGCGCACTGCTCGACATGCCGCCGCGCGTCCACGAGCAGAAACTCGGCCTCGACACTCCCCTCGCAAGTCCGCTCCTTTCCGCCGTCGATCGATTCCAGCCGGATCGTCGCATCAGCCTTGTCGGAGGCGAGTCGCCCGCTGCCGCCGGATGTTGACCGCAACCGCGGTTCTCCCATCGGCGACACGGAATAGCCCGCGCACCGATGCGGTTTCATCCGCCATGCCACTCGACTCCGATCTTTCAACCCTCGCGAACGGCGCGAACTTCGGCGCCCTGACCACCCTCACGGCCAGCGGCCAGCCCCGCACCCACATCATGTGGATCGACGCCGACGACGATCATCTCCGGTTCAACACTGAGGTGCACCGCGCCAAGTTCCGCGACATCGAGCGTGACGGGCGCGTCACGATCACGGTATGGAACGCGGCTGACCCCTATCAGTACGTCGAAGCCCGCGGCCACGTCGCCGAGACCGTCACCGGGCCCGAAGCCCGCGCCCACATCGACGGACTGTCGCGGGTGTACACCGGGGCCGACTACGCGAACCCGATCCAGACCGAACGCGTCATGGTGAAGGTCACCGTCGACCGCGTGCACAAGAACGGGATCTGACCTCCACGCGAGGTGCGGGCCCGCGTGGTGGCAGCCTGACTGCCGCTGAAACACGTCAACAGCGGGGCGCTTGCACATCATCGTCGCAACATCCATCGCCGATCTTCCGTGGGCGCTGAGGTCGGTTCCCACGACCGTGCCATCACGGCCGCTCTTTTGGCCGCGCAACGAAACATGGTCGGCGGCACGCCCGCTCAGTACGCCCTCACGACGTCGCCGCCCTGCGTGTCAGCCGAAGAGCGCAGCCGCCTCGTCGTAACGGTACCGGGGCACCGTGTTCAGCTCGCCGAGGGCATCTGCGAACGGTACCCGCACGATGTCGGTCCCGCGCAGCGACACCCCTGCTGCGGTGCGAGATGGTCGCCGGGCACGGTGGCGTCTCTGGGCGCTACAACGCCTGGCGCGAGCGCGCCTTCGAGCTCGCGTGGCTGTTGCATCGCCGACGTCTGACGCGCGACGACCCGGCCCCGGGGTGGCGCACAGGCCCCGGGTCCCCCGCGGAAGGTCGGCGCAGAACCGCTCGTCGCCGATCCGCCGCCCACACGTGTCGCCCCCGCTGACCGGCCGCACGGGCGGCGGCAGAGTCCCACCAAGCCTGCGCTGTCATTCCACAGGCGGTCCCGGGCCTCTTCGCTGCGCGCCACCGCCGACGGCTCCTTCCACACGAGCTTTCCCTTCTCAGCGCGGCGTAGTACGCCCCGTCGCGTGGCGCGCGTCGGCTGAGTGCCAGGTCGGCCAGCGCGGCCCCCGCCGTCTCTGGGCGGTTCACCTTCGGCGCCAGCACTCCGAGAGGGCCGCCCAGTGCTGCCCAGCCCACCCGCAGCGGCAGCGGCATCGCCCGCACGAGGTGGGTGCCGGGCGTCTGGCCGGGGCAGAAGGCGATGCCAACGATCCCCCGTTGCCTCACCTCCGGCAGGGCCGTCAGCCCCCGCACCGTGAGCAGGCAGCACAGCTTGGAGGCGGCGTAGGCGCGCCTGCCGGCGATCCCGGGCCTCTCGCGCACGGGTTCGCGTTCCGGGTGAGCGAGCAGGGAGGCGTCGGCGTGCCGGGGCACCGGAAGGCCGGACCTCTCGGCCGGATCATGGGTGCCGCTGGTCGTGATCGTGACGGTCGCGGTGTCTGCCAGCTGGTCCAGGAGCAGTCGAATCAGGAGGTAATGCGCCAGGTGATTGACGGCGAACGTCGTCTCGTAGCCGTCACCGGTCCGCGCGGCCACATCGCCCCGCAGCATTCCGGCGTTCAGTACCAGGGCGTCGATCCGGCGACCATCCAGGCTCTGCCCGAGATCGTGTACGAGTCGGCACACGCCGTCGAGCGAGGCGAGATCCAGCGCGAGCACCTCTGCCGAGGCGAGCTGCTCCGGCGCCCGACCGCGCGCACCCACGATCAATCGCGCGGCGGGCTCTGCGAGCACCTGCCCCGCGGCAAGGCCGCGATCTACCGCCGCTACCGGTCGAAGGCAGAACTGCTCCTCGGCTCCACCGCGTATGCGACGCCCGGCCCGACCCCCGACACCGGCACGCTGCGGGGTGACCTGCTGGCCCTGGCCACATCGATCCGGGATGACATGAGCGCGCCGGTGACCCGTGAGGTCACCGCGCACGTCGTCGTTGAGATCGGTGAGTCACCCGCCCTCGCCGACCGGCTCCACGAGGCCTTCGTCGTCGGCGAGATCGACGAGGTCAGGGCCGTTCTGGAACGAGCCGTCGAGCGGGGGGAACTACACGACCTTCCCGATGTCACCGCCATCCACCGTCTTCTGGGAGGGGCCCTGTTCTACGCGATCTACGTCGTCGGGGACATCCCGGGCGACGCACAGCTGGCGAGCATCGCCGACCTGATCACGGCCGGTTGCGTGACGTGCGGGGCCCCTGGACGCCACTAGCGCGGATCCTCCGTCCGGCGGAGACGGCCGGTGGCACGCAGCGGGCACGCGCGTCACCCGAACAGCGCAGCGGCTTCCTCGTAGCGGTGCACGGGCACGGTGTTGAGTTCGCCGAGCGCCTCGGCGAACGGCACCGTGACGATGTCGGTGCCGCGAAGCGCCACCATCTGGCCCCACGACTCCGCCACGACACCGTCGGCGGCGTGCAGCCCCAGGCGCGTGGCCAGCACGCGGTCGAAGCCCGACGGCGATCCTCCGCGCTGGATGTGTCCCAGTACCGTCGCGCGCGTCTCGATTCCCGTGATGCGCTCGATCTCGGGTGCGAGCACCTCGCCAATGCCGCCCAGACGCGGCCGGTTGAAGGCGTCGAGACCCTTGTCGCTGAACGCCTCGTCCATGCCGCTGAGCTTGAACCCCTCCGAGACGACGACCAGCGGCGCACGTCCGCGATCGTGGGCCTTGAGCACCTGCTCGGTGATCTCGTCGAGCGAGAGCGGGACCTCCGGGATGCAGATGACATGCGCGCCGGCCGCGATGCCTGCGTGCAGTGCGATCCAGCCGACGTGGCGGCCCATCACCTCGGCGACCATGCAGCGCTGGTGCGAGTCCCCCGTCGTGCGCAACCGGTCCATCGCGTCGGTGGCGATGTTGACGGCGGTGTCGAACCCGAACGAGTAGTCGGTAGCACGCAGGTCGTTGTCAATGGTCTTGGGGACACCGAGCACGTTGATGCCGTCGTCCGCGAGCCGCGCGGCGGCCGCGAGCGTGCCCTCCCCGCCGATTGCGACGATGCCGTCGATGCGGTGCCCGTAGAGCGTCTTGGAGATGTTCTCGGCGCCACCGCGCGAGCCCTCGTACGGGTTGGTGCGGCTGGTGCCGAGGATGGTCCCGCCGACTTTCGACAGCCCCTTCACCTCGTGCCGGGTCAACGGGAAGAAGTCGCCGTCGACCACGCCGCGCCATCCGTCGCGGATGCCGACGAAGTCGACGTCGTAGGCGGTGGTTCCCTTCAGAACGATGCCGCGGATGACCGCGTTCAGGCCGGGGCAATCGCCGCCGGAGGTGAGGATGCCGATCTTCATGATGTGGGGGTCCTTTGGGGCAGTCGGGTAGAACGACGGCAACGGTGCCTCACTGGGAGAATACTGCCGCGTGCACCGTGGTGCCACACGGGAACGTCACACAGCGCCGAGCGCCTGGCGCAGCAGATGCTGCAACGCGGACAACTGCACCGAGTCTCCCGAGTCGGGGCCGGTCCCGACACCGTCGAGGGCGCGGGCGGCGAGTCCTTCCTTGGAGTCGATCAGCTCGGCGATCTTCGTGTCGAGCGTGTGCGCCGCGATGATCCGCCACGCCGTGACCGGCTCGTCCTGACCGATCCGGTGCACCCGGTCGATCGCTTGCGTCTGCTCCGCCGCCGTCCACGACAGCTCCGCGAGCACCACGTTGGAGGCGGCCTGCAGGTTCACCCCGACGCCCGCCGCGGTCAGCGAACACACCGCGACGGCGACCTCCGGGTCGTTGTTGAACGCGTCGATCGCGCCCTGCCGTGCGGGAGTGGTCTGATCGCCACGCACCGAGACGGTGCGCAGGCCCGCCGCCGCGAAGTGGTGCTCGGCGGCATCCATGACGTCGATGTGCTTGGCGAAGAACACCACCTTGCCGACCGACCGTTGCAACTGCGCGGCGTAGTCGGCCGCCAGGACCGCCTTGGCCTGGCCGATGCGGCGCACCATGGTGAACACGTTGTCGCCGCCGGTACCGGCCCCGCGCGACTCCTCCAGCTCGCCCTCGGCGACCAGGCGGACGATGTCCTCGTCCACCTCGCCGTAGACGACGGTGTCGCCGCGCGCCTCGATGATCCGGCGGTACTTGGCTGCGAGCCGCTCGCCCAGCTCCTGCTCGGCGGCGCGGATCGACCGGCCGAACTCGTCGTCCAGTTCCACCGGCAGGTCGGCGATGAGCTTGTCGGGCAGATCGGCGGCGACATCCTTTTTCTTACGCCGCACGATACCCATCGAGATGACCGCGTCCCTCGCTTCGGGATAGAACGCCTTGTCCGCCGGGGTGAGCCCGGTCGCGTCGAGCTTGCCCATCAGTTCGCGGCCGGGCTTCTCGCCGTTGGTCCAGCCGAGGAAGCGCCAGATCGCGTCGAAGTCCTCGACGTCGTTGATCAGCGGGGTTCCGGTCAGGGCGAGCATGAGCGGGTGACGCACCTGCTCGCGCACCCGGCTGGCCAGCGCCAGCACGTTCTGCGACCGCTGCGAGGAGAGGTTCTTGATGAAGTGCGCCTCGTCGACGACGAGGCCCTTCAGACCGAGCGAGCTCAGCCACGACAGGTGCCGGTCGAGCACCTCGTAGTTGACGATGAACACGTCCGCGAACGCGTCGACCTCGTCGCCGTCGCCGTGGATGACCGTCGCGCGGCGCTGCGGCGTCCACCGCTCCACCTCGCGGGCCCAGTTCATCTTGACGACGTTGGGGACAACGGCCAGCAGCGGATACGCGCCCGCGACCGAGGCTGCCAGCACCGACTCGGCGGTCTTGCCGAGCCCTGGCTCGTCGGCCAGCAGGAAGC
>NZ_JBKEAY010000120.1:0-8561 GCF_047972865.1 Microbacterium sp.
TTTTGGGTGCTCCGGGGCGGTCGCCCTCGTAGTTGCTGACGACGGGGAAGTCGACCTCGATGACCTCGGCGCCCGCTGCTTCCAGATCGGCGCGGGCGGTCTCCCACAGCGTGACGACCGAGGCACGGGTGTGGATCCGCTGCCCCGTGGGGCCGCCGATCCCCGGGTTGTCGGCGGTGCCGGCCTCCCGGTCCGCGTTGAGGTACATGCGTGGGATGCCGATGCGGGTGCCGCCGAGCGACCCGTCCTCGGCGACGGACGGGTACGACACCGGCCGCACGGTGGAGGCCGCGGGGATCTGCACCCACGGCTGCACTCGCCAGAAGTCGCCGCGCGTGGTGGTGTCGTCGGCGACGATCACGTCGAGCACCTCGAGCAGGTCGGCCATCGTCCGGGTGTGCGGCACGACGACGTCCATCGTCGGCACGAGCGGCCAGTTGCCGCGCACCGAGATCACGCCTCGCGAGGGGGTGTAAGCGCACAGGGCGTTGTTCGAGGCGGGACCGCGGCCGCTGGACCAGGTCTCCTCGCCGAGTCCGAACGCCGCGAAGCTCGCCGCCGTCGCCGTGCCCGAGCCGTTGGACGACCCCGAGCCGAACGGCGCCGTCAGGAAGTCGCCGTTGTACGGGCTCTCGGCACGACCATATACCCCGCGCTGCATACCACCGTTGGCCATGGGAGGCATGTTCGTCAGGCCGAGGCAGATGGCCCCGGCATCCCGCAGCCGCTCGATCGTGAACGCGTCGCGCTGCGCGACGAGATCTTTGAAGGCGGGGGAGCCCGCCGCCGCCGTGAGTCCGCGGACGAGGTAGCTGTCCTTCGCCGTGTAGGGGATGCCGTCCAGCGGCCCGCGCGCCTGTCCGCGAGCCCGGCGCTCGTCGGATGCCGCGGCCTCAGCCCCGGCATCCGGATTGCGCACCACGACCGCGTTGAGCGCGGTGTCGGTGCCGGGCCTGTCGTACGCGTCGATGCGCGCGAGGTACGCGTCGACGAGTTCGACCGCCGTCGCCTGGCCGGCTTCGAGCGCCGCCCGCAGCTCGGCGATGGATGCCTCGGTCACCTCGATCATCGTGCTGCCTCTCGTCCTTGTACCGACATGCCCGGCTGGTGGTCAGGGCCCCACGGTTCATTCGCGCCGAAGTGCTTCCTCGGCCGCGTTGTATGCGCGCTTCGGCGCGAACGAACGGGCCGGGGCGACGCGGCGATCACGCTGAACATCGGGCCACCGCCGGCTGCTGCTGGGTGATGCAGTGGATGCCGCCGCCTCGGGCGAACAGGCCCCGAGCGTCGACGGTGACGACCTGGCGGCCAGGGTAGGCCTCGGCCAGGATGCCGCGGGCTGTGGCATCGGCGGCATCTTCGCCGAACCCACACGCGATGACGCCGCCGTTGACGACCACGTGATTCACGTAGCTCCAGTCGACGGGTCCGTGCGCGTCGGTGAGGGTCGCGGGCGCGGGCAGATCGATGATCTCGAACGCGCGACCCGCGGCATCGGCCTGTTCCGCCAGCTCGCCCCGCAGCTGCGCGGAGACGGCGTGGTCGGGGTGGGCGGCATCCCGCTGGTCGTGCAGCAGCAGGCGCCCGGGCGAGGGGATCGTCGCGACGATGTCGACGTGGCCGTTCGTGCCCATGTCGTCGTAGTCGCGGGTCAGCCCCCGGCTGAGCCAGAGTGCGCGAGTTGCTCCCAGTGTGCGCGCCATCTCGGCCTCGACCCGCTCGCGGTCGGCGAACGGATTACGGCGCGGGTCCAGCTGCACCGTGTCGGTCAGCAGCACCGTGCCTTCGCCGTCGACGTGGATGCCGCCGCCCTCGTTCACGAGCACCGAGGAGACGCGCTCGGCGCCCACCTCGGCGGCGATGAGTGCGGCGTGCGCGGCGGATGCCTGCCATTGCGCCCAGTCGGGCGCGCCCCAGCCGTTGAAGATCCAGTCGATCGCACCGAGCACACCGGGGCGTTCGCCGTCGACGACGAAGGTGGGGCCGTGGTCCCGCATCCAGAACTCGTCGACCGGGGCTTCGATGAGGGTGACCTCGCCCGGCAGCATGCGCCGTGCACGTGCCGCCTCGGTGGGGTCGACGATCATCGAGACCGGCTCGAACCGGGCCACCGCGGCGGCGACCGCGGACCAAGCCGCATACCCCTCTTCGCGTTCGGCGTCGGTCGCGCCGAGCGTGAACCCCTCGCGGGGGAACGCCATCCAGGTGCGCTCGTGCGGGTCGGTCTCACTCGGCATCCGCCAGCCCATGGCCTTCTCCCTCGGTGTGCGATAGGTTATTGATCAAGCGATCAATACGAGGAGCGTACCGAGCCGATGACCGATGCGTCAACCATCCGTCGCGTACGCAAGACGCCCGACGAGCGCCGCGCCGAGGTCGCTGACGCCGCGCGTGCCATCGCGCTGGACGACGGACTCGACGCCGTCACACTGCGCTCGGTCGCCGCGCGGGTGGGCGTCGCACCGGGGCTCGTGGCCCACTACATTCCGAGCATGGACGTGCTCGTCGCCGACACGTTCGGCGAGATCGTGGCGGGGGAGTTGCGCAGCGTCGTGGCTCTGATGGCCGGTGTGGATGCCGCCCCGCAGCGCCTCGGACTGCTCATCGACACGGTGCTCGACGGCGCGCGCCGCGACGTGACCCTCGTCTGGGTGCAGGGGTGGGCCGTTGGGTCCCGCAACGAGGCGCTGGCTGCGAGGGTGCGCACCGAGATGGATGCCTGGCAGCAGGCGATCGCCGGGGAGATCGAGCGCGGGCAGGATGCCGGCACGTTCGGCGAGGTCGATGCCGACGCGATCGCGTGGCACCTGCTCGCCATGATCGACGGTCTCGGCGCGCACAGCCTCGTCCACTGGCGCGAGCATCCCGCCCGTGCCGCGCTCACCCGCCGCGTGGTTGCCGGGCTGCTGGGCGTGGAGACGGCGGCGCTCACGCCGTAGCCCGCAATGGTGTTGCGTCCCGCGGGGTGCGGTGCTCCGCGGTGGACGAGCGCCACCGAGTACACCGCCGTCACCGAATCCGCGCGCCAGGGAATTCATGATAACCGCATGCTAATTTCATGAGATGAGCACGCTGCAGGTGAGGAACCTTCCCGACGAGCTGCACGCCAGGCTTGGTGAGCGGGCGCAACGGCTGGGCATGTCGAGGTCGGAGTACGTGACCCGTGTGCTGCGCGATGACCTGATGCGTCCGCTCATCGACGACTGGGCGGCGTCGGTCCGGGTATCCGGGCCCGCACGACCCATCGACGTCGTCGGCGTGCTCGACGACGTACGAGTCGAGTACGACCCGAACGCATGACCAGACGGGTCGTCGATGCGAGCGCCTTCCTCGACGCGGTGCTGCCGACGGACCGGCAGGACGCGGCGCTGGCCGCGCTCTCCGGGCACGAGCTGTGGGCGCCCGCGATCCTCGATCTGGAGGTGACATCGGCACTGTGGCGGCTCGTGCGAACCGCGATGATCTCGCTGGAGGAGGCGGAGCGAGGTCTCGCTCGCCTCGAGGACGCCCCGATCCGCCGGCTGGATCATGTCGGTCTGGCGAGGGCGGCGTGGCAGTCGCGGCAGTCGATCCGGATCAGCGACGGAATGTACATCGCCTCGGCGCACGCACTCGCAGCCGATCTGCTCACCTCAGATGCACGGCTGGCGCGCGCGCCGAGCCTCGGGGTCACCGTCACGCTCTTGCGCTGAGCGAGCGCTTCGTCTTGCGCCGCTTCACGCTCAACCGAGGAGCGCGGCGACCAGGCGAAACGCAACGTCGGTCAGCGCCCCGCGATGAGGTCGGCGGCGTGAGCGATCCAAGACGTGCGCGCCCCGCCGCCGGACTCGATGCGATCCGCGACTCCGTACGCCGCGTACAGGCCGTGCACGGCCAGCCACCGCAGCGGCTCGATCTCCCAGCGGCGGGCGCTGTGCCCGACCCAGGGCAGGCGCACGAGGTCGGTGTCGCGGCGCAGCACGAGGTCGGCGAGGGTGCGTCCGGCGAGGTTCGTCGTCGCCACACCGGTGCCGACGTAGCCGCCGGCCGAGCCGAGACCGGATGCCGGATCGAACCGTACCGACGGCGACCAGTCCCGCGGCACCGCGAACACCCCAGACCAGGCGTGCGCGATGGGCACGTCGGCCGCGGCGGGGAAGAAATCGTGCAACAGCGCCGTCAGCGAGGTGATCGTGCGCGGCTGCGTCCGGCCGTCGGTATCGACCCGCGACCCGTACCGGTACGGAACGCCGCGCCCGCCGAACGCGATGCGGTCGTCGGCGGTGCGCTGCGCGTACATGTAGACGTGAGCCGCATCGCCGAGGGTCGCCGCGTCCGCCCAGCCGACGTCATCCCAGAAGGACGCCGACAGCGGGTCGGTCACGATCATCGACGAGTTCATCGGGAGCCAGGTGCGGTGCTCGCCGGCGAGGTCGGCGGTGAAACCCTCGGTGGCACGGATGACGGCCTCAGCCCGCACCGTGCCGCGGTCGGTGGTGGCACGGCCGCGCTCGATCGCCGCAACGCGGGTGTCTTCGTAGATCGACACCCCGCGCCGCTCCACGGCGGCGGCCAGTCCGCGCGCGAGCTTGGCGGGATGAATGCGGGCGCCGTGCGGCTGCCACGCGCCGCCCCGCGCGCCGGCGACGCGCACCCGGTCGCCGAAGGTCGCGGCGTCCCACAGTTCCACGTCGGTGTGCGGCCAGCTCTGTTCGGCGCGGACCTCCGCCTGCGTGCGCGCCCACTGCGCGGGATTGCGGGCGACGACGAGTTCGCCGCCCTTGCGGATGTCGGCATCGATCCCTTCGGCGGCGGCCACGCCGATGACCTCGTCGACGGTCTCGTTCATCGCGACCTGCTGGGCGATCGCGGCATCCCGCCCGTGCGTGGCGACGTACTGCTGGCGCCCGCCGGTGACCGAGTTGACCAGCCAGCCGCCGTTGCGGCCCGACGCGCCGAAGCCCGCGAACCGCTGCTCGACGATGGCGATGCGCAGGTCGGGCTGCAGGGTCTTCAGGTAGTACGCGGTCCACAGGCCGGTGTAGCCGGCTCCGACGATGCACACGTCGACGTCGAGGTCGCCGGAAAGCGGCGGACGTGCGGCAGGCAGCCCGAGCTGGCGCCACCAGAACGAGACATCGCCGTTGCCGGTCACGCGAGGCTCGACATGACGTGCTTGACGCGGGTGTAGTCCTCGAAGCCATAGATCGAGAGGTCTTTGCCGTAGCCAGAGTGTTTGAACCCGCCGTGCGGCATGTCGGAGACGAAGGGGATATGCGCGTTGATCCACACGCACCCGAAGTCGAGGTCGCGGCTCATACGCATCGCGCGGCCATGATCGCGGGTCCACACCGACGACGCCAGCGCGTACGGCACGCCATTGGCGAGCGCGAGGGCTTCGTCGTCGGCGTCGAACGTCTGCACGGTCAGGACCGGGCCGAAGACCTCCTGCTGCACCAGCTCGTCGTCCTGCCGCAGCCCGGTGACGACCGTCGGAGCAAAGAAGTACCCGCGCTCACCGACCCGGATCCCGCCCGTCGCGATCGATGCGTGCTCAGGTAGCCGGTCGATGAAGCCTTGCACGCGGGCGAGCTGGCCGGCGTTGTTGAGGGGTCCGAAGAACACGCCATCGTCGTGCGGAGCCCCGGTGACCGCGTGCGCCTCGGCATGGGCCGCCAGGCGCCGCACGAGCTCGTCGTGCACCGAGCGGTGCACGAGCACCCGGGTCGCCGCGGTGCAGTCCTGCCCGGCGTTGAAGTACGCCGCTTCCACGATGCCGGGGACGGCGGCGTCGAGGTCGGCGTCGGCGAACACGAGTGCGGGCGCCTTTCCCCCCAGTTCCAGGTGCACGCGCTTGAGCTGGCGCGACGCGGTCTCGGCGACGGCCATCCCGGCGCGCACCGAGCCGGTGATGGCGACCAGTTGCGGGGTGGGATGCTCGATGAGCGACTGCCCCGTCGACCGGTCGCCCAGCACGACATTGAACACCCCCGGCGGCAGGATGTGCGCGGCGAGTTCGGCCAGTCGCACCGTCGTCTGCGGCGTCGTTTCGCTGGGCTTGAGCACGATCGTGTTGCCGGCCGCCAGCGCGGGTGCGATCTTCCAGATCGCCATGTTGAGCGGGTAGTTCCACGGCGTCACCTGCGCGACGACCCCGATCGGCTCACGCCGCACGAACGAGGTGAACCCCTCGGCGTATTCGGCCGCGGCGCGGCCGTTGAGCTCGCGCGCGGCCCCCGCGAAGAAGCGCAGTTGGTCGACCGACTGGTCGATCTCGTCGGCGACCAGGGTGGCCCGCGGCTTGCCGGTGTCCTGCGATTCAAGGTCGGCGAACTCTTCGGCCGCGGCCTCCAAGGCGTCGGCGAGCCGGAACAGCAGCAGTTGCCGTTGGGCGGGTGTGGTCGCGCGCCAGGCGGGGAACGCGCGCTCGGCGGCGGCGAACGCGGCATCCACCTCCTCCGGGGTCGATATCGGTGCACGGCCGTACACCTCTTCGGTGGCGGGGTCGATCAGGTCGTACAGTTCGCCGGATGACGGCGACAGCGCGCCGTCGATGACATTGTGCAGTGTGGTCACGGTTCCTCCTGATCGGGTGGCCTGGCGATGTGGCGGGCGTCGCGACTACACCGCGGCGTCGGCCTCGTCGAGCGCGCGGTCGATCACGTCGAGACCGCGCACGAGGTCATCCTCCCCGATCACCAGCGGAGGCGCCACGTGCAGGCGGTTGAAGTGGGTGAACGGCCACACCCCCGCCTTCTTGCACGCCGCGACCACCGCGGCGACCGGCGCGGCCTCGGCGCCCGACGCGTTGAACGGTACGAGCGGCTCGCGCGTCGCCTTGTCGCGCACCAGCTCGATCGCCCAGAACAGGCCCCGCCCGCGCACGTCGCCGACCGACGGATGCCGTTCGGCGATCGCCGCAAGACGCGGCGCGACGACCCGCTCGCCCAGGTCGCGCACCCGCTCCAGGATGCCGTCGCGGCGGAACACCTCGAAGGTCGCGACGCCCGGGGCGCACGCGAGCGGATGGCCCGAGTAGGTGAGGCCGCCGGGGAACGCGACCGTGTCGAAGTGGCTTGCGATACGGTCGCTGATCACGATGCCACCCAGGGGCACATACCCGGAGTTGACGCCCTTCGCAAAGGTGATGAGGTCGGGGACGACATCGAACGCGTCGACGGCGAACCACTCGCCGACCCGGCCGAACCCGACCATGACCTCGTCGGCGATGTACACGATGCCGTAACGGTCGCACAGCTCACGCACCCCGGGCAGGTAGCCCGGCGGCGGGATGAGCACGCCGTTCGTGCCGACGATCGTCTCGATGATGATCGCGCCGATCGTCGAGGCGCCCTCGAGGATGATCGTCTGCTCGAGGTGCTCCAGCGCGCGCGCGGTCTCTTCCTCGGGGGAGTCGGAGTGGAACGGCGACCGGTACGCGTACGGTCCGAAGAAGTGCTCGACCGACGCGTCGGCGGGTTCGTTCGGCCAGCGGCGCGGGTCACCGGTCATGGTGATCGCCGTCGAGGTGTTCCCGTGGTAGCTGCGATACATCGACAGCACCTTGCGTTTACCGGTGACCAGACGCGCCATGCGTACGGCATTCTCGTTGGCATCGGCGCCGCCGTTGGTGAAGAACACCTTGGAAAACCCGTCGGGGGCGACCCCCGCGATCAGCCGCGCCAGTTCGCCGCGGGTGTCATTGGCCATGGACGGCTGGATCGTCGCCAGCCGTCCCGCCTGCTGCGAGATGGCGGACACCAGGTCGGGATGCTGGTGCCCCAGGTTCAGGTTGACCAGCTGTGACGAGAAATCCAGGTAGCTGTTGCCGGCGTAGTCCCAGAAGGTCGCACCGGCGCCGCCGGCGACCGGGAGCGGATCGATGAGCGCCTGGGCGCTCCAGGAATGGAACACGTGCCGACGGTCGTCGGCACGCACGCGCGTGTCGGCGTCGAGGTCGGGTCGGATGTCGGAGGCGGTCACGTTTCGTCCTCAGTGGTTGCTCGGAAAGCCGAGGTTGATCTGGCTCTCGCTCGGGTTCGGCCACCGCGTGGTGACGACCTTGCTGCGCGTGTAGAAGTGAATGGACTCGGGTCCGTAGATGTGCGTGTCGCCGAACAACGAGTTGCGCCATCCACCGAACGAGAACGCGCCGACGGGCACGGGGATCGGCACGTTGACTCCGACCATCCCCACCTCGATGTCGAACTCGAACTCGCGCGCCGTGCGGCCGTCGCGCGTGAATACGGCGACGCCGTTGGCGAACGGGCTGTTGTTGATCAGGCTGACGGCTTCGTCGTAGTCGGTGACCCGCACGACCGACAGCACGGGTCCGAAGATCTCGTCGTCGTAGACCTTCATGCCGGGGGTGACGTGATCGACGAGGGATACGCCCGTGAAGAACCCGTTGCCGTCGAAGGGATGCTGCGTCCCGTCCACGACCACCGTTGCGCCCTCGGCCGCCGCGCCGGTGACGTAGGAGACGACCTTGTCGCGGTGTTCGCCGGTGATCAGTGGTCCCATCTCGCTGGCGGGGTCGGTGCCGTCGCCGATCGTGAGCGACCCCACCCGCTCGGCGACCT
>NZ_JBKEAY010000063.1:0-2168 GCF_047972865.1 Microbacterium sp.
ATTACTTACCAGCCTTTCCGGCCTTGCGGCGGACGACCTCGCCCGCGTAGCGCACACCCTTGCCCTTGTACGGTTCGGGCTTGCGGATCTTGCGGATGTTCGCGGCGGCCTCGCCGACGGCCTGCTTGTCGATGCCGCTCACCGTGAGCTTGTTGGTGCCCTCGACGGTCAGGGTGATGCCGGCGGGCGCTTCCACGAGCACGGGGTGCGAGAAGCCGAGCGCGAATTCGACCGACGAGCCCTTCTGCTGCACGCGGTAGCCGGTGCCGACCACTTCCAGACCCTTAGTGTAGCCCTCGGTGACGCCGATGATGTTGTTGTTGATGAGCGACCGGGTCAGCCCGTGCAGCGAACGCGATTCGCGTTCGTCGTCGGGACGGGTCACCAGCACCTGGCCGTCCTCGACGGCGACGGCGATGGGCTCGGCCACGGTGAGGGTCAGTTCGCCCTTGGGCCCCTTGACGGCGACGTCCTGGCCGGAGACTGCAACGGTCACACCGGCGGGAATGTCGATGGGGAGACGTCCAATACGAGACATGTCAGATCACCACACGTAGGCGAGGACTTCCCCGCCGACGCCCTTCTGCTCGGCCTGACGGTCCGTGAGGAGGCCAGAGGAGGTGGACAGGATGGCCACGCCCAGCCCGCCGAGCACCGTGGGCAGCTCGGTCGACTTGGCGTAGACGCGCAGACCCGGCTTGGAGACGCGCTTGATACCGGCGATCGACCGCTCGCGGTTCGGGCCGTACTTCAGCGTGAGGGTGAGGGTCTGACCGACACGGGCGTCGGAGACCTCCCAGCCGGAGATGTAGCCCTCCTGCTGGAGGATCTCGGCGATGTGGGTCTTGAGCTTCGAGCTCGGCAGCGACACGGAGTCGTGGTGCGCCGAGTTCGCGTTGCGCAGACGGGTCAGCATGTCGGCGACCGGGTCTGTCATTGTCATATCGTGTGTTCCTTCTGTTCAGCGGTTTCGGATGCCGTTACACGACAGCCGACCTTCATGAGTGGTGTTACGCCGAGGCGTCGGTCGCCTTGAACGGGAAACCGAGGTGGCGCAGCAGCGAACGACCTTCGTCGTCCGTGTTCGCGGTGGTGACCACCGTGATGTCGAAACCGCGCACGCGGTCGATCTTGTCCTGGTCGATCTCGTGGAAGACCGACTGCTCCTGCAGACCGAACGTGTAGTTGCCGTGGCCGTCGAACTGCTTCGGCGACAGCCCGCGGAAGTCACGGATGCGGGGCAGCGAGAGGTTCACGAGGCGGTCCAGGAACTCCCAGGCGCGGTCGCCACGCAGGGTCACGTGCGCACCGATGGCCTGCCCCTCGCGCAGCTTGAACTGCGCGATGGACTTGCGGGCCTTCGTCACGACCGGCTTCTGGCCGGTGATCGCGGTGAGGTCGGCCACGGCGCCGTCGATGACCTTGCTGTCCCGCGCGGCCTCACCGACACCGGTGTTGACGACGACCTTGACGATCCCCGGGATCTGCATGACGTTCGGGTAGCCGAACTCGTCCTGCAGCGCCTTCTTGATCTCGCCGAGGTACTTCTGCTTCAGGCGGGGTTGGATCTTGCCAACCTCCGCGGCAGTGGTGGTGGTCATGTTGTTCAGAGGTCCTTGCCGCTCTTCTTCGCGTAGCGCACGCGAACGGTGCGCTTGACGCCGTCCTTGGTCTGCTCCTCCACACGGCGACCGACGCGGGTCGGCTTCTTCGTGTCGGGGTCGACCAGCGCGACGTTCGAGATGTGGATCGGGGCTTCCATCGTCTCGATGCCGCCCGTCTTGGTTCCGCGCTGGGACTGGCCCACACGGGTGTGCTTGGTGACGTAGTTCACGCCTTCGACGAGCACGCGATTCTGCTCGACAAGGACCTCGAGGACCTTGCCCTGCTTGCCGCGGTCGCCGCCGCGCTCGGGCTTGGCGCCCGAGATGACCTGAACCAGGTCGCCCTTCTTGATCTTCGCCATGATCAGATGACCTCCGGGGCCAGCGAGACGATCTTCATGAACCGCTTGTCGCGCAGCTCACGGCCGACCGGGCCGAAGATACGGGTGCCGCGGGGCTCCCCGTCGCTCTTCAGGATGACGGCGGCGTTCTCGTCGAACTTGATGTACGACCCGTCGGTGCGGCGGGTCTGCTTCACGGTGCGGACGACGACGGCCTTGACCA
>NZ_JBKEAY010000198.1:0-25978 GCF_047972865.1 Microbacterium sp.
TTGTCGATCACCTCCGGGGCTTCAGGCGCCTCATACACCCCCAGAAACGGCTGCCAGACCTCGCCGATCTGAGTGGCGGCATCCGACACCACCCGCGCCGCCGCTGCCAAGGCATCGGCGGCCGCGATCACCGCAGACCCCTGCACCGGAACCACCGGCACGTCATCGACCGTGACCAGCCTCACCGCGGTACCCACATCCCAGGAGGGAACATATCGACGACCTGCGCCGCTCGCACCGTGTCCAAAGACATCGCGATGTCGGCCTCAATGTACCCGCGCACGTTCGACTGCACAGCGGTCACCAGCTCCCCCGATCGCCGCACGGCCGCAACACCCAGTCGGCGGTAGCCGTCGGTGGCCGACGTGAGCGCCGAACCCAGCTTCGGCACACCCGCCAACGCCCCCGCGGCCTCATCCACGGCATCGTGCGCAGATCTCAGGCCCTTCGACAGGTCGTCGGTGCACCTGCTTGCTGAGTCCGCGAGTTCCGACACTGCAATCGGATCGATCGCCCACCACATCACAACCCCCTGCACGACACCCTCCGGCGAGGCTAGCACCACCGACCGCGACGGCTCGGCGCCCGCGGCACGCGCTGTGGACAACGCACTCATGGGGGTGCCCTCTCACCGGGCATCCGCTAGTCTGATACATCAGAGAACTATCTGAAATAACGGACAAGGGAGTTCACATGTCATTCCGAATCCGCCACGTCGGTGCGGCAGTCGCCGCGCTCGGGCTGGTGCTGACCGCCGCCGGCTGCTCCGCATCGGACACGACCCCGGATGCCGGCGATACCGGCGGCGGCGACCTGCAGACCCTCAGTGTGGTCATGCTGGCCGGAAGCGACTCCGGCGTGGCCCTGCAGCGCGGCATGGCGGCGGGTTACTTCGCCGACGAGGGCATCGAGATCGACTACAGCGAGACCGACAGCCCGCCGAGCACCGTGTCGGCCGTCGTCTCGGGTCAATACGACATCGGGCACACCTCACCCGCCGTGGCGGCCACCGTGATCGCGGGCGGCGTCGACATCCGCTCCGTCGCCGGCGGCGGCATCTCCAAAGAACCCGGCAACGTGGGGGTGCTGACCCTCGCCGACAGTGGCATCACGCGCTGGAAAGACCTCGAGGGCAAGCAGGTAGGCGTCAACGCCCCGCGCGGCGTCATCACCCTCGCCGTCCTCGAAGCCGTGCGCCTCGACGGCGGCGACCCCGCGGCGGTCGAACTGGTCACCCTTCCGCTGAACCAGTCGGTCACCGCTCTGGAGGACGGCGACCTCGACGCCACCGCAACGGTCAAGAACTTCATCGTCGAGGCGATGGACACCAACCCCGACATCGTGAACCTCGGCGACATGGTGGCTGAGGTCTTCGGCGTCGGCGCGCTGCTGGACATGTTCTACGCGTCGCCCGACACGATGAGCAACAAGGCCGCCCTCATCGAGGGGTTCCGCGCCGGACTCGAGAAGAGCTACGCCGACATGAACGCGCTGCCTGCCGACGAATGGCGCGCCGTCGTGGGTGAGGGCATGGGCCGCGAGGAGAGCCAGTGGGAGTTCCTGTCGTGGCAGGAGTTCAAGGTGCCGGTGACGGTCGCAGAGATCGAGAACTACTCCGACGGTCTCATCGCCGAGGGCTGGATCGAGCAGATCGACGTGGAGACCTTCGTCAACGGCTGATCCGCCCGCACGACGGTGGCCGCCCCCGATCGGGGGCGGCCACCGTCGTGCGGGGTCGATCAGTCCAGCAGGTGGCCGGTGATCTCGTCGACCGCCACCAGCGTCTCGTTGTCGTAGGGTGCCGGCTCGCCCGGAACGTACCGTACATCGCGCAGCCCGCCGCGGTAGGGGAACCGTCCGTGTCGCTCGTGTACGTCCCAATCCACCGGACCGCCGCCGTCGAAGCCGACGCTGATGCCCGTGAACGGTGCCATTCCCGCCAGCATCGTCACCCGGTCCAGGCGGAGGGAAGCCGACGCCGAGCGCACCTCGATGCCCCACGCGAGGCCGTCCAGGGCGGTGAAGGTCGCCACGATGACGGCATCCGACTCGGCGAACGGCGTCGAGACCCGGTGCATGTCGCCGTAAGCGTTGTACGACAGGTGCAGCCTGCCGCCCTCCAGCCACAGTATGTACCCGCCGCCCTGGTCGCCGTGCGAGACGAGCACGCCCTCGCCCGGGGCGCCCACCAGAGTCGCCTCGACGACGAACGACCGCATCCGCACCAGGCGGGCGGAGCGGAACCGCTCCATCGTCGGCAGCCCCGGTGCGATCCGCACCGGCTCGGCAAGCCGCGCCTCGGTGGACGGGCGGGCATCGAGGGCGCGGCGATGCACCATGGGGAACACCGTGTTGAACCAGGCGGTGCGCCGGTATTCTTCGGCGAGCTCGGCGACGACGTCGGGAAACCGGGACGCCACGTCGGTGAGTTCGGTCGGATCGGCGATGATGTCGAACAGCTGCCAATCGAGTGCGGCGGTCGTCGTGAACGGGATGCTCTGATCCGTCGGCTGCGGCGCGATCAGTTTCCACTGCCCCCGGTAGTAGGTGTGCTGGCGCATCAGCGAGATGTGCTGACCGCCCGGGCGGGGCGCGGCCGCAGACCCGAGCCGCAGCGCGTCGGCGAAGCTCGCCCCGTCGGCATCCACGGTGGCGGCGCCCTGCAGCCGCTCCGGGCGGTGGGCCCCGGCCAGCTCCAGCACGGTCGGCGCGATGTCGGTGATGTAGGCGAACCCGTCGCGCACCCCCGTGTCGCCAGCTCGGCGCGGCAGCCCACCCGGCCAGCTCACGATGAGCGGACTATGCACTCCGCCCTCCCACACCTGACCCTTGTACATGCGGAACGGCGTGTTCGAGGCGTGTGCCCAGCCGCGCGGATAGTGACCGTGCACGCGCGGACCGCCCATCAGCTCGAGCGGCCGGGGGACGTCGGCCACCCAGTCGCTCGGGATGTCGGGGTGGCCGAAGAACTGGCTGAAGTAGCTGCGGGTGCCGTTCACGCCGCCCTCGCCGGTGCCGCCGTTGTCGCTGCAGAACACGATGATCGTGTTGTCGTACTCGCCGATGGCGGTGAGGTGTTCGATCAGGCGCGTCACGCTGTCGTCGATCGCCGAGACCGCCCCGGCGTAGACCTCCATGTGGCGGGCGAACAGCGCACGCTGCTCGTCGTCGAGATCGTCCCACGCCGGCACGCCGTCGGTGATCTCCGGGCCGGAGGGCGAGAGCTGGGTGCCCGGCGGAAACAGCCCGTCGGCGAGCTGACGACGAAACCGCGCCTGGCGCACGGCATCCCAGCCCTGCTCGTAGGCGCCGCGGTGCCGCTCGATGTCGGCGGGCTTGGCCTGCACCGGCCCGTGCATCGCATGGTGGGCGAAGTACAGGAAGAACGGCCGGTCCGACCCGGTGCGTAGCGACCCGATCATCCCGATGGCCTCGTCGGTGAGCCGGTCGGTGAGGTAGTCGTCGTCGCCGAACTCCTCGGTCACCGGGGAGTTGTCCCGCACCAGCCGGTGCGGGTGGTACAGCGTCGTGTAGCCGTCGAGAGAGCCGAAGTAGCGATCGAACCCGCGCTGGACCGGCCACGACGACTTGTCGGCGCCGTCGTGCATCTCCGACTCACGGGTCAGATGCCACTTGCCGACCATGAAGGTCGCGTAACCGTTGTCGCGGAACGACTCGGCCAGCGTCGGCAGGTTGTGGGGGATCTGCATGCTCAGCCCCGGGTAGCCGGGATCGACCTGTGAGACGTAGCCGAACCCGGCGCGGTGCGGGTTGGCGCCGGTCAACAGTGCCGCCCGTGAGGGCGAGCACAGCGGCGTGACCCGGAAGTTGGAGAATCGGTACCCTTTCGCGGCCAGAGCGGAGAGCCCGGGGGTGGCGATCTCGCTACCGAACGGGGCGATGTCGCTGAACCCCATGTCGTCGATCAGCATCACCACGACGTTCGGGGCACCCGCACGCGCGCGGGCCGGCTGCGGCCACCACGGTGTCGACTCGGAGATGTCCGGGGCGACGACGCCCTCGAATCCCTCGTAGCCGCGGGGATTGGCACCGTCCACTCCGTGCAGGTGATCGTCGGCGTCTTGCATGGGTCTCTTCCTCCCGGCACGGTTTCGCGTTCGACGTTGACACGAAAGTCAGCCCCTGGCACACTGTGTCTGACTGAACGTACAGGTATCCAATATACCAGACAGACAGGATCCGGGCGGCGCCGAGGTCAGAGGCCGTCCGGCAACGACAAGGGAGTCCGTGCCATGAAGCGCAACCACAGCTGGACCGTCGGATCGATCGCGGTCGTGTCCGCACTGATGCTCGCCGGGTGCGCCGGCGACGACACCACGAGCAGCCAACCCACGTCGGACGGTGCAGCCGGAGAACTCGAGACGCTCTCGATCGTCTCGCTGCCCGGCGTCGACTCCGTCGCCTCCATCAAGCTCGGCGTCGAGAAGGGGTACTTCGAGGAAGTCGGCATCGCGCTCGACTTCACCGAGGTCGACGCTCCCCCGAGCGCCATCTCGGCCGTCGCGTCGGGCCAGTACGACATCGGATGGGCCTCACCCTCCGTGATCGTCACGGCGATGGCCGGAGGCGTCGACCTCCGCAGCGTCGCCGGCGGCGCGCGCTCGCGTGAGGCGGGCAACGTCGGCACGATCACAATGTCCGACAGCGGAATCACCGGCTGGGCCGACCTCGCCGGACACAGCGTCGCCACCCCGGCACCGCGGAGCGTACTGACCCTCGCCATGCTTCAGCAGATCCGCAAGGCGGGGGCCGACCCGAGCACGACCGAGATGGTCACCCTTCCCGTCGCCCAGTCGGTCACCTCGATCGAAGACGGGAGCGTCGACGCGTCGGGCGTCCTCAAGCCGTACCTCGCCGAGGCACTGTCGACCAACCCCGACATCATCGACCTGGGCGACGCCGTGGCAGAGACCTTCGGCATCGGAGCGCTGCTGGACACCTTCTACACCTCGGCGCAGACCGCGACCGACAAGCAGGACCTGCTCGACCGGTTCCGCACCGCGACGCAGCGCTCCTACGACGACACCAACGCCCTCCCCGACGACCAGTGGCGTGAGGTCATCGGCACCGCGCTGGGCAAGGCCGAAGCGGAATGGCCCTACATCTCGCTGCAGACCTTCGAGGTGCCGGTGGCGGCATCCGAGCTCGACAACTACGTCGACGCGCTGATCGAAGAGGGCTGGATCGAGCAGGGCGTCGACACCGGCGTGTACGTCGAGACACACCAATGAGCTCATCGACCACCACGACCGCCCCGGTGACGGAGGCGGTGCGGGCCGGGAGCTTCCGTCGGCGCTCGCCATACATCCGAGGCATCCTGTTCGCGGTCGCGGGCATCGTGCTGGTGGCGGTGGCGTGGCAGCTGTACGCGATCGCCTCGGCGCCGCCGCCCGGTCGGCGGGTCGCCTTCCCCACGCTCACCGACACGCTCGGATCGCTCGGGGAGCTGCTGGTCGACCCCGGGTTCTGGCGTCTGGTCGGCTTCTCGATGCGGGCGTGGATCATCGGCCTGGTCGTGTCGACCGTCATCGCGATCCCAGTGGGGATGTGGCTGGGGCTCAGCCGGACGGCATACCGGTACGCGCGGCTGCCCATCGAGCTCATCCGCCCGATCCCCGCCATCATCATCCTGCCGCTGGTGATCGTGCTCATGGGCACCGGCGTGAACTTCCAGGTCATCCTGATCATGCAGGGCGTGATCTGGCCGCTGCTGATCCAGACCGCCTACGGCGTGCACCTCGCACACGACACGCTCATCGACACCGCCAAGAGCCTTCGGCTCACGCGGTGGCGCACGATCGCCTTCTTCCGCTTCCCCGCGGCCGCTCCGCAGATCGCCACCGGCCTCAAGGTGGGCGCGGCGGCGGCCTTCGCGGTCACGGTGACGACCGAATACGTCGGTGGATCGTTCGGAATCGGCACCGGCCTGCTCGCCGCACTGTCGCGCGAGGATGTGCCGGCCACCTACGCGATCACCCTGTTCACCGGGATCGTCGGCATCACGATGATCCTGGTGTTCTCTGCGATCGAGCGGTACTTCGCTCGCTGGGCGCCGGGAGGCGAACGATGAAGACCTCGGATTCGCGGTTGGTGCGCACGCTGCAGACCCTGGCGGTTCCCCTCATCCTCGTCGCGGCGTACCTGGTGGGCACCCTCGTCTGGCCGAGCCCGTTCTTCCCCCCGGTCTCCAAGATCGCCGACTCGTTCGCCGACACCTGGCTGGGCCCGGGGTTCACGCAGAACGTCGTCCCGAGTCTGTCGAACCTCTCGATCGGATACGTCCTCGGCCTCGTGGTCGGCATCGCCCTCGGCGGGCTGCTCGGCCGGGTGCTACCGCTGAACCAGATGTTCAGCCCCGTGCTGGGGTTCCTGCTCACGATCCCGCCGATCGCGATCCTGCCGGTGTTCCTGTTCATCTTCGGCATCGGGCCCCAGTTCCAGATCGCTGCCATCGTCTACGGCACCATGACCTACATGCTGCTGGCGACGGCGGCCGCCGTGCAGGCGGTCGAATCCACGCTGGAGGATGTCGGCCGGGTGTTCCGCATCGATCCGTTGCGGCGAGTGTTCTTGATGATCTATCCGGCCGCACTGCCGCGCATCATCGCCGCCGCGCGGGTCTCGCTGGCCTCGGCGCTGCTGATCATGGTCGTCAGCGAGATGATCGGGACCTCCCGCGGCATCGGCGCGATCACGCTGACGGCGCAGCAGGGGTTCAACTACCCGCAGATGTGGTCGGGCATGATCCTCGTCGCCATCCTCGGCGTCGCGTTCAGCTACGTCTTCATTCTCATCGAAAAGCTCGTGGGTGGCGCCATCGGCACCCGCATCTCCATGGAAGGGGCGTAAGCCAATGACCCACGTCGTCGAAGTCGACGGTCTCGGCAAGACCTACACCACGAAGGATGGCCCGTTCGAGGCGGTGCGCGATGTCACGTTCCACGTCGATGACAACGAGATCGTGAGCATCGTCGGTCCTTCGGGGGCGGGCAAGACCACCGTGCTGCGCACCGTGGCGGGCTTGCAGACCTACGACCGGGGTGAGGTGCGGGTGCTCGGCAACCGGGTCGAGCGGCCCCCCGCCGACCTCGCCATGGTGTTCCAGGACTACAGCCGTTCGCTGCTGCCGTGGATGTCGATCGAGGGGAACGTGATGCTGCCGCTGCGCAGCGCGGGTGTGCCTCGCGACGAAGCCCGCCGACGTGCCGCGCACGCGTTGAAATCGGTGGGGATCGAGGGTCGGGGCTCGGCGAAGCCGCAGCAGCTCTCCGGCGGCATGCAGCAGCGCGTCGCCATCGCCCGGGCGATCGCCTCGCGGCCCCGGCTGCTGGTCATGGACGAGCCGTTCGCGTCGGTGGATGCCCAGACCCGGATGGATCTGGAGGACCTGGTGCTGCCGTTGCGCGACGAGTACGAGATGGCGATCCTGTTCGTCACCCACGACGTCGACGAATCGGTGTACCTGTCCGACCGGGTGGTCGTGCTCACCCGGGCGCCGTCGGAGATCGCCGAGATCGTCCCGATCGAGCTCGGCCCCTCCCGCAACCAGTTCGACACCAAGGAACGCCCCGAGTTCGCGCACGCGCGCCACCGCATCTTCGAGCTGATCCGTCGGCCTGTCGCCGCCTAACGCCGAGAGAAGAACGAGAGAAGAAGGAGATTCGATATGACCCGACGTACACACGCCGCCGCCGGCTTCGCGCTGGCCGCCGTCACCGCGCTCACGCTCACCGCCTGCGGTTCTGCGAGCGACCCGTCCACCTCGGCAGAGGCGGACGGGTCTCTCGAACTGTACGGCCACACCTTCACGCAGAACGATGAGCTGCGCGACCTGCTCCCGCAGGACGTGCTCGACAAGGGCACCCTCGTCTTCTCCTCCGACGGAGCCGCCCCGCCGCGCACCTTCGTGGACGACAACGGTGACCTCGTCGGTTTCGTCCCCGACCTCATCGCCGGCATGGGGGCGCTGTTCGGTGTGGAGGTCGACATCCAGAAGAACTCCTTCGACGCCGAGGTCCCGGGGGTCGAGTCGGGCAAGTTCGACTCCACCACCGGCACCGGCGATTTCCCCACCCGGCGCGACGTGCTCGACATGGTCGACTATTCCAAGGCCGGACAGCTGTTCCTGGTGGCCGCCGGCAACCCGAAGAACGTCACCAACGACCAGCTGTCGCAGTGCGGACTGCGTGTGGGCGTTCTGAAAGGAACGACCCAGGAACAGCTCGTCACCGACCTGTCGGCCCGCTGCGAAGAAGAGGGGAAGCCGGCGATCGATCTGCAGTCGTTCAACAACGTGCTGCTGCCGGTGCCGCTGGAGGCGGACCGTGTCGACGTCGTGTGGGAGACGGTGTCGACGGGGTTCATGGTCGTCGCCGAACAGCCCGACGTGTTCGCGGTCGCCGGTGACCCGATCTATCGCGCCTACCTGGCCTTCGGTGTCTCCAAGGAACGCACCGAACTGCGCGACGCGTTCCAGGCCGCGTTGCAGTCCATGATCGACGACGGGAGCTACCAGGCGATCCTCGACGAGTGGGACCAGGGCGACCTCGCGATCGACTACATCTCGATCAACTCCGACCTGCGCGACTGACGCGAGACGCACGATGCGGCGGAACCCGGATGCCGGGGTCCGCCGCATCGGTGCCTTCAGTCCCGGTGCACCGGCGCGATGTCGAGGGTGGTGCGCACCGGGAGGAAGATCAGCAGCCCGGTGGCCGCCACGACGACGCCCGCCAGAGCGACCGCCCACGTGATGCCGATCACGTCGCCGAGGGCACCGATGAGCGGTGCGCCGATCGGGGCACCGCCGACCAGCACGATGAAGTAGAGCCCGGTGACGCGCCCCCGCATGTCGTCATCCACGAACTCCTGCACCCGGGCGGTGGCCTGGCTCACCATCGCCAGCGCCGCGCAGCCGGCCACGCCGAGCAGCACGTAGAACAGCACCGGGGTGGGCATGAGCGCGGAGGCAGCGCTCATCAGCCCCACCGTGATGGTCAGTGCCGCGACCATGCCGAGGGAGCGATGCCGGGTGCGCGCCGCCCACACCGACCCGACCAGCGCCCCCAGGGCGAGCGAGGTCGAGGCGACCGCGACTTCGCCGGCACCGCCGTCGAACCGCTGGTACACGATCAGGGCGGAGAACGGGACCAGATTGGGGCCGACGAGCCCGGTGACCCCGGCGAGGAAGAAGGCTGCGAGCATGCGGGGGCGGCGCCGGAGGTAGACCAGCGCGGCGCGCAGGCCGCCGCTGTCCGAGTCGGTGGGTTTGGGGGGGACCGACACCCGCGGCAGGACGGCCGCGAAGCCGATGAGCCCGAGTCCGGCGATCGTGAAGGCCCACGCGAACGACACCTCCAGCACGAGGTACGCCGTCAGTGGGGGGCCGACGAATCGCCCCAGCTGCAACAGCACCACGTTGACGCTGACGGCGGCGGGAACGCGCGGCGTCGGTACCAGGTCGGGAAGCACGGAGGTGCGCATCGGACCGTCGATGGCCGTGCCGACACCGAACAGGGTGGCCAGGATCGCGATGAACACCCAGGAGTCGACGCCGTAGAACAGCAGTGCCGCCTGAGCCAACGCGGCACCGATCATGACGAGCTGCCCGATCATCAGCAGCGTGCCCTTCGACTGTCGATCGGCGCGGACTCCGACGTACCCGCTGAGCACCAGGGTGGGGACGTATTGCGCCGCGGTGACGATTCCGACCAGCAGACCGTTGGCGCCGGTGACTTCGATGACGAGCAGGATCTGTGCGGTGCGCAGCATCCAACTGCCCACCGCACCGATCAGGGCGCCGCCGAGATAGCCCTGGTAGAGCGTCGGACGGCGCCACGGCCGCCGGCCCCGGCGCCCGCCTGGGGGCACCGGAGCCGACGGTGTCGTCCGTGACGCCACGTCAGGCGTTGGCTCCGACTCCGAAGCCGCGGCCGAACCGCTTCTCCAGGCGCTGCTGCCCGAGCATCGAGATGATCACGATGACCAAGTACCAGATGCAGGCGACGATGAGCAACGGGATCGTCTGATAGGTGCGGCCGTAGATGGACTGCACCACCGTCAGCAATTCGGCATAGCCGATGATCGAGACCAGCGAGGTGTTCTTGAACAGCGAGATCAGCTCGTTCGCGAGGGCCGGGATCGACACGCGGATCATCTGCGGCATGACCACTTTGAAGAAGGTCAGCGAGGGACTCATCCCCAGCGCCTTCGCCGCCTCCACCTGGCCGCCGGGAACCGAGATCACGCCGCCGCGGAAGATCTCACCGGTGTGAGAGCCCATGATGAGGGTGAGGCCCAGCCACGCCGCCACGAACTGGGTGATGATCGCGTTCACCGGGATCTCGTAGAACATGATGTCAGTGAACGGGATGCCGAATCCGACCTCTGGGAACACCGCGCTGGTGAAGTAGATCAGCAGCAAGAGCACCAGGGCGGGGATGGCGCGCATGAACCCGATGAAGGCGGTCGCGATGCCGCGCAACAGCGGGCTGCGCGAGAGCCGCATCCCGGCGAGGATGAGGCCGAAGATCGTTCCGGTGACACCCGAGACGAGGGTCAGCACGATCGTCGTCAGCACGCCCTGCAGCACCAGCGGGTGGAACAGGTACTCTCCCACCACGTCCCAGCGCCAGTTGGGGTTGGTGAACAGGTTGTAGATGAAGAGGATGACGAGGAAGCCCACCACGGGGAACCCGATCCAGTCGATCAGGTTGCGTCGGGGTTTGATCGGGAAGTCGTCCTCGCCGGCCGGGGCGGTGGTGACGGGGGCCGTCACGGTCTTCTCGCTCATTGCAGGTCCCGGTTGTCCGAGTTGATCGAGATGTAGTCCATGACGAGTTCGCCCTGACCCCATTCGTCGTAGATGGTCTGGTAGACGCCGGTGTCCATCAGGTGCTGCAGTGTCTGCTGCATGGTGTCGCGCAGTTCGGGGCGGTCTTTACGCAACCCGAACGCGACGTAGCCCTGGAAGAGCACGTCGGCCAGCTCGAACTTGTCGGGCGACTCCTCGGCCACCATCATTCCCGTCGAGGTGTTCTCCCAGACGACGTCGACGCGGTCGGCCTCCAGCGGCACCGGCAGCAGGACGTTGTTGAACGACTGCAGGTTGATCGGCTCGAGGCCCTCGTCCTCGCAGCGTTGCGACAGTTCGGTGACCAGCTGCTCCTGCGTGGTCCCCTTCAACACGCCCACGCGCAGTCCGCACTGGGTGAGCTCGTCCTTCGTGACGCCCATGGGGTTCCCCGCCTGCACGAGGTAGACGCGGCCCGCCTTGTAGTAGTCGATGAGGTCGAGGATCTCGCGGCGGTGCGGGAAGTCGCCGGTTCCGGTGGTGAAGTCGAATCGTCCGGACTCGACGCCGGGTACTTCGGCGTCGAACGAGTTCTTGAGGATCTCGGTCTCCAGCCCCAGGGTGGCTCCGACGGCGTGGATCACGTCGGGGATGACGCCGACGATCTCGCCCGAGTCGTCGACGAAGGTGCGCGGCGGGCCGGCGGCGTCGGTGCTGAAGCTGAGCGAGCCTTTCTCTTTCACGTCATCGGGGAGCATGTCGTACAGCTCTTGGTTGAAGGGGACCTCTTCGCCGTAGATGACGAAGACGTCGTCCGTCTCGGCGGCCGAGTCGCCGCCCGTGGCGCACGCCGCCAGGGCGAGCGAGACGGTGGCGGCCGCGGCGATCACTGCCACCGACCGTCGCGAGCGTTGCGGGATGTTCACGGTGATTCCTCTCGTTCGCCGTTCAGAAGACCTTGGACAGGAAGCCCTGGGTTCGTTCCTGCTTGGGGTTGTCGATGACCTCGCTGGGGGTGCCGTCTTCGACGATGCGGCCCTGGTCCATGAAGATGAGGCGTTGTCCCACTTCGCGGGCGAAGCCGAGCTCGTGGGTGACCACGATCATCGTCATCCCGGATTCGGCCAGCCCCGTCATGACGTCGAGTACTTCGCCGACCAGTTCGGGGTCGAGCGCGGAGGTGGGCTCGTCGAACAGCATCAGTTTGGGTTCCATCGCCAGCGCCCGGGCGATGGCGACGCGCTGCTGCTGTCCGCCGGACAGTTGCGCCGGGTAGACGTCGGCTTTGTCGCTCAGGCCGACGCGCTCGAGCAAGGACATCGCGCGATCCTTCGCCTCCGCGGCGGAGAGCGCCGCCACGCGGGTGGGTGCGATCGTGATGTTCTCGAGCACGGTCATGTGCGGGAAGAGGTTGAAGCGCTGGAACACCATTCCGACCCCGCGCCGGTCGCGGGCGATCTCTTTCTCGGACATTTCGCGGAGGTAGCCGCGGTGGGGTTCGTAACCGACGAGCTTGCCGTTGACCCAGAGGCGGCCCGAGGTGAGCTTCTCGAGATGGTTGATACAACGGAGGAAGGTGGACTTGCCCGAGCCCGAGGGGCCGATGATGCAGGTCACACCGCCGGGCGGGATCTCGATGTCGATGCCCTGGAGCACCTCGAGGTCGCCGAAGGACTTGTGCAGATCGACGGCGCGTACGGCGAGTTCAGTCATCAGACCTCCATGTCTGATATAGAGGACGGCAATATTACCTGTCAGACTAGAGTGTCCTACCGCGCGCCAGGTGTCAAGGGTTCTCGGGGGCAGATCGAGCCTGGGGGATGCCGCTAGAGTGGCCGCACGGGCCGGCCCCCGAGCGTGCCGGACGAAAGGGGAACGCAATGTCGCACACCTACAGCATCAGTGAGATCGTCGGCACCTCGCCAGATGGGATCGATGCCGCGATTCGGGCCGCGCTGGAGCGTGCCTCGCAGACCATCCGCCACATCGACTGGTTCGAGGCCGTGTCGTTCCGCGGTCAGGCCGACGACAACGGGGTCTTGCACTTCCAGGTGACGGTGAAGGTCGGCTTCCGGCTCGACGACCCGTCCTGACCCGCCGCCGAAGCCGCGCATCCCCGCGCGCCCCCGCGCGCCCTCCTGCCCCGTTACTTTCTTCGTGACCCGTTCGGCGGCCATGCTGGGCGGTGACGGCCTGCCGGGCCCGGCATGATTGCCGCCCCCTGTCCTCGATGATCTGGGGGGTGTTGTCACCGGGCCTGGTTGGCGGTGTGTGATCGCTGATAGGGGCCAGACCGAGCATCCCGCTCGAGGCCGTCCGTAACGTGGATGCTGAGGCGCACCGTCGCGGCTGCCGTCGCGAGTGAACGGAGGACACGGTGGTCACCAGCATCGACAGGTACGACGAGGTCGACGTGTTCGTCGGTCTCGACGTCGGCAAGGGGGAGCATCACGCGGTCGCGCTGGACCGGACCGGGATTGCGCGAACTGTGGTCCCGACGCGGAAACGACGACACTTTCCGCAATCTCGCCGGTCAGGCGGTGAGGGTGTTGCGGGCCCGGCAGGCCGTCACCGCCCAGCATGCTCACGGAACGGCCACAAAGAAAGTAACGGGGGCGATCCAGGCGGGTGGGGTGAGCCAGACGCTACGCCGACTCCAGTGCAGCGATTGCGCGAGCGCCGGCGTATTCGGTCGTCATCGTCGCCTCGAGTTCGAGGAGTCGGTTCCACTTGCTGGTTCGCTCCGAGCGCATGGTGGATCCGACTTTGATCTGACCGGCCCGCCATCCGACCGCGAGGTCAGCGAGCCAGTGGTCTTCCGTGTCACCCGAGCGGGCGCTCACGACAGTCGCGTACCCCGAGTGTTGAGCGACGGCGACCGCATCCGCCGTGCGAGTGACCAGTCCCGCCTGATTGGGTTTGATCAGGACGGAGTTCGCGATGCGCTCAGAGACTCCGTGTTCGATGCGGGCGACATTCGTCGCGAACAGGTCGTCCCCGAGGAGCTGGATTCCGTTCAAGCGCATCGAGGCGCTCCGCCAGGAGTCCCAATCGTCGTCGCCGAGGGGGTCCTCGATGGACACGATCGGGTACTGCTGTGTCCAGGCGGAGAGGCGGTCGAGCCACTCATCCGTAGTGAGGACGGCCTCCTCCGAACGTAGGCGGATGCGGTCGTTGTCGACAAGCTGAGATGCTGCGACATCGATGGCGATCGCGACATCGTCGCCGCACCGCAGACCACTTCGCTCGATGCCCCGCGTCACGAGTTCGAGGGCCGCCTCATTCGTTGCGAGGCGTGCGCTGAGTCCACCCTCGTCGGCGACGAGAGCGGCCCAGCCGCCCTGCTCGGTGAGCACGTGCGCGGTGGCGGCTCGCACCCTGGAGATCCACTCGATGCCTTCAGTGAAGCTGGCGGAACCGACCGGGACCGCGAGGATGTCCTGGATGTCGATTGCGCGCCCCGCGTGCGCGCCGCCGGAGACGATGTTCACCATCGGCATCGGAATAAGAGGAGGCCGGCCGGGATCGAGCATCCGCCACAGTGGTACCCGGAGCGTGTCGGCGCATGCAGTGAGTACGGCGAGCGAGGCCCCGAGGGCGGCATTTCCGCCGATGTGCGCCAGACCCGGGTCGGGGTCGAGCGCCTCGATGGCGGCATCCACCGCCCGCTGGTCGGTCGCGTCCATGCCGACGATCGCTTCTGCGATCTCTCCTCGCAGCGAGGCAGCGGCACGCCGGGTGCCGAACCCGTCGTAGCGCTCATCGCGATCCCGCAGCTCGATCGCTTCGAAGTCGCCGGTCGATGCACCCGATGGTGTGATCACCCGGCCCGTGCCCCCGCTGCGCAGCGTTACCCGGCATCCGACCGTCGGGCGTCCTCGGGAGTCGAGGGCCTCCCAGGCTTCAAGAGAGCCGATTGTGGTGTTCGTCATTGATACTCCTTGGTGTGTAGGCGTCAAGCGATGGTCAGCGGACGGTCGAGGCTGTAAGCACCCGCGGCGGAGAGCAGCCCGGCTCCGACGGTGAGCGCATGTCGTCGCTCGGTCTCGTCGAGATAGCCGACTTGGGATCGACCCAGGACGCGTGCGAGGACCAGGCACCCGATCTGCTCCGAGAGATCGTCGCTGTCGACGTCCATCCCAGTCGAGCGGTAGCCGCGGAGAAAGGACGCACCGGCCTCGTCGAAACACGGGCGGATCGCGGCGATGGCGCGGATGCGTTTGAGGGCCAGGTGGGAAAGGAAGAACGCGAGATCGAAGACCGGATCACCGCGATGCCCGACCTCGTCGTCGATCAGCCAGAAACGCCGACTGCCGGTTGCGCGGGGCGCTATCAGGATGTTCTTTGGCGAAAAGTCCCCGTGCACGAGGCAGGTGGCGCGGCTGAGGACTCGGGCCGCGATCGAGAGGATCTGACCCGCGTGCTCGGGGAGCCGTGCGGCGACGGTGCGATGGAAGGGCTCGATGCGGAGGGCATTGAACCCGGCGATCCCGTCGTCCGGGGGTAGGGACCAATCTCCCTTCGCGGTCGCACTGTGGATCGTGCCTAGCACCTTGCCGAGGTCCGAGGCGAGGGTGGTGTCCACCTCCCCGCTGAGTAACTCAGACTTCCAGTCGGACCATCCGGACGGCGCCTGCTCCATCGTGAGCGTCAGGGTCGCGTCGTCGACGTCGATCAGCTGGGGCGAGTGAGCGGGCACGACGCCGGCGATCAGGTCGAGCACCCGCGCCTCATTGAGGATTCGCTCGCGTGGCGCAGTCCACTCGTCCTCCACGGCGAGCCGGTCGAGGGACTGCTTCACGACGAAGGCCCGTTGTCCGTCATCCGCTGAGAAGACGATCCCGCTCACGCCCCCCGTCAGCTGAGCGACTTTCCAGTTCGGGCCGGCCGCGTTGGATAACCCACGCTTTCGCAAGAAGCCGGGCACAGTTGTCATTGCAAGCGACGTCGCCATGCGGATCCAATCGGGTTGGGTAACGCAACTGTACCCAACAAATTCCCGCCTTGTCGAGTTGCGAATGCTTGTGATGTGGTCCATGATGAATCCCGGAAGGAACGAAGATGTACCTAGAAGAACGACGCAGGCTCTTGCTGGAGCAGGTTCGACGACTCGGTCGCGTGGATGTCGCAACGGCGGCAGCCGAACTCGACGTCACGACCGAGACCGTCCGAAAAGACCTGGTCCACCTTGAGCGACAGGGCTTCGTCACCCGCACGCACGGAGGAGCGATTCCCGTGCAGCGCCTTGGTTTCGAGCCGGTCAACGCCGTTCGCGAGTCGGTGATGAACCCGGAGAAACTGCGCATCGCTGCGGCTGCGGTCGCGGAGCTCCCCGAGGAGGGTGCTGTTCTCATTGACTCCGGCACCACCGCGGCACTCGTGCCACGGTTCATGTCCACCGACTCCCACCTGCGTGTCGTCACCAACTCGCTGCACATCATGAACGCGCTGGCGGCGTTTCCGAACATCACCCTCATGCACCTCGGCGGGGTCTTCCGGCCCGTCAGCCAGAGCACGGTCGGCCCCTGGGCTGTCGATGCCCTCCGAGAGCTGCGTATCGATGTCGCTTTCGTCGGAGCGAACGGATTCAGTGTGGATCACGGCCTCACCACGTCGGATCAGTCCGAAGCGGAATGCAAGCGAGCCATCGTCAAAGCCTCACGGCGCTCCATCGCACTGCTGGACCACTCGAAGATCGGCGCCGAGTACTTCCACAGGTTCGCCTCGCCAGCGGACATCGACGGGATCGTGACCGACTCCGGCATCGATGCGGACCTGCTGGAGGACCTGCAGGAGACCATCGATCACGTCGTGATCGCCTGACACAGCTCCACCCGGAAACACCGAGAAGGAACACCGAAAAGGAAGGTAACAAATGATCGAGTCACACTCCGCAAAGACGCGGCGATGGCGAGCGGGAGCGGTGATCGGAACCGCCGCCGCCTCCGCGCTGGCCATCAGTGGCTGCACCGCGAGTACGTCGGCACCCGAGAGCAGCGACGGCACCACGACGATCACCGTCGCCACCGCAGCGGTGCCGCAGTTCGATGACATCCGTGAACTCACCTCCGAGTTCGAGAAGCAGAACCCGGACATCACCGTGGAGTACGTCAACCTCCCGGAGGACCAGCTTCGCGATCAGCTGACGCAGGGAGTGGCCACCGGGTCAAGTCCGTTCGACGTCGTCAGCATCGGACCGCTGGAGGTACCGATCTGGGCGCAGAACGGATGGCTCGCCCCGATCGACGCGTACGTCGCGCAAGACAGTGAGTTCGACGAATCGGACATCGTCCCGGCTGTGCTCAACGGGCTGAAGCACAACGACGAGCTCTACGGCGTCCCGATCAGCGCGGAGTCCTCGATGCTGATGTACCGCGCTGACCTGTTCGAGGCCGCGGGCCTGAAGATGCCGGCCAATCCGACCTGGGACGATGTCGTGTCTTTGGCGGACAAGGTCCAGGACACGTCCAACAACCTCGCTGGAATCTGCATGCGCGGCGACGCTTCATGGGGTGCGTCGGTCGCGGCGCTCAACCCGATCATCAACGCCTACGGCGGTGTGTGGTACGACGAAGACTGGGCTCCGCAGCTGTCGAGCCCGGAGGCGGTCAAGGCGATCGACACCTACCTGAACCTGCAACGCAACTACGGTATCCCCGGCACCTCGACGGCCGGCTTCCCCGAATGCCTCACGGCATTCACCCAGGGCGACGCAGCGATGTGGTTCGATGCGACCTCGGCGGCGGCATCTGTTGAGAACCCCGAGACCAGCTCGGTCGTCGGAAAGGTCGGCTACGCGCCGGCACCGGTCGACGCGTGGGACGGCAACGGCTGGTTGTGGTCCTGGAACCTCGCTATCACCTCCACCTCGAAGAATCAGGATGCCGCGTGGAAGTACCTCGCGTTCTTCGGCTCGAAGGACTACGTCAAGCTGGTCGGTGAGCAGCTCGGCTGGGAGCGGGCTCCCGCCGCGACCCGCGCTTCGACCTACGACATCCCCGAGTACCTGGCCGCTGCGCCGTTCGCCGAGACGACGCTCGCAATGGTTGACAAGGCAGACCCGACCGATCACCCCGCGCCGACCCCGTACGACGGCATCCTGTTCCTCCTGCTGCCCTCCTACCAGGACTTCGGCACGCAGGTGGCCAAGGAGGTGTCCGCAGCCATCACGAGCGGCGCGTCCGGAGCCGAGGTCGCCAGCGCGGCCGACGGTATCCTCACTCGATTCGCGAGCGACAACCGCGATTGGGTCGACGGGGAGTAGGCCATGACGCAGCCCTCAGTCTCTGAGGCGCGCAGGCGCCCGGCGCAGGCGGGTTCGCCTGCGCCGGGCGCCACAAAGAAGAACCACAGCCGCGGATCCTCGTGGCTCGCGCGCGCCGCCCACGCCTTCCCGCTGTACCCGATGATGGTCGTCGTGCTGCTGGTCACCCAGCTGCCGTTCGTCCTCACGCTTTGGTACAGCCTCAATGACTGGAACCTCGCCACCAGCCGGAGCGGGCCAGAGTTCGTCGGCTTCGAGAACTACGCGACGATCTTTCACGAGCCCGAGTTCCTTCAGGCAGCCGGCAACACGGTGGTCATGACCGTCGGAGCGGTCGTGGCCTCGTTCATCGTCGGCCTCGTGCTTGCCCTTCTGGTCAACCGCGAGTTCCGCGGGCGCGGAGCGGTGCGCACGCTGCTGATCATCCCCTTCCTCGTCCTCCCCGCCGCGACGGCGCTGCTGTGGAAGAACACCATGCTCGGCACCACCTACGGCATCGTCAACTGGGCGTTGGGCCTGGTCGGTATCGCGCCGGTGGACTGGCTGGGTCAGCACCCGATGCTGTCGGTCATCATCATCCTGACCTGGCAGTGGTCCCCGTTCTTCATGCTCATTCTGCTCGCAGGGCTGCAGAGCGAGGACCCGAGCACGATCGAAGCCGCCAAGGTCGACGGCGCCACCGCGGTGGCCCGGTTTCGCTTCTTGACCTGGCGCCACCTGCGGCCGTACAGCGAGCTGAGCATCGTGCTCGGGACGATCTACATCATGCAGACCTTCGACGCGGTCTACCTTGCAGCGCCGGGATCGGCGACGACGAACATCCCGTACTACCTGTATCAGCGGGCCTTCCGCGGGCTCGAGATCGGTCAAGCATCTGCGATGGCCGTGATCGTGCTGATCGCGACACTCATCATCGCCTCAGTGGGGTTGCGCGTCGCGTCGAATCTGCTCAAGAGCACCGAAGGGCGGGCATCATGACGACGCACACCGTGACCGAGCTCATCAGCGTCAAGGGTGACCCGCGCCATCGCTCCAGCCGTAGACGGGGTCACGGCGGGATACTGAGCGCACTGGCCTGGCTCGCTGGGCTGATGATGGTCTTCCCGTTCTTGTGGATGGTCATCACCGCCTTCAAATCCGAGGTGGATGCGGTCACCTTGCCCCCGAAGGTGCTCTTCGAGCCCACCTTCGACCAGTTCCAGGTCGCTATCGACAACAACTTCCTGCCGTTCTTCCAGAATTCCCTCACCGCCAGCATCGTCTCGGTGCTCCTGGTGATCGTTCTGGCGCTTCCGGCCGCGTACTCGCTGTCGATCCGGCCGATTCGGAAGTGGAAGGACGTGCTGTTCTTCCTTCTGTCGACGAGGATGCTGCCGATCGCCGGCGCCATCATCCCGATCTACCTGATCGCCAACTGGCTCGGCATGCTGGATCAGACGCTTCTGCTCGTGATCATGTACACGGCCATGAACCTTCCCCTGGCCGTGTGGCTCATTCGGTCGTTCATGGTCGAGATCCCCAAGGAGATCCTCGAAGCAGCGCGAGTGGACGGGGCCACCTTCCTTCAGGAACTCTCTCGAGTCGTGCTGCCGATGGTGGCTCCGGGTCTCGCGGCGACGGCGCTCCTCTGCTTCATCTTCTCGTGGAACGAGTTCTTCCTGGCGCGCAGCCTGACCTCCGTCAACGCTCAGACCGTGCCGCTTTACCTCGTCGGCTTCATCAGCACGCAGGGGCTGTTCCTCGCGAAGCTCTCCGCCGCCTCCCTCCTCGCCACACTCCCCGTCGTGCTGGCCGGCCTGCTCGCGCAGAAGCAGCTCGTCCGCGGGCTCTCTCTCGGCGCGATCAAGTAACACCTCACCCAGAACATCGAAAGGAAACCCGACCACAATGGAAACCTCTGAGTTTCGCCTCAATCGCCTCTTCGCCAAGGACACCGGACGCACGATGATCGTGGCCTTCGATCGCGGCCTCGGCGCAAGCGCCAAGGGAGGGGGCGAGTCCGCGAAGTCGGTCGTGCAGTCCGTCGTCGATGCGGGGGCGGACGGGATCCTGCTGTCGCCCGGCCTGTTGGACCGCAACCGTCAGCTGCTCGCTCACCGTCACGCGCCCGCCGTGCTCGTGCGCACCGACTTCATTTTCCTGGGAGCATTACAGCCGGCCGGTACCGCCGGTGCCGGGGAGGAGTACCGTCGCTTGATCGACGCGCGTGAGGCGGCAGCCCTCGGGGCCGACGCGATCGTCATGTTCCTCATCCTCGGCAATCCCAACGATGCGGTCACCGCCGACAACGCGCGGGCCGTGGCTCGCGCGGCGCGCGAGGCCCACGAGGTGGGGCTCCCGCTCATCGTGGAGACCGTCCTGTGGGGGTCGCTCGTTCAGGACCAGGCGGATGCCGAAGCTCTCATCTATGTGAACCGGCTCGCGGCCGAGCTCGGGGCCGACGCGGTGAAGACCCAATACACCGGTGACGTCGCTTCGATGCGGGAGGTCGTGGAGAACACTCCCGTGCCGTTGCTGCTGCTCGGTGGCCCGAAGACGGACGACATCGACGCTCTTCGCGCCAGCACGACCGACGCGCTCAGTTCGGGAGCCCGCGGACTCGTCTACGGTCGCAATGTGTGGCAGGCCACCGATCCTGCGGTCACGGCGCGGACCCTGCACGATCTCGTTCATAGCGCATGAGTGTGTCCTCCCCTCGGATCGTCGTCATCGGCGACGTGTTCGTACCGGCTCACATCGTGTGTGAGGCGATTCGCCTGCGCAACGGCGGTGACACGGCCGACATCGTCGCCGTGGACTGGACGATCCCCGGCGGAGGCAGCGAGATCCATGCCCTGCAGCATCAGGTCGAGCTGCACGGTCCCGACGCCGTCGACGTCCCGGCCGACCTGGTCGACCTGGCGACGAGCGCCGACATCCTCGTCGTGCACTTCTTCCCCGTGCCCGCGAGGGTCTTCGCCGGCGACGCGGGGCCAGAGGCAGTAATCGTGGCCAGGGCGGGGACCGAGAACATCGATCTGGCCGCCGCAGCAGCGAACGCCGTTGAGGTGCACAACATCGCGGGCCGCAACGCGCCGGCCGTGGCTGAGCTGACCCTCGGGCTGATCCTCGCGGAGATGCGGAACATCGCTCGCGCCGATCGGAGCATCTCCGCCGGCGGCTGGCGCAAGGAGTACGGATCCCGATCCGCCGAGCTCGCTGGACGCACGGTCGGGCTGATCGGCTACGGTTCTGTCGGACGCCAGTTCGTGAAGCTCATCTCTGGTTTTGACGTGCGGGTCATCGTCTCGGATCCGTTTGCCGACCCCGCGGCGCTCGAGGCTGATGGCGTGCTGTCAGTGGGGTTCGACGAGGTGTTCGAGCAGTCGGACGTCATTACGGTGTGCGCGCGGCTGACCGAGAAGAACACGGGTTTCATCGGAGCGGATCAGCTCGCGCGGATGAAGCCCACGGCATACTTCGTCAACACCGCGCGCAGTCGACTGGTCGACGATGGCGCGCTCCTGACGGTCCTCCAGCAGGGACGGATTGCCGGGGCCGCGCTCGATGTCTTCGATCAGGAGCCGTTGCCGATCGACAGCCCTTGGCGCGGACTCGACAACGTCACCTTGACCACGCATTTCGCTGGAGACACTCCTGAGTCGTTCACTCGTTCGGGTGCTCTGGTCGCGGACGTGGTGGAACGGATCCTCGGAGCGGAGGGGGAATGATCCTCGGAATCGACAGCGGGCAGACGGCGCTCAAAGTCGTCGTCTTCGACGATGACGGCCTCGAGGTGGTCGTGACGCGGCGCCCGACGAAGACCAGGCAACCGATCCCGCACCACGTCGAGCGCGATGCGGACGGAGTCGCGGAACAGCTCCTGGACGCGATCGCGGAGGCCGTCGAGGCGACCCCGGGCCGAGGAAGATCCATCAGCGGCGTCGGAGTGGTCGGCCATGGCGACGGGATGTACTTCGTGGCTCGCGACGGCAGGCCCAGCCGTGAGGCGATCCTGGCGTTGGACACTCGAGCGGATGGCGTGCTCGATGAGTGGAGGACCGACGGCACGCTTGACAGTGCGCGTCTGCTCACCGGACAGGAGCCCTTCGCCGCGTCGCTCGCGCCCCTGCTCGCGTGGCTCGCGCGACACGAGCCCGCAACTCTGGATCGGACGCAGTGGCTGATGTACTGCAAGGACTGGCTGCGCTTCCGTCTCACCGGGGAGGTCGCAACCGACCTCGTCGAGGCGAGCTCCTGCGTCGGCGCGCTCGACGGAAACGGCTACTCAGCGGCGGCACTCGACGCCTACGGCCTGGCGGAGTTCCAGCGGCTCCTTCCTCGTCCACGGTCTGCGACCGATATCGCCGGGGGAGTGCTCCCGGAGGTCGCACGACGCACTGGGCTGACGGCGGGCACTCCGGTTGCCGTGGGCACCCACGATGTCGTCGCAGCGGCCCTCGGGGCAGGCGCCGCCAAAGTCGGTGACTATTCCATCCTCGCCGGAACCTACAGCGTCAACCAGTACATCGCGCCGACGCGGGTCGTGAATCCGCGCTGGCAGGCGCGCCCCTGGATCGACGGACGCAGCTGGGTGAACATGGGCGCGTCCCCGGCGTCGGTCACCAACTTCGAATGGTTCATGCGCACCCTGATGGCCGACACCCCCGACGCGATCGCGGTCGCGAACGACGAAGTGGCTGGACTCGGTGCTGACGCGGATGTGCCGATCTATCATCCCTTCCTTTACGGGAGCCCCTTCGGCGCGACGCCATCGGGTTCGTTCCTCGGCCTCCGCGGTTGGCACACACGAGCACACCTCGTCAAAGCGGTGTGGGAGGGCGTGGTTCACAACCACCGAACGCATATGGACTGGCTCCTGGAGGGTGCCGCGCCGCGAACGCGGGTCAGCCTTGCCGGGGGCGCGGCGCGCAGCTCCGTATGGGCGCAGATGTTCGCGGACGGGTTGAACACGCACATCGAGGTCGCTCGCACGGGCGAGCCCGGGGCGCTGGGCGCCGCGATGCTCGCAGGGATCGGCACGGGCCGATTCTCGGATGCGGTCGATGCCGGCGCCTGGGCGCGTGTCGACCACCGCTACACCCCGACACGCGAAGCGGCCGCCCGGTGGGACGCCTCCCACGCTCGCTATGCCGAATCGCTGGAACTCGCCCGCCCCCTCTGGCGCCTGGTGGAAGGAGCTCACGAATGACCGCCACGATGACAGCCGTCGTCTACACGGCCCTCGATGCGTTCGAGGTGAGACAGGTGCCCGTGCCTGCTCCCGGCCTCGGCGAGCTGTTGATCCGAGTGGAGGCAGCCGGCCTGTGTCACACCGACCTCGACATCCTCGCCGGCCGATACGCCGCGGAACTCCCTCGCATCCCCGGACACGAGTTCGCCGGCACGGTCGTGGACGCCGATCCCGCCTTGCGGTCACGCATCGGGGAACGGGTAGCGATCGACCCGCTCATCGCGTGCGAGGCGTGTCGCAACTGTCTGCGCGGTCACCCCAATCTCTGCACTCGAGGGCAGGCATACGGAGCTGAGCGGGACGGCGGATTCGCCGAGTACGCTGTCGTGCGCAGCGACAACGCGTTCTCCGCCGGAACGCTCGATCCCGGCGTCGCCGCGCTCGCCGAACCGTTCGCGTGCGCCGTCAATGCCCTGGACCGTGCGAACCCTTCGCCCGAAGCCAAGGTCGTCATCGTCGGGGCGGGTCCGATGGGAATGATCCTGTCGATCGCCGCGCGCGGTCGCGGCATCGAGGATCTCACGATCGCGGATCGGGTGCCGGAGCGCCTGGAGCGGGCGTCGCGTTTCGGCGCGACCGAAACGGTCAGGATTGCGCACGGTCTCACCGATTCGCTCCCTGAGAGGGCTTTCGACCTCGTGATCGACGCTACGGGTCGCCCGGAGGTCGTGCAGGAGGCGGTGCGTCTGCTCGCAGATGCCGGCACACTGATTCCCTTCGGTGTCTGCCCGCCGGGGAGCGAACTCGTGCTGGACACGTTCGAGGTGTACCGGCGGCAGTTGTGCATCGTCGGCTCGTTCAGCCTGAACCGCGGCATCCTCGCCGCCCTCGACATCTTGCGGCAGAGCGTCTACCCGCTCGATGAACTGATCACCACCCGGTTCCCGCTCGAACAGGGAGGCGACGCACTGGCCGCTGTCGGCGGCTCCGACACCGTGAAGATCCAATTCGACCCCATGACCCGCATCGCTACTCAATGAAGAAAGGCAATCAACTCATGTCGCACAACATTTGCATCGACGGCACGTGGATCACCTCCGGATCCGACGAACTCATCGAGGTGGTCAACCCCACCACGGAGGAGGTCATCGGCACCGTTCCCGCGGGCACCGCAGAGGATGTGGCCGCCGCGGCCGCAGCCGCCCGACGGGCCTTCGACGGGTGGGCATCGCTGACGCCGCAGGAGCGAGGCGATTGGATCGAGAAGATCGCCGACGGGCTCCATGCACGGCGGGAAGAGATCGCGCGCACGGTGTCGTCAGAGATCGGCATGCCGTACTCACACTCCATTGAGTGGCAGTCCGACCTGCCGATCCGGAACTTTCGCTTCTACGCCCAGCACGTGCGCGGCTATCAGTACGACGCCGGCTACGTGAAGCACTCCATGGTGGTCAAGGAACCCGTCGGAGTTGTCGGTTGCATCACGCCGTGGAACTACCCGCTCCACCAGATCGCGCTCAAGGTGGCGCCCGCGCTCGCGGCGGGATGCACCGTGGTCCTCAAGCCCAGCGAAGTCGCGCCATTGTCGGCGTACATCCTGGCCGAGGTGTGCGATGAGATCGGGCTTCCCGGGGGCGTCTTCAACCTCGTCAGCGGCCGGGGCGTCCCGGTGGGGGAGGCGATCGCAACGTCTTCCGACATCGATATGGTGTCGTTCACGGGGTCGACGGCGGCGGGCGTTCGCGTCAGTGAGCTTGCGGCTGCAAGCGTGAAGAAGGTCGCGCTCGAGTTGGGCGGCAAGTCGGCGAACATCATTCTCGATGACGCGAACCTGGACGAGGCGGTCGCGGCGGGCGTCGCGAACTGCTACTTCAATGCGGGCCAGACATGCACGGCTCTGACCCGCATGCTCGTGCCGGAGAACCTGTTGCCGGAGGTCGAAGCGATCGCCCGGACGGCAGCGGAGAGCTTCGTGTACGGCGACCCCTTCGCGGAGGAGACCCAGCTCGGTCCCGTGGTGAGTTCGAGACAACTCGACCGCGTCGAGGAGCTCATCGCCAAGGGGATCGCGGAGGGAGCCACTCTCGTCACCGGCGGCGGCATCCGACCGACCGACAAGGGCTACTTCGTCGAACCGACCGTCTTCTCCGGCGTTACCAGCGAGATGACCATCAATCGCGTCGAGATCTTCGGTCCGGTCTTGTCGATCGTCCCCTACCGCGATGAGGATGAGGCCGTGGCGCTGGCCAACGAGAGCGAGTTCGGGCTCGCCGGCGGCGTGTGGTCGGGGGACGAGGAGCGCGCCGTCAGCGTCGCCCGTCGCCTCCGCACCGGCCAGGTATCCGTCAACGGCGGCGGCTTCAACAATGAGGCGCCGTTCGGTGGCTACAAGAAGTCGGGAGTCGGGCGCGAAGCGGGCGCTGCCGGGTTCGAGGAGTATCTCGAGATCAAGTCCATCCACCGGGCATCCTGACACGGGCACGTCAAACGACGGTTCCCGGGTCACGCCTGGTTTTCCTTGACACCGGAGCGAGCCGGCCATGACCCGGGGGCCGTCGCGGGCGCTTGAGGCGGCTCGCTCGGGCTGAACCCAGCACGACGCTGCGGCCGACGGTCGCGGCGTCATCGATCGCGCTGAGTGTCCATGCGGCCAGATCGGCGCGCGACAGTCGCGGTCGCATCGGCTCGCGGCTCGTGCTGGACAGTGCCACCACCTGGCCGGTCGCCG
>NZ_JBKEAY010000273.1:0-6022 GCF_047972865.1 Microbacterium sp.
GACGCACCGACAAGTATGCCATGACTGATTGACCGTGGGGTTTTTCTCAGGGGACCCGGTTAGCATCGAACCCGTCGCGCCACCCGCCCCGGCCTCCTGCCATGCGTGACCATCTTGTCGAGAGGTTCCATGTCTGACGACGACTCCGCCCGCACCCCTGTTCCGCGCCACCGCCGCGCGGCGGTGCGCGAGAAGGCGAAGCAGGTGCGCGCGCGCCAGTCGCGCGCCCGCGCGATCACTCGTTCACTCGTGGTCGTCGGCGCTGTCGCGGTCGTTGCCGCCGTCGCCATCACGGTGACGTGGACGGTCGTCTCGGCGGTGTCGCGTCCGCAGCTGTCGCCCGAGAACGTTTCCGGCGGCGGCTTCCCGGTGACCGCGATCGCCGCGGCCGTCAGCGGTCCGGAGGCCGTCACTGAGGCGGAAGCCACGATCGAAGACGAGTCGTCCCCGGCGCCGACCGAATCGCCGACCGCGCTGCCGCAGGTGGAGATCCAGGTGTACGTCGACTACTTGTCGCCGGGCGCCCGCGACTGGCAGGTCGCCAACAGTCCGCAACTGGCGAGCTGGGTCAACGAGGGTGCGGCGTCGCTCACCTATTACCCGGTGTCGATGCTGACTGCCAAGTCGAACGGGACCAAGTACTCGCTGCGTGCCGCCGGCGCGGCCGCGTGCGTCGGTTCGCACGCGCCCGAGACCTTCTACGCCTACAACAACGAGCTGTTGCTGGGCCAGCCCGAGATCGACTCCGACGGGATGAGCGACACCGACCTGGCCGATCTCGCCCAGGCGACTGGCGTCGACGACCCGAAGACGGTGCGGGACTGCATCGAAGACGGCGACTTCCTGACCTGGGCGAAGAAGACCACTGAGAGCGCCGTCGCCGGCATCCCGGGAACCGACGGTCTGGCATTGACGGGCACGCCGATGGTGCTGGTGAACGGTCAGCGGTACGTCGGCGCGTTGAGCGACCCCGCCGAGTTCTCCCAGTTCGTCCTCACCACCGCAAGCGGCGCCTTCTACCAGACGCAGACCTCCACGCCGACCCCCACGCCCACGGCGGCCCCGTCCGAGACACCGACGCCGAGCGCGACGCCGTCGGAGTGAGCGTGACGCCGCACTAGACTGGTGCGGTTCGCCGGCTTGGCGCAATTGGTAGCGCACCGTACTTGTAATACGGGGGTTGCAGGTTCAAGTCCTGTAGCCGGCACGGACAGGTTAGCTGGAGAACCGATCCTCGCCGTCGCGGGCGATCTGCAGGATCCACTCGGGGGTCGCGCGACGCAGCTTCTTGTCGGCGTCGATGCGGATGACCGCAGCGAGGTAGCGTTCCCGGTCACTGGGGGCGCGCCGGTCCGTTCCCGGCATGGGGCCCTCCCTTGCTCGCGCGTCGACCAAACACCCCCAGTATGCGCCGAGCGGGCCGTATTTGCGAGGGTCTCCGCGTTGATGGCACCGTCAGCGTGGGCGCGTCGTCGACGTGGTGCGTGCCCTCGCCGATCCGGGCCAGCGAACTTGAGGTGACGACGCCGGCGAGAAACCGCTGCTCCTCGTGTTTTGCCAGACGCGAGGATTGCAGCACCCGGATCATCTCGAGCGCCATTTCGCGGTCCCTCGCATCGAGGTTGCTGCGCACGAGCACATCGAGCGCCCATTCCGCCCTCTGCCACCACGCGTTGAGCCGACTCTGACGATAAACGCCCGCGAAAGCGATCATGGCGGCCGCGACCGCCGCTGCGCCGCCGAAGCCCGGTGTCTGCAGCCAGCCCGATACCCACGGCCACACCGTCGTCGTCCACAGGTCCATGGCGATCCCCCCTGTGGCCCCGAGCGTACCCGGCGGCGGTCGCAAAGTGGAGGGCGCTGCCGGTCGCGTAGGCTCGGCCGGGTGACACGCCCCGCCTCGCCCGCTGTGCCTGCGCGGCTGGCGATCGGCGGCGCGGTGCTGGTCGGTGTACTCACGGCGGTCCAGGCGCGGGTGAACGGAGAGCTGGGGGTGCAACTGGACGACGGTCTGGTCGCGGCGGTGATCTCGTTCGGATCCGGCCTCGTCCTGGTGGGTGTCCTGTCGCTCGCGCTGCCCGGCGGCCGGCGCGGAACGGCGCAACTGGTCGCGGGGTTGCGGGCCGGGAGCATCCCGTGGTGGATGCTGGTCGGTGGTGTCGCCGGAGCCGTCACGGTCGCCACGCAGGGCCTCACCGTCGCCATCATCGGGGTGTCGCTGTTCACGGTCGGGGTGGTGGCGGGCCAGACCCTCAACGGGCTCGTCCTCGACCGCGTCGGATTCGGGCCCGGCGGTGAGGTGGCCGTCACCATGCCGCGGGTGGCCGGGGGAGCGTTGGCGCTGGCCGCCGCTGTCATCGCGATCGGTCGCGAGGGGGTGGGGGACTCGGTCGCGTGGTGGATGCTGCTGTTGCCGTTCGTCACCGGAGTCGGCATCGCGTGGCAGCAGGCCACCAACGGGCGGTTGCGCCAGCGGGTCGGCACCCCGATGACCGCGACCGTGGTGAACTTCATCGGCGGCACGGCGGTTCTGGCCATCGCCGCCGCGGTCAGTGTCGGGGTGAACGGCCCGCCGCGCACGCCACCGTCCGATCCGTGGCTCTACACCGGCGGGGCGATCGGGGTGGCGTACATCTTCCTGTCGGCGGCGTTGGTCGCCTATACCGGTGTGCTGCTGCTCGGCCTCGGCGCGGTCGCCGGGCAGCTGGTGACCGCCTTCGTGCTCGACATCCTGTGGCCGGCCGCGGCCAGCTCGGGATGGGGCAGCGAACTGCTGACGGTCACCGTCGCGCTGGCGTCGGTCGCGGTGGCGGTGCTGCCCTGGCGTTGCCGCCGGTGACGTGTCGGCTCGGCGCCGGTCACCCCTCCGGCGAGAAGGACAGCGACAGCGAGTTCATGCAGTAGCGGTCCCCGGTCGGGGTGCCGAAGCCGTCCGGGAACACGTGCCCGAGGTGGGAGCCGCATCCGGCGCACCGCACCTCGGTGCGCAGCATCCCGTGGGAACGGTCTTCGATCAGTTCGACCGCTTCGGGCCGCACCGATTCGTAGAAGCTCGGCCATCCGCAGTGCGAGTCGAACTTGGTGCCGCTGCGGAACAACTCCGCCCCGCACGCGGCGCAGGTGTACAACCCGGCGCGTTCCTCGTCGAGCAGCGCACCCGTCCAAGGGCGCTCGGTGCCGGCCTCGCGCAGCACGGCGTACTGCTCGGGGGACAGGTCCTCCCGCCACTGCTGTTCGGATTTCTCGACGCGGTAGGTCATGGTGACTCCTTGCTGCTCGTTATCGTTCAACCCGGCCGCGGCACGTCGTGTTCCCCCACGGTGATTCCCGCACAATGGTCGGATGGATGCCGACCTCGTTGCCATCACCGAACGCTACCGGAGGTTCGCCCGCGACGAAGCACCGTCCCGGTCGCCGGTGTATGCCCGCTGGGCCGCGCGCGTGAGCGCCGACCCGCCGCTGCAGCGCATTCTGGCCGCCATCGCGCCGCATCGTCGTCAACCGCCGCTCGTTTTCGCGGTCGCGCGGCTGCTCGGGCTGGCCGACGATGCGGACGACGACGAATTCGCCGACTGGGTGCGGGGCAACGGCGACCGGCTTCGGACCGAGTGTGAGCGGCGATCGCTGCAGACGAACGAGCCGCAGCGGTGCGCCGCGCTGCTGCCGGCGCTGGGCCTGATCGACGGTCCCATCGCGCTGCTGGAAGTGGGGGCCAGTGCCGGGTTGTGCCTGTACCCGGACCGGTACTCCTACCGATACGTCGGGGGCGACCGGGTGGTGGCGCAACTCGACCCCGCGGACGGCCCCTCGGAGGTCACGCTGACCTGCCGGGTGCGTGGCGACCGGATGCCGCCGGTGACGCTGCCTGACGTGGTCTGGCGGGCCGGCATCGACCTGAATCCCCTCGATCCGGGCGCGGCGTCCACGGCCGAATGGCTCACCGCCCTGGTGTGGCCGGGGGAGAGCGGCCGTACCGAGCGCATCCGCGCCGCGCTGCGGATCGCCGCGCACGAGCCGCCGCATCTGGTCGCGGCGGATGCGGCGGAGGCGCTACCCGCCGTCGCCGCCGAAGCACCACGCGGGGCGACGCTCGTGATCACGACCCCCGGCGTGCTCGTCCACCTGCCGGCGCAGTCCCGCTCGCGGGTCATCACGCAGGCGCGCCGGCTGGGGCGGTGGGTGACGCTGGATGCCCCCGGGCTCCACGACGGATGGGTGCCGGACTCGGTCTCGCCGTGGCGCGACGGGTTCGCGCTCGCTGTCGACGGCGAGGTGCGGGCCGCCGCGGACCCGCTCGGGGGCTGGGTGGAGTGGCGTACCGGCGAAAGGGCCCGCGTCGGTTAGCGTGGCGACGTGCCCCTGAACGACCGTGACCGCGCGCTCCTCGACTTCGAGGCGCATTGGCACGGTCACGATGCCGCCAAAGAAGAGGCGGTGCGGACGGAGTTCGAGGTGACGCCCGCACGCTACTACCAGCTGTTGTGGCGCCTCATCGACACCGAGGATGCTCTCGCCCACGACCCGCTGCTCGTGCACCGGCTCCGCCGTCGCCGCGAGACGGCCGATCATGAGCGGCGTCGCCGCACGGCGCGACTCACAGGATCGGCCCGCTAAAATTCTGGGGTGCCGCATCCCCCCGCCCCGAAGGATCGTTTCGACGATCTTCCCGACGACGGTCGTCCCGTCGGAGCACACCGTGCCGAGTCGTCCGCGTTGCGCCCGGGACGGGTGGTGTTGTGGTCGGTCGTCGCGATCATCGTGCTCGTCGGTATCGGCGTCGTGGCGGTGCTCCTGGCCACCGGCACGATCGCGTTGACGCCGGACGGTGCCGTCCCGAGCCCGTCGCCGACGGCGACGGTCGCCGCGTGGGCGGGTGTCCTTCCCGCGTCGGCGGCGTGGTCGGCTCCTGTGCCCCGGCGTGCGCCGGGTGTGTTTCCTGCGTGTGAACACTTGGGTGCGCGCGTGTCAACAGTTGCGTGCGGGCACGGATCGGCGGTTTCCCGCTGGTTAGCATGGCGGCACCCGCACCATCAGGAGAGACTCATGACCCAGGGCACCGTCAAGTTGTTCAACGCAGAGAAGGGCTACGGCTTCATCCCCTCCGGTGAGGGTCACGATGTCTTCGTGCACTACTCGAACATCGAGATGACCGGGTTCCGCGTCCTCGAAGAGGGACAGGCCGTCGAGTTCACGGTGGGCGCCGGTCAAAAGGGCCCACAGGCCGAAGCGGTGCGCGTCCTGGCCTGACGGCTCTCCCGCGCGCGTCGGAGCGCGCGGGAACACCCCGCCGGAGAACCATCCGACGGGGTCGTCTCCATGTCGGGCCGGCAGCTTGCACTCCCCAGGGTCGAGTGCCAGAATGGGTTAGCACTCGCGATACGTGAGTGCTAAAGACTGACCGTCACGTCCGGGAGGGACGACACACACATGGCAAAGATCATCGCTTTCGACGAGGAGGCCCGTCGTGGCCTCGAGCGCGGCCTGAACACACTGGCCGACGCCGTCAAGGTGACGCTGGGCCCGCGCGGTCGCAACGTCGTGCTCGAGAAGAAGTGGGGCGCCCCCACCATCACGAACGACGGTGTATCGATCGCGAAGGAGATCGAGCTCGACGACCCGTACGAGAAGATCGGTGCGGAGCTCGTCAAGGAGGTCGCGAAGAAGACCGACGACGTCGCGGGTGATGGAACCACCACCGCGACCGTCCTGGCTCAGGCGCTCGTTCGTGAGGGCCTTCGCAACGTCGCCGCCGGCGCCGACCCCATCTCGCTGAAGAAGGGCATCGAGAAGGCCGTCAAGAGCCTCTCCGACGAGCTTCTCGCTTCGGCCAAGGAGGTCGAGACCAAGGAGCAGATTGCCGCGACCGCGTCGATCTCCGCCGCCGACACCGAGATCGGAGATCTGATCGCCGAGGCCATCGACAAGGTGGGCAAGGAAGGCGTCGTCACCGTCGAGGAGTCGCAGACGTTCGGCACCGAGCTCGAGCTCACCGAGGGTATGCGCTTCGACAAGGGCTACATCA
>NZ_JBKEAY010000007.1:0-9919 GCF_047972865.1 Microbacterium sp.
GTGCGGCGACAACAGAACTTGGGACATGCTGGCGTCTGATGGGGTAGCTCAGAGCGGAGCGGGTCAGAGCGGCGCGCCGTCCTTGTAGACGGCGTGGACCAGCGGCACCCCGGGACGGTAGGCGAGGTGCACGCGGGTGGGAGCGTCGAGCACGACCAGATCGGCGCGCGCGCCAGGGCCGAGGTGCCCCACATCCTCGCGCCGCAACGCGTGTGCACCTCCCGCCGTGGCCGCCCACACCGCTTCGGCCGGTGTCATCCCCATCTCGCGGACGGCGAGCGCGACCATGAGCGGCATGGAACTGGTGAAGCTCGTGCCCGGGTTGCAGTCGCTGGCCACGGCGACGGTCACGCCGGCATCGAGCAGCCGACGCGCGTTCGGGTAGGGATGTTTGGTCGAGAACTCCACGCCGGGAAGCAACGTCGCGACGGTGTCGGATGCCGCCAGCGCCGCCACGTCGGCGTCGGACAGATACGTGCAGTGATCCACAGATGCCACCGCGAGGTCGACGCCCAGCCGCACCCCGTCGCCGAATCCGAGCTGGTTGGCGTGCAACCGGGGTAGCAAGCCCGCCGCAACGCCCGCAGAGACGATGCGCGCGGTCTCTGCGGGGGTGAACGCGCCGACCTCGCAGAACACGTCGAGCCAGCTCGCGTACGGTTGCACCGCTTCGAGCAACGGGCCGCACACCAGGCGGACGTAGGCGTCGCGGTCCTCGCCGTACTCGGACGGGACGACATGTGCGCCGAGGAATGTCACCTCGGAGGTGACCTCCCGTGCGAGGCGCGCGAGACGCGCTTCTCCCTCGACCGTGAGGTCGTACCCCGTTTTCACCTCGAACGTCGTGGTCCCTTGAGAATGCAACTCCGCGACAAGACCGCGAAGCCTGGTGCGCAGTTCGTCGTCGGTCGCGGCCCGCGTGGCCGCGACCGTGCGCCGTATGCCTCCAGCGACATACCTCTCGCCGCTCATCCGCGCTTCGAATTCGTCGGCGCGGTCGCCGCCGAAGACGAGATGCGTGTGACTGTCGACGAAACCCGGAATCACCGCCCGTCCCCCGAGGTCGATCACCTCGGCATCCGCCGTCCCGGTGCGAGCGTGGAGCGCCCCAGCACCGGCACCAGCCCCAGCACCGGCACCGTCACGGGGAGCGACACCGTCACGGGGAGCGACACCACCGGCCCGGGGCACGTCCCGCGCTGTGCCCTCTCGGGCCGGGACAGCGCCAGGCACAGCGGATGCCGGCCCCGTCCAGGTGATCCGTCCGTCCTGGATCAGGACGGCAGCATCGTGCACCGTGCCGCACCGGTCACCGGCGGTCGCGACGTTCGTCGTCAGCTCACCGATGTTCGTCAACAGCGTGGGCGCGGTCACAAGCCCGGCACCATCGGGATCGTCAGTCCACGCTCGGCGGCGACCTCGATGGCGCGGTCGTATCCGGCATCCACGTGCCGCATCACGCCGGTGCCGGGGTCGTTGACCAGCACCCGCGCCAGTTTTTCGGCGGCCAGCGCCGTCCCGTCGGCGACCGTGACCTGTCCGGCGTGGATCGAGCGGCCGATGCCGACCCCGCCGCCGTGGTGGATCGACACCCACGACGCCCCGGATGCCGTGTTCAGCAGCGCGTTCAGCAGCGGCCAGTCCGCGATGGCATCGGACCCGTCGGCCATCGCCTCGGTCTCCCGGTACGGGGAGGCGACCGATCCGGCGTCGAGGTGGTCGCGGCCGATCACGATCGGGCCGGACAATTCCCCCGAGGCGACCATCTCGTTGAACTTCAGGCCCGCGAGGTGACGCTCCTGGTAGCCGAGCCAGCAGATCCGCGCCGGAAGCCCCTCGAAGTGCACCGTCTCACCGGCCCGGCGCAGCCAGCGCTGCAGTCCGGCGTCGTCGGGGAACAGCTCCGCGACGGCGCGGTCGGTCTTGGCGATGTCCTCCGGGTCTCCCGACAGCGCGACCCAGCGGAAGGGGCCGCGCCCTTCCGCGAACTGCGGCCGGATGTAGGCGGGCACGAACCCGGGGAAGGCGAAAGCGTTCTCGAAGCCCCCGAGCTCGGATTCGGCGCGGATCGAGTTGCCGTAGTCGAAGACGGCGGCCCCGGCATCCTGGAAACCGACCATCGCGGCCACGTGCACGGCCATCGCCTCGCGTGCCCGCCGCGTGAACGCCTCCGGGTCGTGCTGCGCCTGCGCCTTCCAGTCGTCGAAGGCGATGCCCGGCGGCAGGTACGCGAGCGGGTCGTGGGCGCTGGTCTGGTCGGTCACGATGTCGATCTGCACCTGCCCGGCCTGCTGGCGACGCAGCAGGTCACCGAAGACCTCGGCGGCGTTGCCGACGACGCCGACCGACAGCGCCTCGCCGGCGTCGCGGGCAGCCGAGACGCGGGCGACCGCGGCATCCAGGTCGGTCGTGTACTCGTCGAGGTATCCGTGCGCCACCCGCCGCGCCAGACGGGACTCGTCGACGTCGACGATCAGCACGGCGCCGTCGTTGAGGGTGACCGCGAGCGGCTGGGCCCCGCCCATGCCGCCGCAGCCGGCGGTGAGGGTCAGGGTGCCGGCGAGCGAATCGCGTCCCAGCGAACGGGCGGCGGCGGCGAAGGTCTCGTACGTGCCCTGCAGGATCCCCTGCGTCCCGATGTAGATCCACGACCCCGCGGTCATCTGGCCGTACATCGTCAGGCCCAGCGCTTCGAGGCGGCGGAACTCGGGCCACGTGGCCCAGTCGCCGACGAGATTCGAGTTGGCGATCAGCACACGCGGCGCCCACTCGTGGGTGCGGAAGACGCCGACGGGCTTGCCGGACTGCACCAGCAGCGTCTCGTCGGGCTCGAGTTCGTCGAGAGTGCGCACGATCGCGTCGAACGCCTCCCACGACCGGGCGGCGCGGCCGGTGCCGCCGTAGACGACGAGGTCTTCGGGTTGCTCGGCGACCTCGGGGTCGAGGTTGTTCATCAGCATACGCTTGGCGGCCTCGGCACCCCAGCTCTTGGCGGTGCGCTCGGGCCCCCGCGGGGCGCGGACGGTGCGGGTCATCGGTCGGCTCCTTCGGTGGCGGGAACGGGGGCATGCGATGCCGTATGCCGGCCGGCGGTCCGGGCGACCGCGCCCGACTGCACCAGCGCGGTGATGGCCTCCACGTCGGGCGACACCGCGCGATCGGGGCCGGGGCCGGCCGCGCCGGTGCGCACCAGGTCGCGCACCGCGGCCGTGGCCGGCGCGGGCCGCAGCGGGGCGCGCAGGTCGAGGGCCCGACCGCCAGTGAGCACCTCGATCGCCAGCACCCGGGTGAGTCCGTCGATGCCGCGCCGCAGCTTGCGCGCGGCGGCCCAGCCCATCGACACGTGGTCCTCCTGCATCGCCGACGACGGAATCGTATCGACCGATGCCGGAACCGCGAGCCGTTTGAGCTCGGACACGATCCCGGCCGCGGCGTACTGGGCGATCATGAGCCCGGAGTCGACGCCGACCTCGTGGGCCAGAAACGGCGGCAGCCCGTGACTGCGTGCCGGATCGAGCGCCCGGTCGGTGCGCCGCTCCGAGATGGAGGCGATGTCGGCGACGGCGATCGCGAGGAAGTCGAGCACGGCGGCGACCGGCGCCCCGTGGAAGTTGCCGTTGGACTCGATCCGCCCGTCGAGCGTGACGACGGGGTTGTCGACGGCGGCCTCCAGCTCACGGTGCGCGACCGCGCGGGCGTGGTCGGCGGTGTCGCGGGCCGTGCCGTGCACCTGCGGCGCGCACCGCAGCGAGTAGGCGTCCTGCACCCGCGTGCACGACGCTGGATCGCGGTGGCTGGCCACGATCTCCGAGCCGGCGAGAAGCCGGCGGAGGTTGCCCGCCGAGGTGGCCTGCCCGGGCTGCGGTCGCAACGCCATCAGGTCGGCGGCGAACACCGCATCGGTGCCGAGCTGCGACTCGACCGAGATCGCGGCGGCGACGTCGGCGGTGTCGAGCAGCACGTCGAGGTCGTGCAGGGCCAGCAGCAGCATCCCGAGCATGCCGTCGGTGCCGTTGATGAGGGCGAGCCCTTCCTTCTCCTCCAGCACGAGCGGAGCGATCCCCGCCGCGGCGAGCGCGTCGGATGCCGGGACGGTCCGCCCCTCGGCGTCGTGCACCTCGCCCTCACCGGTCGCGGCCAGGGCGATGTGTGCCAGCGGCGCGAGGTCACCCGAGCAGCCCAGCGATCCGTACTCGCGCACGATCGGAACGATGCCCGCGTTGAGCATCGCCGCGTATGTGTCGACGACCACGGGACGCACACCGGTGCGGCCCGTGGTGAGGGTGCGCAGGCGCAACAGTTGAGTGGCGCGCACGACCTCGCGCTCCACCGCAGGGCCGGTGCCGGCGGCGTGGGAACGGATGAGGCTGACCTGCAGCTGCCGGCGACGCTCGGCGGCGATGAAGGTGGTCGCGAGCGCTCCGAATCCGGTGGAGATCCCGTAGTGCGGCGCCGCGTCGCCGGCGAGCCGTTCGATCAGGAGGCGGGTGCCGGCGACGCGCTCGCGGGCCTCGTCGGCCACGACGACCGCCGCGCCGTCGCGGGCGACCGCGACCACGTCCGCGGGAGTGAGGGTTCGGTCGCCGACGGTGACAGGAGAGGGCATACCTCGATTGCACCCCGTTACGGTGGCGGATGCCACGGGTCGCTGGCATCCTGTGTCTGTGATCCCAGACACTCCGCAAGTCCCGGCGGCCGATCAGACACTGCGGGTGCTGAGTCTGCTGGCCCGGCAGCGGGGGCCGGTCGCGGCACGCATGATCTCGGACGCCCTCGACATCCCCCGCTCGAGCGTCTACCACCTGTTGGCGGCGATGCAGCACCACGGTTTCGTCGTGCACCTGCCCGACGAGCGCCGCTGGGGACTGGGTACCGCGGCGTTCGAGCTGGCGGGTGGGTTCGCCCGCCAGCAGCCCCTGGCGCGGCTCGGCCGTCCGCTGGTCGCCGAGCTCGCCGACCGGGTCGGTGAGAGCGCCCACCTGGCGGTGATGACCGGCCGGGACGTGCTCTACGTCGTGGAGGAGCGAGCGCGCCGGCGCCCCACGCTGGTGACCGACGTCGGGGTGCGCCTGCCTGCGCACCTCACGGCCTCGGGGCGGGCGATGCTCGCGCTGCTGCCGCGCGCGCAGGTGCGCGCCCTGTACCCCGACCAGACCGTGTTCGCCGACCGCACCGGCCGCGGACCGGACACGCCGTCACACCTGCGCCACGCCCTGGAGCGGGTGCGCGCCGACGGCTGGGCCGGTGAGGACGGCGAGGTCACCGTCGGGTTCCGGTCGGCGGCCGTCGCCGTCCGCGACCACGCCGGGTGGCCCGCCGCCGCCATCGCGATGACCTGGCCGGCCGAGGCGGACCGCGACAGCGCCGTCATGGCCGCCGCCGTCGCCGAGGCGGCATCCGTGCTGTCCCGGCGGCTCTACGGTCACTGAGCCGGGCGAGCGGTCCTCAACTGCCGCGGCACAGACGCAACGTCGTCGCGACGGCGAGGTGGTCGGTCCCCGGGATGTCGATGCGGTCGAACGAGGTCGCCTGCGTGCCGCGGGTGAGGACGTGGTCGATGTTCGCGAACGGCGGCACCGGTCCGGTCGCCGGCCACGTCGGCATCGGCCACCAGCCGGACGCCGCGGCGGCATGGTCCAGACCCCCGGCGAGCGAACGAAACGCCGGGTGCGCGGTGCCCGCGTTGAAGTCTCCCGCCATCACCAGGTGCGGGGCCAGCACGTCGCGGTGCCAGGCGCCCAGGAGCCGGAGCGAGCGCTGCCACCGATCTGCACTGCCGCGCACCGGCGGATACGGGTGGACGGCGGCGATCACGGCCTGCTCGCGGTCGGGCAGGTCGACACGGGCGACGGGCTGATCGAACGCACTCGGGTCCTCGGGACCCTCGACCTCGGTGAGCGGGAGCGTGGAGAGGATGACCGAACCGGCATAGCCGTCGGAGACCGGCCCGGTGCGAGAGGTGTACCGAGAGCCGATCGCCGTAGCCTGGAACGCGGAGATCATCGGCTCGTCGACCTCGAGAAGAACGACGACCTCGGGGGCGCGCTCGGTCACCTCGGCGACCACCGCGTCGAGGTCGGCCTGCGCCAGCTCGACGTTGAGGCTGAAGACGCCGAGCTCACTGCCGGCCGCGCACGAGGTCCCGCCCGGCGGAACCAGCAGCGGGGCCGTCCCGATCACCGCCGCCACGGCGATGACGACCGCCGCCGCCCACGCGCGGAAAGCGGCCGAGACCACCGCCGCGAGGGCGAGCGCGAGCATCGCGACCCAGGCGACCGCCTGCACCTGCGGTACCAAGCCCCCGACGACCAGGTCCGGGTACGGGATCATCGCGATCGCCCCGGCGACGACGACCACCACGGCGAGCCACACCCGACGGCGTACCCGCCGCGCGGCAACACGACGCTGACGTCGCCCCAGTGGCTGCGGGTTCATCACGGGTCTCAGTCGACCTGCTGCACCGTGCCGCCGGTCAGCGCGACAAGCTCGTCGAACGTCAACGGGAACACCGTGTGCGGCGTACCCCCAGCCGCCCAGATCTGCGGGAACGCCGCCAGGTCGCGGTCGACGATCGTCCGAAGCGGCGCCGGATGGCCGGTCGGGGCCACTCCGCCGATCGCCTGGCCGGTCGCTTCCCGCACCTGCTCGGCACTCGCGCGCCGGATCCTGCTCGCACCGATCCGCTCGGCGAGGGCGGCCGTGTGGACACGGTGGGCACCGCTGGTCATCACCAGGAGCGGTTCGTCGTCGCACTGGAAGACGAGGCTGTTGGCGATCGCCCCCACCACCACGCCCAACGCCTCGGCGGCGAGGACGGCGGTCGCGGCGGCATCGGGGAGCACAACGATCTCACCGGTGATCCCGTGGGAGCGGAGCGCGTCGTGAACGAGGCGGCTCCGGGGCGGCAGGGTCTCGGGCGCGGTCATGGTGCCAGCCTAAGCGGTGTCACCGGGAAGCTGGGACCGGCCTTCCCGCGGCGGCCAAGCTGTGCCCGGCCGGGGTCGCCGGCTCGGGGGCTTGGCGCCGTGCCCTGGGTGCACGGGTGTGCGGGAGTGCCCCTCATGCCGAGTGGCTGGCGGTTCCGGCCTGCGGATGCGGCACCTCGACGCCGTGCAGGATGCGCAGCGCGTGCTCGGCTTCGGCGAGCCGCCCGCGGACGGCGAGGTCTCGCACGCGCACCGAGGGCCCGTGCAGGAGCACACCGGCCAGATGCCGGAGCGCCGCCTCGGTCTCGTCGCCGGCGCCGCGGGCGCGGGCCCGCGCCACCTCGGCCTCCAGCACGCTCTGGGTCTGACGGCGCAGCGCGGTGATCGCGGGGCCCGCGGCGACGTCGGCGGCGTGCTCGGAGGCGGCGTCACCCACGAGGGCACGGGCGTGGGCGTGGGCGTCGAACTCGTCGAGCGGGGCGTGCAGCTTGATCGTTTCGAGATCGAGCAGTTCGACGCCCGCGACGGCGCCCACCTCGGGGTCGACGTTGCGCGGCAGGCCGAGGTCGATGAGCAACACCCGCCGGCCCGGCCGGAAGGCGTCGGCGTGCACCACGGCATCCGTCGTGCACGTGATGACGACGTCGGCGACCGCAGCGGCATCGGCGAACGACGACTCGGCGATCAGCCCGCGGGATGCCGCGAACGCGGCGGCACGCCCCGACGGCGAGTACACGTGCAGGTGTTCGGCGCCCCGCGCGCGCAGGCTCTCCACGGTGCGGGCCGCGTACCGCCCGGTGCCGACCACGAGCACGCGGGCCCGGGTCCAGTCGGCGACGCGACTGGAGGCCAGTTCCAGCGCCAGCCGCACGAGCGACCGGTGTGCGCCGCCCAGCGCGGTGCGGTGACGCACACCACGACCGGTGCGCAGCGCCCGCTGAAACAGGCGCTCCAGGTCGCTGCTGGTGGTGCGGTCGGCCCGCGCCCCGTCCAGCGCGCGGCGCACCTGTCCGGAGATCTCGTCCTCCCCGATCGCGATCGACTCCAGCCCGCTCGTCACGGCGAACAGGTGCGAGATGACGGCATCCCGATCGTGGACCTGCACCGAGGTGCGCAGCTCGTCGACAGCGACACCGCTGGCGGCGGCCATCGTCTCGATCACCGAGGCGGCCGCCACCGCGGCGCCGCCGGTGAGCGGTTCGTCGATATCGAGGTACGCCTCGAATCGGTTGCAGGTGGCCAGGACCACGGCTCCGGCGACGAACGGGACCTCGCCGACGAGGGTGCGGGTGGCGCGGGGGGCTCCGAGCGACAACGCCTCGAGAACGTCGAGGCTCGCGTTCCGGTGATTGGCGGAAAGACACAGGAGCACGAAACTAATGTTAACCGTGTGTTGCTGACCGTGTCCCATCCGCTGCGCGACGGCCGTGTCGCCGCATCCTCCCTCCTGGCCGCCTACCGAGGGCACCGTCCCGCCACCGCACCGGTCTGGTTCATGCGGCAGGCGGGCCGGTCGCTCCCGGAGTACCGCGCGCTGCGCGTGGGAACCGACATGCTCGAGGCGTGTCTGACCCCCGACCTGGCCAGCGAGATCACCCTGCAGCCGGTGCGACGACACGGGGTCGACGCGGCGATCTTCTTCAGCGACATCGTCATCCCTGTGCGCGCGGCCGGCGTCGACGTGCGGATCGTCCCCGGGCGCGGACCGGTGCTGGCCGAGCCGGTGCGGACCGCGGCCGACGTCGCCGCGCTCCCGGCCCTCGACCCCGCCGCCCTCGACCCGGTGCGGGAGGCCGTCGCCGCGACAGTCGCCGAACTCGGCTCCACCCCGCTGATCGGGTTCGCCGGCGCGCCGTACACGCTCGCGTCGTATCTGGTGGAGGGCGGCCCGTCGAAAGAACAGTTACGCACGCGGGCGCTGATGCACGCCGATCCGGATACCTGGGCGCGGCTGCTGTCGTGGTGCGCCGAGATCACCGGCGCGTTCCTCGCGGCGCAGATCGCCGCCGGCGCGTCGGCCGGTCAGCTCTTCGACTCGTGGGCGGGCTCGCTGAGCCTCGCCGACTACACGGCCCACGTCGCGCCACACTCGGAACGTGCCATCGCACCCGCGAAAGCCCTCGGCGTGCCGATCGTGCACTTCGGGGTCGGCACGGCCGAACTGCTGCCAGCCATGCACGCGATCGGTGCCGACGTCTCGGGCGTCGACTGGCGGCTGCCGCTGGATGAGGCCTCGCGCCGGCTGGGCGGAACGGTGCCGCTGCAGGGCAACATCGACCCGGCGCTGCTGGCGGCGCCGTGGGCGGTGCTGGAGGCCCACGTCCGCGATGTCGTCGAGCGGGGCCGCGCCGCACCGGCGCACGTCGTGAACCTCGGTCACGGCGTGCCGCCCGACACCAACCCGACCGTGCTCACCCGGCTGGTCGAGCTGATCCACTCGCTGTGATCGCGGTGGCGGTGGGAGCGGTGCACGCAGACTTCGAGGTCATCGGCGGCGGTGCCGCCGGGCTCGTGACAGCCCGAGCGCTCGCGCGCGCCGGCGCCACGGTCGTGCTGCACGAGGCCACCGATCGCCTCGGCGGCACCGTCTCCTCCCACGAGGTCGCGGGCCTGGTGCTGGATGCCGGAGCCGAGAGTTTCGCCGTGCGCGGCGACACGGTCGCCGCGCTGCTGGGCGAACTCGGTCTCGGCGACGACATCGTCGCCCCGCGGCCGGGACCCGCGTGGTTGCAGCCGGCAGCCGGGGACGCGGTACCGCTGCCGGCGACGAGTCTGCTCGGCATCCCGGTCGACCCCCGCGCGCACGACGTGGTCGCGGTGATCGGGGCGGATGCCGCGACTCATGCGGCCGACCTCGACGCGGCGCCCGCGACCGACGATCTGCCCGAAACGCTCGGTGAGCTCGTGCGGGAGCGCATGGGGGCCGAGTTGCTCGACCGGCTCGTCGCGCCGGTCGTCCACGGCGTGCACTCGCTGCATCCCGACGACCTGGC
>NZ_JBKEAY010000012.1:0-4632 GCF_047972865.1 Microbacterium sp.
GAGACGGAGCGGGACATCCTCCGTCAGGCGGCGAAGTATTTCGCCGGGGAGACGAACTGGTGAACCGCTTCCAGTTCGTCGAGGACCACAAGGACGCCTATGGCGTGAAGCGGTTGTGCGAAGTTGTCGAGGTCGCGAGGTCGTCGTTCTACGCCTGGCGCGCGGCGGCCCCGGGGCGCGCGGCGAAGGCCTCCGCCGATGCTGCCCTCGCTGACCGGATCCGGGTGCTGCAGGAACCTGCGCGGGGTGGTGACCGCGCCTATGGGGCGCCGCGAATCACCGCCGACCTCAACGACGGCGTCCCCGCCGCTGAGCGGGTGAATCACAAGCGAGTCGCCCGGGTGATGCGAGAACATCAGCTGGCGGGGATCCGGTTGCGTCGGCGGGTGAAGACGACGATCCCGGACCAGTCCGGCAGGAGGTTCCCTGACCTGATCGGACGGGACTTCTCCATGGGGAGCCGAACCGCAGGTATGTCGGCGACATCTAATGCCGACGTCGGCATTAGATGTCCTATGCCGACGTTCGGACTATGCCGATGCTGGTGGGAACGGTCCTGGTCAGGTCTGGTTTCCGGGGTTGAGATGTCGGCATAGTTGAGGGGCGGTCATGCTTCAGACACGAAGTGTCTGGAGGTGAGGGCCGTGACGAAGAGATCGCCTACTGCTCGCCCGTCTGTGGATCGGATTCCGCTGGTTCCGGTGGGGCCGTTGGCTCCCGCGGTGCTGGCTGAGTGTTCGGCCTGGACGGCGGGGCTGGGGTATTCGCCGGGTTACGCGGCGCAGATCGTGAACCTGGCCGCGCGTCTGAGTCTGTGGATGCACACGGCGGGCGCGGGCCTGGACCAGATCGGTCCGGAGCTGCTGGACCGGTTCGTGGCCGTGGAGAGTTCGCGGCCAGTCGTCGCGGATGGGGTGAGAACGCGCATGGGCGCGTTGCGCAGGTTCCTGATCGCGGCGGGATACCTCAGCGCGAGCGATGGCGAGCCGGGGGCTGCCACTGAGGTGCTGGCGGCGGTGACCGCGTGGCGCGCATGGATGCGAGACGACCTCGGGCTTCTCGAGCGGACCATCGATGCCCGCTGCTACTACGGGGCCGGGCTGCTGGACGCGATCGCCACCGCGGACGGCGTGGTCGAGTGGCGTCGGCTGGACGCGACGGTCGTCAACGAGTTCGTCGCGGAGCGGGGTCGCCCTTACGGGGCGGTGACTCGTTCTCACATCGTCGATTCGGTGCGGTGTCTGCTGCGGTGGGCGTTGAGCACGGGGCGGATCGATCGGGATCTGACCGCCGGGGTCTTGAAACCTCCGGGCACGCGACGGGCGCTGCCGCGCGGGGTCAGCGCGGACCAGGTCGCTGCGCTGCTTGGCGTATGCGATCCGACCACGGTGATCGGCGCGCGAGACCGAGCGGTGGTCACGATCCTGGTGCGTCTGGGCTTGCGGGCGGGCGAAGCCGCCCGGCTCACGCTCGACGACATCGATTGGACCGCCGGTCGTCTGAGGGTCACCGGCAAGGGGCGCGAGCACACCCTGCCGATCCCGGTCGATGTCGGCGAAGCGTTGGCGACCTGGCTGCGGGCACGTCCGGTCGCGCTGGATCGTGGTGTGTTCGTCCGGATGGCCGCGCCGCGCAGGATGTTGACCACGGGCGGCATCTCGGGAATCATCGCCCGACTCTCCGACCTCGCGGGCATCGACCGGATCTACGCTCACCGGCTGCGACACACCGCGGCGATGGACATTCTGGCCGCCGGCGGCACACTGATCGAGGCGCGAGAGCTCCTGGGACACGTTCACACGGCGACCACGATGGGCTACGCGAAGGTCGACCTTCGGTCCCTGCGAGCATTGGTCGTCCCGTTCGGGCAGGTCCCGCGATGATCACGCTGCGCGAACACCTCGAGCAGTATCTGACGCTGCGCCGAGCCCTCGGGTTCCAGCTGAACGACATCGAACGACAAGTCGGCCTGTTCCTCCGCTGGCTCGAGGATCGACGGCAGACAACGACGTTCACCATCGACGACGCCGTGACCTGGGCGCGACTGAATCCTGACGCGCACCCGTCATGGTGGGCGACCCGACTGTCGTTGGTGCGCCGATTCGCCGCACATCTGAACGCGAACGGGATCGACGTTCCGATCATCCCGGACGGCCTGCTCGCGGCGAAGAAACCGCGCGCGGTTCCCTACATCTACAGCCAGGACGACATCGACGCGCTGCTGGCCGCCTGCTCGGAGACGTTCGCTGACGAACGGATAGCGGAGACGGTCCGCACCGTGATCGGCCTGCTCGCCGCGACAGGGCTGCGGATCAGCGAGGCACTGAACCTCCGCGTCAACGACATCGACCCCGACGATCTCGTGCTGGTGATCAAAGCGGCGAAGTCAGACGAACGTCTCGTTCCGATCGACGAAACGACGGCAGCAGTGCTGCGCCGATACATCGAGCTGCCGGCGCGGGCAGCGACCGGCCCCGACCCGCACGGCCCGGTATTCGTGACGTCAAAGGGGACCGGGTATCCCTATGTCTCCTTCTTTCGGCTCTTCAAACGGGTCCGGGATGCGGCCGGACTCACCCCGCACGGCAGAGCCCGGCCGCGACTGCACGACCTGCGGCACACCTTCGCGACCGCGCACATGACGGCCGCGTACGCGCACGGCGGGGATCCCGAGCGGACGCTGTCGCTGCTGGCGACCTGGCTCGGGCACTCCGACGCCGCACACACCTACTGGTATCTGACCGCGACCGGCGAGCTGATGACGCTGGCCGCGGGACTGCTCGATGCCGCTTCTGCTGAAGGACCCTCATCATGAACGACCTGGCCACGAGCCTGCAAACCTACTTCACGACGTTCGCTCGCACCCAGCGGGATCTCTCCGAGAACACGATCTCGTCCTACCGCGACACCTGGCGGATGCTTCTCAAACATCTGACCGTCACGCTCCACATCCCGACGGACAGGATCGACTTCGACGCGCTCACCGTCACGAACATCGCCGGATTCCTCGACCACCTGCAACACGACCGCGGCAACAACGCGAAGACCCGCAACACCCGGCTCACGGCGATCCGCGCCGTGCTGTCTCGCGCTCTTCCCGATCACCCCGAGCACGCCGCGACGATCACTCAGGTCCTCGCGATCCCTCCCAAACGGGCAACGAGACCGGTCATCGAGTTCCTCACTCGCGAAGAAGCCGATGCTCTGCTCGCCGCGCCCGACCGCCACACCTGGACCGGTCGACGCGACCACGCACTGCTCGTGATGGCCGTCCAGACCGGGCTGCGGATCAGCGAACTCTGCGCCCTGACCCTCGATGACATCCACCTCGGGGTCGGTGCTCACGTCACCTGCACAGGCAAGGGCCGACGCCAACGCTCCACCCCGCTGACCACCACCACCCTGCGCACCATGAGGCACTACCTCGCCGAACGGAAGACCCGCCCCGGAACCGCGATGTTCTGCGGCCCACACGGACAGGCACTCTCCCGCGACGCGCTCGAGCACCGCCTCGCCAAACACCTCGACACCGCGAGAACCAGATGTCCCAGCCTCGCCGGCAAGCACGTCACGATGCACACCCTGCGCCACACCGCGGCGATGAACCTGCTCACCGCGGGGGTCGACGTCGCGGTCATCGCGCTCTGGCTCGGACACGCCGACACGCACAGCACGGACGCCTACCTCCACGCCGACATGACGATCAAACAAGCCGCTATCGACCGCACACGGCCACCCGGCGTCGCCCCAGGCAACTACCACCCCGAGCCGGACATCCTCGCCTGGCTCAATGCCCTTTGACTATGCCGACATCTCAACCCCGGAAACCAGACCTGACCAGGACCGTTCCCACCAGCATCGGCATAGTCCGAACGTCGGCATAGGATATCACCTACCTCCCGATCGCGGACGGGACGAACCTGTACCTCGCGACCTGCATCGACCTCGGCTCCCGGAAGCTCGCCGGCTGGCAGGTCGCCGACCACATGCGCACCGAGCTCGTCGAAGACGCCCTCCGCGCCGCAGCCCGCGACCGAGGCAGCCTCGCTGGCGCGGTATTCCACAGCGACCACGGCAGCGTCTATACGTCGAAGGCCTACGCCGCGCTCTGCGAGCAGCTGAAGGTGGCCCAGTCCATGGGTGCAGTGGGCACCAGCGCCGACAACTCGCTCGCGGAGAGCGTGAACGCCGCGCTCAAACGGGAGCTCCTCGAAGGCGCGTCGGCGTTCCCGGACCAGGCCACCGCCTACCGGGCCGTGTTCCGATGGGCGAACCGCTACAACACCCGAAGGCGGCACTCCGCGATCGGCCAGATCACCCCGAACACCTACGAGAACGCCTACACAGCGACCACGTCCGCTACCCTCACGGAAGCGGCATAACCGAAACGACACCGTGTCCACGATCGAGGGTCAAGGCCCGCGACCAAGGAGCAGGCGATGGTGCAGCTCCGCGCGTTCCCCACGACAGACTGGGCTCTGAAGTACTACCACGACCCAGAAGGTGGGTGGCTCCGCGTTCTCGACCAGGCCGAACTCGGAGACCTCAGCGCCTTCCGGGAGGTATACGCCACGGACTGCGGTTCCCTCGAGAACGGTAGCGGATGAGCCCCGGATGGAGATGCGTCGAGGT
>NZ_JBKEAY010000024.1:0-3915 GCF_047972865.1 Microbacterium sp.
CAGCTCGGGGCGAGCGGGATCGGGGACGACGAAGGTGCGCGCGGAGTCGCCGTTCCACCCGCGGTACTGGGCGCCGCAGTCGACCGACACGATGTCACCGGGCTGCAGGACACGCTCCCCCGGGATGCCGTGCACGACCTGCTCGTTGACCGACACGCACGTGGTGTGCCGGTAGCCACGCACCATCTGGAAGTTCGACTCCGCACCGGCGGACACGATGGCCGCGTACGCCGCATCGTCGAGCTGTGCGGTCGTCACCCCGGAGGCGACGAGCGAGGCGACGGCGTCGAGCGCCGCGGCCGTGATCGCGCCGGGCTCGCGCATCGCTCGCAACTGCGCGGGCGTCTTGTAGAGCGAGCGGCGTAGCGCCACGTCAGCCCGGGATGCCGCGCGCCGCGAGCGCCGCGCTGATGCGCTGGGCGATCTCGTCGAGCGAACCGACGCCGTCGATCGCGTCGACGATCCCGCGCTCGCGATACACGTCGAGGATCGGTGCGGTCTCGGATTCGTAGAGGGACAGCCGCTTGGCGATGGCCTCTTCGGTGTCGTCCGCGCGACCCTGCTCGCTCGCGCGCAGCGACAGCCGCTCGATCGAGACCGCACGTGGCACGGACAGTTCGAGGACGCCGGTGAGCTGTTCGCCGCGACCGGAGAGGAAACCGTCCAGATCGCCGACCTGGCCGACGTTTCGCGGGTAGCCGTCCAGGAGGAACCCCCCGGCGGCGTCGACCTGTTCGAGGCGGTCACGCACGATCGCGCTCGTGAGCTCATCGGGGACGAGGTCACCCGCGTCGATGATCGCCTTCACCTTCAGCCCCAGCTCGGTGCCGTCCTTGACGTTCGCGCGGAACACGTCGCCAGTGGACACGATCGGGATCGCGAGGGCGTCAGCCACGCGCACCCCTTGGGTGCCCTTGCCGGAGCCCTGCGGCCCGACGATGAGGAGCCGGGGAATCGTCATCAGCGGAGGAGCCCTTCGTAGTGGCGCTGCTGCAGCTGCGCGTCGATCTGTTTCACGGTCTCGAGTCCGACACCCACGATGATGAGGATCGACGCGCCGCCGAACGGGAAGTTCTGGTTCGCCCCCACGGTGGCCAGCGCGATCAGCGGCAACAGGGCGATGAGACCCAGGTAGATCGAACCGGGCAGCGTGATTCGGGTCAGGACGTAGTCGAGGTACTCGGCGGTCGGGCGGCCGGCGCGGATGCCGGGGATGAACCCGCCGTACTTCTTCATGTTGTCGGCGACTTCAACCGGGTTGAACGTGATCGAGACGTAGAAGTAGGTGAAGCCGATGATGAGGAAGAAGTAGACCGCCATGTAGAGCGGGTGGTCGCCCGTGGTGAAGTTCGCTTGGATCCAGGCGACCCAGTCGGGGATCTGACCGTCGGCATCGGGGGTCTGGTTGAACTGGGCGATCAGGGCCGGGATGTACAACAGCGACGAGGCGAAGATGACGGGCACGACACCGGCCATGTTGACCTTGATCGGGATGTACGTGTTGGTGCCGCCCAGGGTGCGCCGGCCCACCATGCGCTTGGCGTACTGCACCGGGATGCGGCGCTGCGACTGCTCGACGAACACGACCAGCGCCACGACACAGATACCCACGGCCAGGACGAGAAGGAACACCTCGAAACCGTTGGTGACCTGGATGCTCCACAGCGCGGCCGGGAAGGTCGCCGCGATGGAGGTGAAGATCAGCAGCGACATGCCGTTGCCGATGCCGCGCTCGGTGACCAACTCGGCGAACCACATGATGAGGCCGGTGCCGGCGGTCATGGTGATGATCATCAGCAACTGTGCCCACCACGCGTCGTTGGTGAGCAACTGCTCGCACTCCGGGATGCCCGTGATACCGAACAGCTGGCCAGAGCGGGCCACGGTGACCAGCGTGGTCGACTGCAGCAGTGCGAGCGCGATTGTGAGGTATCGGGTGTACTGCGTCAGCTTGCCCTGTCCGGCCTGGCCTTCTTTGTACAGCGCCTCGAAGTGCGGGATGACCACCCGCAGAAGCTGCACGATGATCGTCGCCGTGATGTACGGCATGACGCCGAGCGCGAAGATGGAGAGTTGGAGGAGCGCACCACCGGAGAACAGGTTCACCAGGGAGAGCAGCCCTTCGGCGCTCCCCGAATCCCGTAGACATGACTGCACGTTCGGGAAATCAACGAACGGCGTCGGGATGTGGGCACCGAAGCGGTAGATGACGATGATCGCCAGGGTGAAGCCGATCTTCCTCCGGAGATCCGGAGTGCGGAAGACCCGCACGATAGCGCTGAACAAAGGAAATTCCTCCAGGTGTACTGCGGCGCGTGGGGACACACCGTCAACCAGAGTACGGCAACAGGGGCCGGGGAGGATCTCCGGCCCCTGTTGCGTATTAGTTGACGGTGCCGCCCGCTGCGAGAATCTTCTGCTCTGCGGAGCCGGAGACCTTGTCCACGGACACCGTCAGGGCGACCGAGATCTCCCCCGTACCGAGGATCTTGACCTTCTCGTTCTTGCGCACGGCGCCCTTGGCGACCAGGTCGCTGACGGTGACGTCGCCGCCGGCCGGGTACAGCTCGGCGAGCTTGGCGAGGTTGACCACTTGGTACTCGACGCGGAAGGGGTTCTTGAACCCGCGCAGCTTCGGCGTGCGCATGTGCAACGGCATCTGCCCACCCTCGAAGCCCTGGCGGACCTGGTAGCGGGCCTTGGTTCCCTTGGTGCCGCGACCGGCGGTCTTGCCCTTGGAACCCTCACCGCGACCCACGCGGGTCTTCGCGGTGTGAGCACCCGGGACCGGCCGCAGGTGGTGCACCTTGAGCACACCGGGACGATTCGCAGCTTCCTTCTGGGCGTCGGCCTTGTTCTTTTCGGCCATCAGTCGATCTCCTCAACCTTGACGAGGTGGGCGACGACCTTGACGTAACCGCGCGTCTGCGCATCGTCGGGGCGAACGGTGGAGTCACCGATGCGCCGCAGGCCGAGCGAACGCAGCGTATCGCGCTGGTTCTGCTTCTCACTCACCTTGGACTTGACTTGCGTGACCTTCAGTCGGGCAGCCATCAGGCACCTACCTTCGCGGCGCTGGCGGCCTCGGCCTCGGCGCGGATCAGGCGGGCCGGTGCGACCTGGTCGAAGTCCAGACCACGGCGCGCGGCAACCGCACGGGGCTCTTCGAGCTGACGCAGCGCCTCCACGGTCGCGTGCACGATGTTGATCGTGTTCGACGAACCGAGCGACTTCGACAGCACGTCGTGGATACCGGCGCACTCCAGCACGGCACGCACGGGACCACCGGCGATAACACCGGTACCGGCGGCGGCCGGGCGCAGGAGTACGACACCGGCGGCGGCCTCGCCCTGCACCGGGTGCGGGATGGTGGAGCCGACGCGCGGCACGCGGAAGAAGGAACGCTTGGCCTCTTCGACACCCTTCGAGATCGCCAACGGCACCTCGCGGGCCTTGCCGTAGCCGACACCGACCAGTCCGTTGCCGTCGCCGACGACGACGAGCGCCGTGAAGCTGAACCGGCGACCGCCCTTGACGACCTTGGACACGCGGTTGATCGTGACGACACGCTCCAGGAACTGGTTGTCGCCGCGGTCGCGCCCGCCTCGGTCACGACCCTGGTTACGGTCCCGACCGCCGCGGCGGCCCTCGCGGCCGTCACGCTCTGCGGGCGCCGTTCCGGCGGCCTGCTCGGTGGGAGCAGTGGCCGCAGCTTGCTCGGTCACTGCGTTCTCCTTGTTCTCGGTCACGTTCTCGCTCACAGGCTCAGACCTCCCTCGCGAGCGCCGTCGGCGATCGCAGCCACACGTCCGGCGTAGCGGTTGCCGCCGCGGTCGAACACGACGTCGGAGACACCGGCGGCCTTGGCGCGCTCGGCGACGAGTTCGCCGACCTTGCGAGCCTTCGCGGTCTTGT
>NZ_JBKEAY010000093.1:0-24986 GCF_047972865.1 Microbacterium sp.
CGGCGTCGCGCAACGGCTGATCGTCGAGGCGCGCGGGGACCCCCAGCGCCTCCCAGAGCTTCTCGGTGGCCTGCGGCATGAACGGGCTGAGCAGCACCGCCAGGGCCCGAAGTCCCTCCGCGGCGGTATACAGGACGGTGCCCAGGCGCGCACGCTGCGCCTCGTCCTTGGCCAGCGCCCACGGCTCGTTGTCGGTGATGTAGCCGTTGAGCGCGTCGACGATGGTCCAGATCGCGTCGATCGCCTCATCCGGACGGAACCGGTTCATCGCCGCGTCGGCGGACGTCGCCGCGTGCGCGACGGTGCGCTGGATCGCGCGGTCGGTCTCGGCCGGCTCGCCCTCCGGAGGCACGATCCCCTCGAAATAGCGGGTGATCATCGCCGTCGAGCGCGAGGCCAGGTTGCCGAACCCGTTGGCGAGTTCGGCCTGGTAGCGCGCCGCGAGATCCTCCCACGAGAACGACCCGTCCTGGCCGAACGCGATCGCGGAGAGGAAGTAGAACCGGTACGCGTCCGGCCCGAACACGTCGGTGATCTCGGTGGGGGCGATGCCGGTGAGCTTGGACTTGCTCATCTTCTCGCCGCCGACCAGCAGCCACCCGTGGGCGAACACGCCGCGCGGCACGTCGACCCCGGCGGCCATGAGCATGGCCGGCCAGATGACGGCATGGAAGCGCAGGATGTCCTTGCCGACGACGTGATAGGCGGGCCAGCGCCGCGAGAACTGCTCCGGGTCGGTGCCGTAGCCGACCGCGGTGGCGTAGTTGAGCAGGGCATCCACCCACACGTAGATGACGTGCGTCTCATCCCACGGCACCGTGATGCCCCAGTCGAACGTGGATCGCGAGATCGACAGGTCCTTCAGCCCGTTCTTCACGAACGAGATGACCTCGTTGCGCGCCGACTCGGGCCGCACGAAGTCGGGAACGTCCCGGTACAGCTCCAGCAACCGGTCGCCGAAGTCGCTGAGCTTGAAGAAGTAGTTCTTCTCCTGCAACAGCTCCAGCGGTTTGGAGTGGATCGCACACACCTTCAGTCCCTCGAAGGCGCCGGTGCCGTCCACGATCTCAGCCTCGGTCTTGAACTCCTCGCACCCGACGCAGTACAGCGCCTCGAACTCGCCCGCGTAGATGTATCCGCGGTCGTAGATGGCCTGCACGAACTGCTTCACCCGCTCCTCGTGCCGGGCCTGCGTGGTGCGGATGAAGTCGTCGTTGGCCACGTCCAGGGTGTTCAGCAGCGGGAACCACGATTCGGCGACGAGCTTGTCGACCCACTCCTGCGGGGTGGCACCGTTGGCCGCCGCGGCACGCATCATCTTCTGGCCGTGCTCGTCGGTGCCGGTGAGCATCCACGTGTCGTCGCCGGCCTGGCGGTGCCAGCGGGCGAGCGCGTCGACGGCCACGGTGGTGTAACCGTGTCCGATGTGGGGCACGTCGCTCGGGTAGTAGATCGGCGTCGTGATGTAGAAGCTGCTGCCGGTGCTCACCCGTGAATTCTAGTTGCGCGTGCGGACCTCTCCGCGCGAGACGTCAGGCGCGGGCAGCCAACGCGGCCTGGTACAGATCGCGCGCCGACAGGTCGGTGCGCTCGGCGACCTGACGGGCGGCGTCTTTCAAACGGATGCCGCCGGCCACCAGGTCCGCCACCTCGGCGACGGCCTCGGCCAGCGGCACCGCCCGCGCAGCGGCACCGCCGACGACCACGACGATCTCACCGCGCACCCCCTCCACGGCCCACGCCGCGAGGTCGGCGAGGGTGCCCCGGCGCACTTCCTCGTGCAGTTTGGTCAGTTCGCGGCACACCGCCGCGGGACGGTCGGCACCGAACGCGGTCGCCATGCCCGCCAGCGTCGCGGCCAGGCGCGACGGCGCCTCGAAGAAGACCATCGTGCGGGCCTCGGTAGCCAGCGCGCTCAGGGCGCGATCGCGATCACCGGGTCTGCGCGCGACGAAACCCTCGAACGTGAACCGGTCGGTGGGAAGCCCCGCGACGGCGAGCGCCGTGACGACCGCGCTCGGCCCCGGCAGCGCGGTCACCCCGACCCCGGCGGCGACCGCCGCGACCACCAGGGCGTAGCCGGGATCGCTCACCGTCGGCATGCCGGCATCGCTGAGAACCAGCACGTCCTGAGCGCGCGCGAGGTCGACGACGTCGGCGGCCCGAGACTTCTCGTTGTGGTCGTGCAGGGCGATCAACCGAGGCCGGTTGTCGACGTCGAGCGCGCGCAGCAACCGCTGTGTCGTCCGGGTGTCCTCGCTGGCGATCACCGGCGCCGTCGCGAGCGCGGAGAGCAGCCGCGCGGAGGCGTCGGAGAGGTTGCCGATCGGGGTCGCCGCGAGGATAATCACCGCCCCAGAATAGGCTGGACCCCGTGAGCACCCACGCCCTGCCCTCGAGAGCGACCCTGCGCCGCTCTTCTTACGACCGTTGGAGGCGACGCGTCATCGCCCATTCCGGGGCGCGACGAACCTGGGAGTGGGGCGTTCCGATCCTCGTCACCGTGGTGGCCGCCGTGCTGCGTCTGTGGAACCTGGGCCAGCCGCATCAGCTCGTCTTCGATGAGACGTATTACGTCAAGGATGCCTGGAGTCAATGGAACCTGGGCTTCCCCGCGACGTGGCCTGACGGCGCCGACGAGAGCTTCGCGGCCGGGCAGACCGACATCTACACCGATGACGCGAGCTTCGTCGTCCACCCCCCGCTGGGGAAGTATCTCATCGGGATCGGGATGTGGATCTTCGGCCCGGAGTCCTCCTTCGGCTGGCGCATCTCGGCCGCGCTGGCCGGCACCGCCTGCGTCCTGGTGCTGTATCTGCTGGCGCGCTCGCTCACCGGTTCGTTCGTGTTCGCGGGGGTCGCGTCGGGCCTCCTGGCCATCGACGGGCTCGGCATCGTGATGAGCCGGGTGTCGTTGCTCGACATCTTCCTCACTCTGTTCATCCTGCTGGCGTTCTGGTTCGTCGTACTCGACCGGCGGCGACATCTCGACCGGCTCGCCGCCCGCATCGCTGAGCGGATGCGCGACGGCACAGCGCCGGCGTGGGGCCCGGTGCGGTGGGTGCGGCCGTGGGTGGTGGCCGCGGGTCTGGCGGCGGGCGCGGCGACGGCCGTGAAGTGGTCGGGCGTGTGGGTGCTCGCGGCGATCGGCATCTACCTCGTCGTCACCGATGCCCTGGAGCGCCGCCGCCTGGGCATCACGTTCTGGCCGGCCGACGCGGTGCGTCAGGGCGTCGTCTCGTTCCTGCTGCTGGTGCCCGCCGCGTTCGTGGTCTACTTCGGGTCATGGAGCGGATGGCTCCTGACCGACGACGGGTACAATCGGCACGTCGCGTACACGCAGCAAGCCACCGGGTTCTTCTCGTGGGTGCCCGTTCGGGTGCAGAGCCTGTGGATCTACCACCAGACGATCTACGGGTCGATGGCGGGGATGTCGACCGAGCACAGCTACGCCAGTGCGGCGTGGCAGTGGCCGCTGCTGCTGCGCCCCACATCGATGTACGCGAACAGCACGCCGGACGGCCAGGACGGCTGCGCGTCGACGCACGGCTGCCTCGAGATCCTGTACTCGATGCCGAACCCGCTCGTGTGGTGGGCGGCGATCGCGGCGACCCTGTGGTTGTTGTACCGCTTCGCGGTGCGCCCCGACTGGCGGTATGCCGTGGTGCTCACCGCGGTGGCGGCGACCTGGCTACCTTGGCTCGCCTACCCCGAGCGCACGATCTTCCAGTTCTACACGATCGCAATGTGGCCGTTCCTGCTGCTCGCGCTCACGTTCGGCCTGCGTGCGGTCGCCGGCGCCCCCGGCGACCCGCCGCGCCGGCGACGCAACGGGCAGCGGATCGTCCTCGCCTTTCTGATCGTGGCCGTCGTGCTCGCCGCCTTCTGGTACCCTCTCTGGTCGGCGGTGAGGGTGCCGTACGAGTTCTACTGGCTGCACAACTGGTTGATCACCTGGGTGTAGCCGCGCAGGCTCAATTCACCTCGGACGGGTGTTTCGACACGCTACCGCCGCGATCCAGCGCCGTGATGGCGTCCTGTTCGGCCGAGGTCAAGGCGAAGCCGAACACGTCGAGGTTCTCGCGGATGCGGTCCGGATGCGTCGACTTGGGGAACACGATGTGGCCCTGTTGGATGTGCCAGCGCAACACCACCTGAGCCGGTGACACGCCGTGCGCGGCCGCCGCAGCCACGACCGGTGTCTCCTCCAGCAGCGGGTACTTCCCCTGACCGAGCGGTCCCCATGCCTCCACCCGGATGCCGAGCGCGGCGCAGGCGTCGGTGACGTCGCGCTGCTGGTAGGCGGGGTGCAGTTCGATCTGGTCGACGGCGGGGGTCACTCCCGTCGCGGCGGCGATCTCGCGGATGTGCTCGGGGAGGTGGTTGGAGACGCCGATGGAGCGGGCTTTGCCGGCATCCCGGATCTCAACGAGCTTCTCCCAGGCGTTGAGGTAGGTGCCGCGCGCGGGCGCGGGCCAGTGCACCAGGTAGAGGTCCACCGATTCCAGCCCCAGTCGCTCCAGGCTCTCGTCGATCGCGGCGAGCGGCTCGTCGCCGGCCTGGCGGTCGTTCCAGAGCTTGGTCGTCACGAACAGCTCGTCGCGCGCGATCCCGCTGGCGGCGAGTGCACGGCCGACCCCCTCCTCGTTGCCGTAGAGGGCCGCCGTGTCGATGTGGCGGTAACCGGCCTCGAGCGCATCGGTGACGATCCGCTCGGTCTGGTCCGGGTCGACCCGGAAGACACCGAACCCGACCTGGGGGATGCGGTGGCCGTCGGTGAGCGTGAGAGAGGGAATCGCCATGGCCTCAGCATAGACAGCGCGCCACCCGCCCCCCGGAGTCCCGCACTGTCGTATCGTGAATCGCAGAAGTCCCGGTCTATCGAAGGAGAAAGATGCGCGCATTGCAATACACGACGTTCGGTCAGCCCCCGGAGATCGTGGACGTGGAAAAGCCCGTGCCCGGTCCCGGCCAGGTGCTGGTGAGGGTCACCGCGGCCGGCATCTGCCACTCGGACGAATTCGTGATGAGCCTGCCCGAAGAGGTCTACCGCGGCGCCGGGTATCCGCTGCCGCTGACGCTCGGGCACGAGGGCGCCGGCACGGTCGCCGAGCTCGGCGAGGGCGTCACCGAGTTCGCCGTCGGAGACGCCGTCGCAGTGTACGGCCCGTGGGGCTGCGGGCACTGTCACCGCTGCGCGGAGGGCAAGGAGAACTACTGCGCCAACGCGACGGCCGAGGGCATCTTCCCGCCGGGCCTGGGCGCGCCGGGCGCGATGGCCGAGTACTTGCTCGTCGACGACCCGCGCCACCTGATCCCACTGGACGGTCTCGACCCCGTCGAAAACGTGTCGCTCACCGATGCCGGGCTGACCCCGTACCACGCGATCAAGCAGTCCGCCGCCAAACTCGGCGCGGGCACGTATGCCGTCGTGATCGGTGTGGGTGGCCTCGGTCACGTCGGGGTGCGGATCCTCAAGGCCATCACCGGCGCGACGGTGATCGCGCTGGACGTGAGCGAAGACAAGCTCGCGCTGGCCAAGGAAGTGGGTGCGGACCACACCCTCCTCAGCAACGAGGACGCCATCGCCGCGGTGCGGGAGATCACCGGCGGCCTGGGCGCCGACGCCGTGTTCGACTTCGTGGGCGCCAACCCCACCATGGCGATGGCCACCGGCATGGCCTCGGTGGAAGCGGATGTCACGATCGTCGGCATCGGCGGTGGCACGATGCAGCTGGCGTTCCAGCAGGTCCCGTTCGACGCCGCCGTCCGCATGCCGTACTGGGGCAGCCGCGCCGAGCTGATGGAGGTGCTCGACCTGGCCCGCCGTGGCCAGATCGGCGTCGAGGTGGAGAGGTTCAGCCTCGAGGACGGCCCCGAGGCCTACCGCCGTCTGCACGAAGGCAGCATCCGCGGCCGCGCGGTGCTCGTGCCCTGACCCGGACCGACCCGCACTCACAGCCCCGCCGGCGCGGTTCCGGCGGGGCTGCGTCGCGCGCGGCGCAATACGATGGAATGCCATGCCCGCACCCGTGATCTCCTACCCGCCGGAGCTGCCCGTCAGTGCCGCGCGAGAAGAGATCGCCCGCGCCGTCGCCGACCATCAGGTGGTGATCGTGGCCGGTGCCACCGGATCGGGCAAGACCACTCAGCTGCCGAAGATCTGCCTCGAGCTGGGGCGCACCGCGATCGCGCACACCCAGCCCCGGCGCATCGCCGCGCGGACGATCGCCGAGCGCGTCGCGCACGAACTCAGGGTCCCGCTGGGCTCGACGGTCGGCTACCGGGTGCGTTTCACCGACAAGGTCTCCGCCGACACGCAGATCGCGCTGGTCACCGACGGCATCCTGCTCAACGAGATCCACCGCGACCGGCTGCTGCGCCGGTACGACACGATCATCGTCGACGAGGCACACGAGCGCTCGCTGAACATCGACTTCCTACTCGGTTACCTCGCCCGCATCCTGCCCGAGCGCCCCGATCTGAAAGTCATCATCACCTCGGCGACGATCGACCCGGAGAGTTTCGCCCGCCACTTCGCCGGCGCCGAGGGCCTGCCCGCGCCGGTCATCGAGGTGTCGGGACGCACGTACCCCGTCGAGGTGCGGTATCGCCCGCACGACGACGCCGACGACGATGTCGACGGCCTGCTCGCCGCCCTGCGGGAGCTCGATCGCGAAGCCGACGGCGACGTGCTCGTGTTCCTGCCCGGCGAGGCCGAGATCCGCGACGCAATGGATGCCGTAGGCGGCATGTACCGGGGGGCGGCCCGCCCCGTGGAGGTGCTGCCCCTGTTCGGGCGGCTGTCGGCGGCCGAACAGCACCGCGTGTTCGAGCGTTCCGGGGTCGCGGGCGTACGCCGGCGGGTGATCCTCGCCACCAACGTCGCCGAGACCTCGCTGACCGTTCCCGGCATCCGCTACGTCATCGACACCGGCACCGCACGCATCTCGCGGTACAGCGTCCGTTCCAAGGTGCAACGGCTGCCGATCGAGGCGATCTCGCAGGCCTCGGCACAGCAGCGCTCGGGACGGGCCGGCCGCACCTCCCCTGGTATCGCGATCCGGCTGTACGCGGAGGACGACTTCACCGCTCGCGACGAGTTCACCGAGCCGGAGATTCTGCGCACGTCACTGGCATCGGTGATCCTGCAGATGCTCGCACTGGGATTCGGCGATATCGGCGCGTTCCCGTTTCTCACACCGCCCGACGCCCGCGGCGTACGCGCGGCGTTCGACCTGCTCGTCGAGCTGCGGGCCGTCACGCGCACCGGCGCCGAGGCCCGGCTCACGAAGCTCGGCCGCGAGATCGCGCGGCTGCCGATCGACCCGCGCTTCGCCCGCATGCTGCTGGAGGCCCGCCGGCGCCACGTGCTGCGTGACGTGCTGGCGATCGTCGCGGGCCTGTCGATCCAGGACGTCCGCGAGCGCCCCGCCGAGCACCGGGACCAGGCCGACAGGTTGCACGGCCGGTTCACCGACCCGACAAGCGACTTCCTCAGCCTGCTGAATCTGTGGAACCACCTGCAGACCCAGCAACGCGAACTCGGCTCCAGCGCGTTCCGCCGACTGTGCCGCAGCGAACACCTCAACTACGTGCGGGTGCGCGAGTGGGCTGACGTGCACCGGCAGTTGCGCACGCTGCTGCGGGTCACCGACTCCCCCGGCGGCGCCGCCGACCCCGACCAGGTGCACCGCGCGATCCTGTCCGGATTGCTCTCCCACATCGGCATCCTCGACACCCGCAGCCTGCGCGGCGACGGCAAGGTCACGGGGCGCAAGCCCCTGCCGGCCTTCCGCGGGGCACGCGGCGCGAACTTCGCGGTCTTTCCCGGCTCGGGGCTGAAGAAGGCCACGCCGGACGCCGTCATGGCCGCCGAACTGGTGGAGACCTCGCGCCTGTTTGCCCGCACCGTCGCCCAGATCGACCCGGCGTGGGCGGAAGAGCTCGCCGGCGACCTGGCGAAGACGTCGCTCAGCGACCCGCACTGGTCGAAGGATGCCGGCGCCGCCGTCGCCGCCGAGAAGGTGACCCTGTTCGGGCTGGAGATCATCCCCCGGCGGCGGGTGCACCTGGTGCGCGTGAACCGGGAGCTGGCCCGCGAGCTGTTCCTGCGGCACGCGCTCGTGGAGGGTGAGTGGAATAGCCAGCGCCTCGATCGGCGGCTCACCGCGTTCGACCGGCGCAATCTCAGCCTGCGGCGCACGATCGAGCAGGTGGAGGAGCGGGAACGGCGCCGCGACCTGCTGGCCGGCGACGAGGTCGTCTACGGGTTCTACGCCGCCCGCGTGCCGCGCGATGTGTTCGACGTGCGCTCGTTCGAGTCGTGGTGGCGGGACGCGTCCCAGCGCACGCCCCGGCTGCTCGACATGACCTTGTCTGACCTGGTCGGCGAGACCGAACGCGCCGACGAGCGCGACTTCCCGACGAGATGGCGTCAGGGCGACCAGGTGCTCACGCTGACGTACAGGTTCGAGCCGGGCGCACCCGATGACGGGGTGAGCGTCGTGGTGCCGCTGGCGTTGCTCGCCCAGTTGCAGCCCGACGGGTTCGATTGGCAGGTGCCGGGCCTGCGCGACGAGCTGATCACCGGATTGTTGCGGGCCCTGCCCAAGTCGATCCGGCGCAACGTGGTCCCGGCCGCGGACTGGGCGGCCACGTTCTCGGACCAGCTCGCCGGCGCCGGGCCGGAGGCGCACGACGGCCTGCCGGGTGAGACGCTGCGGGCCGCTCTCGCGACCCGCGTACAGCGGGTTGCGAACCAGCCGGTGACCGCCGCGGACTTCGAGATGGCGCGGGTGCCGGAGCATCTGGGGGTATCGTTCCGCGCCGTCGACGAGCGCGGGCGCACCGTGGGGGCCTCGCGGGATCTCGCCGACCTGCAGTCGCGGCTGTCGGTGCGGGCACGGGACTCGGTGGCCCGGCGGCTCGCGGCCCCCGAGCGGCGCGGTCCCGCGGCACCGGCGGCTGCGGCATCCGGTGCCGCGGCCGCAGCGGCGGTCACCGAACGCACCGGCCTGACGACGTGGGACATCGGCGACCTGCCCGCCGTCGTGGACACGACCGTGGCCGGCGGGGTCGTGCGCGGCTACCCGGCCCTGATGGATGCGAAGGATTCCGTCACGCTCCGCATCGAGGCGACGCCGGAGGCGGCCGCGCGGCTCACGCACGCGGGGGTGCGGCGTCTGCTGCTGCTGGCGGTGCCCTCCCCCGCGACGTACGTGCTCGAGCATCTGACCGCGAACGAGAAACTCGCGCTCGCGGCGTCGCCCTATCCGTCCGCGAAGGCGCTCGTCGAAGATGCGCGAGTCGCCGTCGCCGACGCCGTGATCGCGCGCACCGATCCCGAGGTGCGCACGGCGGCGCAGTTCGAGCGGGTGCGGGATGCCTTCTCGGGGGTCGTCGTGGACGAGTCGTTCCAGACGGTGTCGCTGGCCGCGCGCATCCTGGTGCGGCAACGCGAGGTCGACCGGGCCGTACGCGCGCAGAACTCGATGACGCTGCTGGCGGCGCTGCGCGACATCACGCAGCAGGTCGCCGGGTTGCTGCCGCGCGGATTCGTGTCGGCGACCGGACTGCATCGGCTGGCGCACCTGCCGCGGTATCTGCAGGCCGCGCAGCACCGGGTGGCGGGACTCGCCGACAATCCGGGCCGGGATCGGCAACGGATGACGGAGTTCGAGCGGGCCGCGACGCTGTACGCCGAGGCCGGCGGCACCATCCCACCGGGCCCGGATGCTCCGCCGCGACTCGCGCACGCCCGCTGGCTGCTGGAGGAGTACCGCGTGAGCCTGTTCGCCCAGCAGCTCGGCACCGCCGAGCCGGTGTCGCTGCAGCGGATCGCCAAGGCCCTCGCCTGATCCCCGCGCCCGCCGCACGGAATACCCGCGCGGCACGCACGGTTGCCATGGACATGGCACGCGTCGTCACGTACACCGAACGGGGAGGGCCCGAAGTGCTCTCGCTGACCGAGGCGCCAACCCCGCCGGTCGGCGCCGGGCAGCTCGGGATTCGCGTTCAGGCGATCGGGGTCAACCCGATCGACGCGAAGCTCCGCGCCGGCATCCGGCACTCGCCCGCGCTGACCGAGCCGCGCCGCATCGGCTCGGATGCCGCGGGGATCGTGACGAGTGTCGGCGACGGCGTCGAGGGCTTTCGCATCGGTGACGCCGTCGTGGTGGCGTGGGCCGCCGGCACCTACGCGTCGGAGTTGACGATCGATGCGGCACTGGCCACTCCCCGCCCGCCGCAGGTTCCCGCCGCCGAGGCCGCCGGCATCGGCATTCCCGTGGGAACGGCGTATCAGACGCTCCGCTCCCTCGGCGTCGGCAGCGACGACACTTTGCTCGTCCACGGCGGGTCGGGGGCCGTGGGGCACGCGCTCATCCAGTTCGCCCGGCTGTGGGGCGCCCGCGTCCTCGCCACCACGAGCGACGCGCGCGCCGACCGCGTGGCTGCGCTGGGCGCCGAACCGGTCGCCTACGGCGCGGGCCTGGCCGACCGTGTCCGCGCGCTCACCGACGACGTCACCGTCGCGATCGACGCGGCCGGCACCGATGAGGCGCTGCAGACCTCACGCGAACTCGTCGACGACCACGCGCGCGTCGCCACGATCGTGCGCGGGGCGGATGCCGATGGGCTCGGCATCCGTGCGTTCGGCGGCGGTAGCCCGCATCCGCTCACCGAACGCGAGCGCGCCTGGCGCGCCGAGGCGGTGCCTGTGGCGGTCGCGCTCCTGGCGGCGGGGCGCTTCGTCGTCGAGCTCGGCCCGCAGCTCCCGTTGGCCGATGTCGTCGAGGCGCACCGTCTGCTGGAGACCGGCGGTCACGCCAAGATCACCCTGGTGCCCTGAGCAGGGGCGCCTCACCCGGCCTGCAGCAGTGCGCGATAGAACGCGATCCCGCGCAGCCACACTTCGATGCGGATGCGCTCGTCGTGGGCGTGGATCGCGTCGCGTTCCGCGCGGGTCAGCCGGAACGGCGCGAACCGGTAGACGTGCCGGCTGAGCGGGGTGAACCAGCGGCTGTCGCTCGCGCCCAGTTGCAGATACGGCGTCGGGACGGTCCCCGCGCCCAGGGTGTCGGCGATCGCCGCGGCGACTCGCCGCCAGGCGGCGCCCTTCCACGGCGACACCGGTGACGGATCGGACCCGTGCTGCACCGACACCTCGACGGCGGGGTCGGCGAGAACCCGGCCGATCCGCTCGGTGACGGCGTCGATGGTGTCGCCGGTGAGCAGCCGCACGTTGACCGTCGCCTGCGCCGTCGTGGCCAGGACGTTCTCGCCGGCAGCGCCCGACAGTTCGGTCACCACCGCGGTGGTGCGCGCGATCGCGTTGGTCTCGGCGCCCAGCCGCGGTAGCACGGCCGCGAGCGCCGGCCCGGTCCAGCCCAGGGTCTGGAACACCGCGCGCAGCGGCCCGCGCGCGTGCGGGGCGACCGTGGCGAACATGGCCCGCACCGGTGGGGCCAGCCGCGTCGGGAACGGATGCCGGTGCAGCCGGTCGATCGCGCGGGCCAGCCGCGCGGTCGCCGGGAACACGGGCGGCGTGGAGGCGTGCCCACCCGATTCGCGGACGGTGAGCAGGACGGTCATCACGCCCCGCTCGGCCACCCCGATCATGGCGGTCGGCGCCGTCACGCCCGGGATCGCCCCCTCGACGACCGCGCCACCTTCGTCGAGCACCATCGCCGGGCGGATGCCGCGTTCGCTCAGCACCCGCGCGATCTGACGGGCGCCGTCGCCGGCGATCTCCTCGTTGTGCCCGAAGGCCAAGTAGACGTCGTGCGGCGGCACGAACTCCTCGGCGACCAGCCCCTCCACGGCTTCGAGGATCGCGACCAGGGCACCCTTGTCGTCGACGGCGCCGCGGGCGTAGATCGCGGCATCCGCACCGTCGCCGACGACCTCGGCGGCAAACGGCGGATGGGTCCATTCGGCTTCGGTGACCGGAACCACGTCGATGTGGGCGAGCAGCAGCAGCGGGTCGCGGTCGGAGGCCCCCCGCCAGCGGTAGAGCACCGAATGACCGGCGATCACTTCGCGGTCGAGGACGGCGTGGAGGGCGGGGTACAGCCGCTGCACGGTCTCATGGAAGCGGTCGAACGCGGCGTGGTCGATGCGCGACTCGTCGGCGTGCGACACGGTCGGGATCTGCAGCAGCTCACGCAACCGCGCCTCGGGTGTGAGCATCACACCTTGAGCCTAGGGCCCGCCGGGTCGTCCGCACGCGCGGGGTAGGGTGTCCCGTGTGATTTCCGCGCCCCTCGACCTCGACCGGCTGAGGCGGCGTCCGGATGTCGAGGGCCCGGGGCTGCACGCGGTCGACGCCGCGGACCGGCTACTGCTCGATACCGCCGGGGCGCCGGCGACCGGCCCCGGGGCGGTCGTGGTCATCGGGGATGCGTATGGCGCGCTGACGCTCGGTGCCGTCGCGGCCGGCGCCACGGCGGTTCGCTCGCACCAGGATGCCCTCACCGGCGAGCGCGCGCTCGCGCGGAACGCGGTCGAGCTGGGGTTCTCGGACGCCTTCGCGTCGCTCCCTCTGACCGCCGAAACCGTGCGCGGTGCACGCGTCGTGCTGGTTCGCCTCCCCCGGTCGCTCGATGCCCTGGCCGACGTCGCGGGGCTCGTCGCAGCCCACGCGCACCCCGACGTGGTCGTCTACGCCGGCGGGCGGATCAAGCACATGAGCCTGGCGATGAACGACGTGCTGGGCCGCTTCTTCGGGCGGGTCGACGTCAGCCACGCGCGGCAGAAGTCCCGCGTCCTGATCGCGCGCGCGCCGCGTGGCGGTGCTGACCCGGTGCCGCGGGCGACGCGCGACGGGGGCGTGGAGATCCGCGCGTTCGGCGGGGTGTTCGCCGGCGCCCGACTCGATCACGGCACCCGGTTCCTGCTCGACCGGCTCCCCGATGCCCTTGCCGGGGGCACCGCGGATGACCCGTTGATCGATTTCGCGTGCGGCAACGGCGTGGTCGCCGCGTGGCTTGCGCTGCGGCATCCGGATGCCCGGGTGTACGCCACCGATCACTCGGCGGCCGCTGCCGAGTCGGCGCGGGAGACCTCGCGCGCGAATCGGGTGACGGATCGGGTCGAGGTCGACCGATCGGACCTGCTCGAGCGGCGTGCGGCGGCGAGCGCGTCGACGATCCTGCTCAACCCGCCGTTCCACTCGGTGGCCACCGTGACCGATCGGCTGGCGCCGCGGCTCTTCGCGGACGCTGCGCGGGTGCTGCGCCCCGGAGGACGGCTGTGGTGCGTGTGGAATTCGCCGCTGGGGTACCGCCCGGTGCTGCAGCGGATGATCGGCGAGACGACGCAGGTCGCCCGCAACTCCCGGTTCACCGTGACGGTGTCGACCCGTCGCTGACCGGGATCAGCGGTCACCGCCGGGCGGGCCGAGGGTGAGCAGCACTGCGTACAGCGCGATCACGGCGACGGCGATGAGGACGGCGAGCACCCAGGGGCGGTGCAGGAACCAGCGCATGAGGGGGTCGTACCAGCGGTCGTCTCCCGTGGACTCCCGTCGCCACTGACCTCCCAGCAGACCGCGGCGGCGCAACCAGATCTCGGCGGGGACGGTGGCGTAGGGCACGACGGCCGACATCACCGCGAGGGCGGCCGGGCCGAACCGCCAGCGGTTGTTGAGCGCCACCAGGATGGCGGTGGCGCCGTAGCTGAGGAACACGAAGCCGTGGATGCCGCCGCCGATCGTGACGGCGAGATCCCACCCGGCCGTGGCGCGCAGCACGAGGCCGAGGATCAGGAGCGACCATGAGAAGACCTCAGCGATCGCGAGCACGCGGAAGAGGGTGGAGGGAGTGCGGATCATACCTTCAGTCTATATGAAGGATCGCGGGCGTTAACCGCGTGCGAGGCTCAGCCGCTGAGACAGCTTGGCGGTGGGAGACGGCGTCCCGCCATAATGTGACCGTCACCGGGTTCCCTTGCAGCTCGGGACGATAGATGGAGGAGCAACCCAACATGGACTTCTGGTCAAACTTCTGGAACATCATCTGGATCTTCCTCTGGGCCTTTGTCTTCGTTGCCTACCTGTACGCGCTGTTCGCGATCATCGCGGACCTGTTCCGCGACGACAAGCTCAACGGGTGGTGGAAAGCCCTGTGGCTGATCTTCCTCGTCTTCCTGCCGTTCCTCACGGCGCTGGTCTACCTGATCGCGCGTGGCGACGGCATGGCCAAGCGCAGCGCGGCGGCCACGCTCGATGCGCAGCAGGCGACGGACAGCTACATCCGCAGCGTCGCCGGCAGTGGTTCGAACGCCGCGCACGAGATCGCGAAGGCGAAGGAACTGCTCGATGCCGGCGCGATCAGCGCCGAGGAGTACGAGAAGCTCAAGGCGCGGGCACTGGCCTGAGTCGCGACGACGGTGTCCGTGTCGGCTACACCGCGCCGGCACGGATGCCGTCGAGCGCTGCGGCGACCTCGGGCAGGCGCCGCGCGAGCGCGCCGTCCAGTTCCGAGAGCCGCTGCTGCGCCTCATCAAGGATGCGCGCACCCTTCGCGGTGACCTGAAGGTTGGATGCCGAGCCGGCGTGAGCGGTCGCGTCGGCGACGAGTCCCTCGTCGACGAGTGCGCGCACAGCGGTGTGGGCGGACTGCACCGTGATGTGGGAGCGACGTGAGAGTTCGGAGAACGAGATCCCCGGTTCCGCGGAAACGTGGCCGAGCAAGCCGAACTTGCGGGTAGAGATGCCGAGGTCTTTCAGTGCCGCCGCGAGTTGCCCCTCCCAGATCGCCGACACCGCCAGCAGGGCGATGACGGGGCTGAAGCCCTGTTCCTGCTTTTCCGGTTCGGTCACGTCATGGATTCTACGGACTTCGCCCGGGTTTCCGGCGCGTCCGGCGCGTCGGCTCGGTCGCCGCGGCCGAGCCGACGCGGGCGGTCAGCCGGACAGCCCCGCGTAGATCTTGGCGAACGTCTCTCGGATCGAATCTTCGTTCCACGACCAGGTGTCGTCGCCGCGCAGGACGACGTCGGCTCCGCCGTCGCAGTAGATCGTCTGCCCGCAGCAGTGGCTGTTCTCGACCGATGTCAGCCACAGCAGCAGGTTCGCGATCGACTCCGGACTCTGGTGGTAGTTCAGCGGCATCGGTACCACCGCATCGACGAGTGCGGTGCCTTCTTTGCTCGACAGCAGGTCGGCTGTCATCGGGGTGACGACCGTGCCCGGACCCACCGCGTTGAGCGGAATGCCCGCGCCTGCCCAGCGCGCTGTCGGCGCTTCCCGGCGCACCCACCGTGAGATGGCACGCTTCGACGAGGAGTAGATGAGCGAGCCCTGTTGGGGGTCACTCTCCAGCTCACCCGCAATTGCGACCGACGCGTCTTCATCGCCCGAAAGCAGCGCATCGACGAGCGGGTCGGCGACCGGTTGCAGCGATGCCATCGATGAGATGAGAGCCGCGCGCGGGGCCTCGGCCCTCACGAGAGTGGGCTGCATCGCCTCGAGGAACTCGGTCATCCCGAAATAGTTGACGCGTGCGGTGGCCGTCTTCGGCAGCGACAGACCGGCGCAGGCGATGACGGCGTCGACGCGACCGTCGGCACGACGGACCGCTTCCGCCGCCGCCGCGTGTCGGCCCTCGCGCGTGGCGAGGTCGCCAGGTGGGCGCGTTCGAGGCGCGCGAGCAGTTTGGAGACCGTGGGACGAGTGAGGCGGAGCTCGTCGGCGATCACGCCGGCCCGGGCCTGACCGAGCAGACCAATCACATAGACGGCGCGGATCGCGGTGTCGTCGAACTCCAGGCCGACACGCTCTGCCACGCGGCGCTGATGTTCGGCGGACGACCAGTGGACGGTCAGCCGGGTGAGCGCGGTGAGAAGACCGGCACTGGAAGCATCCACCTGACCCACGCTAGCCGCACTAGTTGCGTGAGGCAACCATTCTCGGAGCTGCGGCCGAGCGGCCGCCCCCGGCGGGAGCATCGACGCGGGCCACGCCCTGCAGATTCACGCCATCACAGTGTTCGCGGGCAATCGTCGTAGCCTCGCCGAACGGCTTCGATGAAGTCCACCACGGCAGCGCCGGGCGAAGAACTGCCGGCGATAGCGGAGGTGGAGCCGGTTCCGGCCGCCCCCGCACGCATGATCTGGTAGGCATCGTCGGGCGCACTCACCCCTCCGGCGTGCATCATCAGCACGCTCGGCGCGATACGGCGCATCTGCGCGTCGATGTTGCCAATCCAGGGCCGCGCGGAGGACTCCGCGCGGCCGATGAGAGCGGGGGGTTCGTAGAGCACGATCGTCGGTTCGTGCGCTGCCAGCTCCAACACACGAGTGTCCGATTCCGCACACACCATGGTCATCAGGCCAGTGTCGCTCGCCCGCGCGACCGCGAGAGCCACCCCGTCCGGACTGAGCGGATTGCTGTCGTGGTTGAGCATGACGCCGTGCGCACCGGCATCGATGAGCGACTCCGCCGTCACACGGCCGACGCTCGCACCCATCGGCACCAGGTCCATTCCCTGCGCGAACACGAACACGCCCGGCACGGCAACGCGGAGCGGGGCGATCAGCGCCGTGGGGACCGTGATGATCACGGAGACGCCCTCCTGTCGGCCAGCCCGGTCGGCAGCGACAGCGATCTCCACGATCTGATCGATCCGTAAGAGATTCTTGGGCCCAAACTCGAAGAAGGGGGCACCGACGACGCTCGACCGCGAGCTCTGCTGGCCGGTGGTGCGGGACGTCGTAGGCATGGCGACCGATCGGTGAGGGGCTACGCAGACGCGTCAGCGGCATCGTCGGCGGAAACCGTGACGACGCGAACGCTGGAGGGCATGCCGGTGAGGGTCTTGTCGGCGGGAGCGGCGTCGGTCACGACGACATCGATGTCCTCCATTCCCGCAACGCGAGACATGAGAACGCGCCCGAGCTTCGATCGATCGAAGGCAAGCAGGACACGGTCGGCTCGCTCCAGGGCGAGTCGCTTGCCCGCAGTCTCATCGGGGTCGTAGTCGGTGAGACCGCGCGTCGGATGCACTCCGCTGATGCCCATCACATACGTGTCGACGTTGTAGTGCCGCAGATCGTCCGCCATCGTCGTGCTCGTTGTCACCATCTCGGTCTTCTTGAGGCGCCCGCCCAGGATGAAGACCTCGATGTCGCGCTCCCCGGTGAGCTCGGCAGCGATCAGAAGGCTCCTCGTGAGCACCGTGAGAGTCCTGCCGCTCCGCTGGAGTGCGTGCGCCACCGCGAGCGCAGTACTGCCACCGTCGAAGAACACGACCTCGTCATCCGCGAGCAGCTGTGCAGCGGCCTTGCCGATATGCGCTTTCGAGTCGTGATCCTGGCCCGTTCGGGTCGACAGATGCGGCTCTCGGCCCTTGGCATCGACCACTTCCGCACGGCCACCCACCAGCCTCCGGACGACCCCCTCCGCCTCGAGAGCCTCCAGGTCGCGGCGAATCGTCATCTCGGATACATCGAAGTGGGTCGCCAGCGTCGCGATGTCCACCTCGAGCTTGGTGTTCATGAGCGATTGAATCTCGACGCGACGCTGGCGCGGCGACCGCTGGCTCATACAGACCTCCAAGTTGCAAGCCCCACCCAGGGCGTTTTGTGAATCTATCACATGTGTAGAGGTCATGCGCGGGCGAATCTGCGGAGCAATTTACCTCTTGACAAGCCCAAATGTGATCGGCTTTCATACAGTTGAGAAAAGATCACAGTCAAGCCGGACTGTCCGACCGGAAGGAACGTTGATGCACCTCCCCTCAACTACACGAAGTGACCGAAGAGGCTCACGCTCCCGACGCGCGTCCACGGTCGTTGCGATGGCGTCCCTCGGGGTTCTCATCCTTGCCGGCTGCTCCGGCGGTGACACCGACGTCGACGCGGCGGACGCGAACGGCTGGTCGCAGGAGTTTGCCGGCGCAGAGGTGAACGTGCTTGCCGAGGCTACCGCGAACTCCGACATCATCGCCGAGCTTGCGCCCGCGTTCACGAAGATGACCGGCATCGAGGTGAACGTCGAGACGGCACCGTTCGCGCAGCTGGTGCAAAAGGTCACGCTGGGCTTCTCGACGCAGCAGGGTGACTACGACGTCGTATCGATTCCCTATGACTACCTGGGCGCGTACGCCGGGAGCGGCTACCTCGAGGACTTCAGTGCGCTCATGTCTGCCAACGCGGACCGGGTCGGTCCGGGCTTCAGCGCCGACGACATCATCCCCGGCCTCTGGGACACGGCCTCGGTCTGGGACGGCACGACCTATGGCATGCCGTCGAACAGCGCCGTGACGATGATGTTCTATCGAAAGGACCTCTTCGAGAACGAGGCTGAGAAGGCCGCGTTCAAGGATGCATACGGGTATGACCTCGCACCGGCGACGACGTGGGAGCAGTATCGGGACAACGCCGAGTTCTTCACTCGGGGCGCGGGCGATCACCTGGCCGGTGAGACCCTGAGCGAGCCTGTGTACGGTGTCACCATCGCCGGCAAGCGACACGAGGCATCCGTGTTCGAGTGGCTCAACTACGCGAACGCGTTCGGCGGGGGCGTCGTCTCTCCTGACGGCAATCTCATCGTGAACAGCTCCGAGTCCGTCAGCAGCCTGGAGTACATGAGTTCGCTCGGCGAGTTCGCGCCTCCGGGATACACCTCGGCCACGTGGGACGAGGTGACCGCACAGCTCCAGCAGGGCGTCGCCGCTCAGGCGCTCTCCTGGGGCGACACGGCCGGCGTCATGGAGGACCCCGATCAGTCGGCTGTCGTCGGCAAAATGGGCTATGCAGACGTTCCCGTCCGCCACGAGGGCAACACCCACCATGCCCTCCACGGTGCCTGGTCGTACACCATCAGCAAGGATGCAGCGGACAAAGACGCCGCATACCTCTTCGTCGCATGGGCGATGTCCGCTGACGTCCAGAAGGAGATCGGGTTGCGAGGCGGAGTGCCCGCAACGGTTTCCGCCTTCGAGGATCCGGAGCTCGTGGCGGCCTTCCCCTCCTGGCCGCAGCAGCTTGCGAGTCTTGAGAACGCACTCGCTCGTCCGCGGAACGCCCAGTGGCCTCAGATGCTGGACCAGCTCATGCTTCAGGTGTCGAACGCTCTGGTCGGCGACGCGACCGCACAGCAGGCGCTGGACGACGCACAGGACGAGATCACGAGCGTTCTCGGCGATGAGCTTCCGCTGACGGCATTCTGATCCCATGTCGCCTACAGCCACCGCGGCCGCGCCGCCGACCGTCTCCGGGCGGCGGCGGGCCCCGGCGGGACCGCGCTGGACACGTATCGGGATGCAGGCCCCGAGCCTGGTCGTCCTGATCGTTGTCCTGGGATTCCCGCTGCTTTACAGCCTCGCTCTGAGTTTCCAGTCCTATAGCCCGGTCAACCCCGAGGCCGACGGTCATTGGATCGGCTTTGGCAACTACCTTCGGATGTTCCAGGACGCACAGTTCGGCCAGGCCGTGCTGGTCACGATCGCCTATGTCGTGATCGCCGTTCTGATTCAGACCGTGCTCGGCACCGTGATCGGTGTGTGGCTCTCGCGCCTCCTGAAGACCCGTCGGCTCGTGACCTCGCTTGTGCTGCTTCCCATGATCTCCACCCCACTTGTCGTCGGCCTCATGTTCAGCTTCGGACTGAACCCTCAGTTCGGGTACATGACCGATGCGTTGCAGACAGTCGGGCTCGCGGGCGAGGCAGGGGTGCTCGACACGCCGGCAGGAGCCTTCACCGCACTCGTCGTCATGGACGTGTGGGAATGGACACCGTTCATCGCACTCATGGTCCTCGCCGGGCTATCGGCCGCACCGCAGGCTCAGATCCAGGCAGCCGAACTCGACGGCTGCAACACGTTCCAGCTCTACTGGCACGTGATGCTGCCGATGATTCGCCCGGTCATCGGTGTGGCAATCCTCTTCCGCGCGACAGAGGCGGTGCGGATGTTCGATCAGGTCTACATCCTCACCGGCGGAGGGCCGGGCGCGGCAACGACCGTCAACGACATCTTCCAGTACCGCGTGAGCTTCACCGCTTTTGACATGAGCTACGGCGCCGCGCTGGGGATCACAACATTCCTTGTCGTCGCGGCCCTCGCATGGGTCCTGTTCCGATTCCTCAACCGAAAGGACGCACCGTGAGCACGTCGACTGCGCCCACAACACGCGTTCTCCTCACGGGCAACCGGTCGCGAAGAGGTCTCCCACACGCAACCAACCGCGCCCGACGGCGGATCGTCGCGATCATCGGCGCCGTCGTCGCCGCCGTCCTCATCGTGGTCTACCTCTCGCCGATCGTGTGGCTCTTCCTCACGTCCTTCAAGAGCCGGGTCGACATCTTCTCGTCGACTCCCACCATCATGTTCAATCCGACGATCGCCAACTACATCGAGGCGTTCGTTGAGAAGGGGTTCGGCGAGAACCTCGTCAACTCGGCAATAGTCGGGCTTCTGTCCACCGCTATCGCCATGGTCGTGGGCGTTCCGGCCGCCTACAGCCTCAGCCGGGTCGCCAAGGGCGAGACGTTCATGATGGCGCTGCTGGCCGCGCGCCTCCTCCCCGCGATGGTCCTTGCGGTGCCGCTGTTCGTTCTTGCCTCGACACTGGGCCTACGCGACACGTACGTCGCCCTGATCGCCGCTCATCTCACCTTCGCGCTCCCGTTCACGGTGTGGATGATGCGCGGCTTCTTCATCGCAGTGCCCACCTCCCTCGACGAGGCAGCGCGCTTGGATGGTTGCGGCGAATGGAAGACGTTCTTCGCGGTCGTCCTGCCGATCGTCAAGCCCGGACTGGCCGCTACCTCGATCTTCTGCCTCATCAACTCGTGGAATGAGTTCCTCTTCGCGTTGGTGCTCACGGGACGTCACACGCAGACGTTGCCCGTGGCGATTCCGAGCCTCATCACCCCCATCGGGACGTCATGGGGTCAAGTCGCGGCTGTCGGCACTGTCACGATCCTGCCGGTCTTGATTATCGCCTTCGTCGTGCAGAAGCACATTGTCGCGGGCATGACCGGCGGTGCGATCTCGGCGGAATAGCGGCGTCCGCGCGCGCATTCACGAGGTTTCAGTTCATTGATCGACGAGAACCCAAGGAGTAGTTCGTCATGAAGGTTGTATCCGAATCGTTCGTCGTCGAGACGCCTCAGAGACAGGAGTTCTTCGATGTCACTGACCGCGTGATCACCATGGTGGGCGCCAGCGGGCTGAAGGACGGCATCGCGCACGTGTACACGCCGCACACCAGCTGCTGCGTCTTCATCCAGGAGGAGTCCGAGGACGTGACCTACTACGGCACGCAGCTGATTCTGCAGGACACGCTCAACGTGTTCGCCAAGATCGTCCCGCCGGCGCGAAACGAGGGGCAGTACCTTCACCCGGGTCCGATCCACATCAAGAACGCGGCCGAACTGCGAGGCGAGCATCCGTCCTGGGGCCTCAACACGGATGGGCACATCATCTCGTCGATCATGGGGCGATCCGAGACGATCCCGGTACACGATGGTGCTCCGGTGCTCGGCGAGTTCGGTCGCGTGTACTTCGGGGACCTCGACCTGGTCCGCGCCCGCACACGATCCGTCTTCATGACGCTGATCGGCCAGTAGCGTGTTCACCTACGCGGTCGACCTCGGCACCACCAATATCAAGGTTGTGCTGTACGACTCCGCTCTGCGCGCGCGCGACCGCGCGCGCACCGATGACCTACCTGCGTCAGGGGCGACGGGTCGAGTTCGACGCGGAGGAGGTGTTCACCACGACGGTTGCCCTCATCAACGAGTGCACGCGGGATCAGCCCACCGGAGAGGCCGAGGCGTGCATCGTCGTCACCGGGCAGGCCGAGTCGCTGGTGCTGCTGGGCCGGCGAGGTGATCCGATCGGTCCAGGAGTCTCGTGGCTGGACGAGCGGTCGGCCGGTGAAGCAGCCGAGATCGCCGAGCACTTCGGCGCTGACGCGGCATTCGCCGTGACGGGCGAACCGGAGTCGGTGTCGACGTGGCCCGCCAGCAAGCTCCTCTGGGTCGCTCGACACGACCCGCGACTCCGTGACGCGACAACGCACGTCCTCATGCTGAAGGACTACATCCTGTTCCGCTTCACGGGCGCCGTGGTGGGCGAGTTGACCACGCGCGGGTTCACCTACCTGTTCGATGTGCCGGGTCGCCGATACTGGGACGCCATGCTGGATTTCTGTCAGGTCGATCGGGCACATTTGCCCGAGATCGTTCCTGCCGGCACCGATATCGGCGACGTTCTCCCGGCTGTGGAAGCGCTCCTACCGCCCGCGGCGTCGTACCGAGTGAACACGGGCGCCCTGGATCACTTCTGCGCAATGGTGGGTACCGACTCGTACCGGCCCGGCGCCCTGAGCGCATCGGCTGGCACCGTGCTCTCCCTCTCGATGCTGCCTCAGAGCTGGACGTTCGACCCGAGTATGAAGCTCTCCTTTCACGCAGGAATCCGATCCGACGAAACAGTGCTGTTCACTTGCGCCGACAGCGGCGGAGCAAGCCTGACCTGGTGGGAGAGCGTCCTCGGCGGCGTCGACTTCCGCGAGGTCGAGAGCGTTCTGACCGAGCGTGACACCCGAACCGCACCGGTCTTCTTGCCGTACCTCACGGGGCTCAACCCGCCCGACTTCAACCCGGCAGCACGGGGTGCGTTCGTCGACCTCGGCATCGAGCACGACCGATTCGACCTGATCTTCGCGGTCATGGAGGGCGTCGCTCATCTGCTTCGACGCAACCTGGACGATCTTGCGACGCATGGCCACCAAGCGGAAGAGATCGTATCCGCGGGCGGAGGAACCGTGTCCACCTTCTGGAACCAGCTCAAGGCGGATACGTGTCAGGTAGAACTGCGGACACCGCGCGAGCCGGAAGCTTCGTGCCGCGGCGCGGCCATTCTCGCGCTGGCCGCATCCGGCCGGATCGGTTCACTCGAGGACACCGGCCACTTATACCAGCCCGAAGTACACTCCTATCGCCCGCGCGCGAGCGAGACCCTCCGCACCAGACATCTCGCGTTCGAGAACGCGCTGCACCGGCTCTACGGCAACGCTCACGGCTGAGCACGCTGCACACCAGAAAGGAAGACCCATGCTCCTCTGCTGCTCCAGCCCGATGGTCCCGGGCGAAACACTAACGAAGAAGGCACAGCTTCTCCGCGAGTGGGGCTACCCGACGATCGCCGTCTTCCACCCATACGACGAGTGGAACGCGCAGACCCGACGTGAGCTCCTATCGCTGGAGGCCCGTACGGGAGTTCGCCCCGTCGAGTTCGTCCTGACGGCGGACATCTACGGCAAGGCGATGTCACCCAACGCTTCGCTTCGGGCTGCGTGCCGCGACATGTACCGTCGAGCGGTCGATGTCTGCGCCGAGCTCGACATGGTGACCGAGATCGAGTTCGAGTACGGCCCCCAGGATCCGATGCCGCTGTTCACTCCGTATCAGCGCCCCTCCTCGGAGGATGAAGCTGCGTTCCTTGACTTCTACCGTGAACTCCTCGGCCGCACGGCGGGTTCTGAAGCGTCCGTCCTTCTCGAACCGCTCAACCGCTACGAAAGCCGGTACCTCAACTCGGTCGCCGACAACCTCGCCCTGATCGAGCAGGTCGCGCACCCCGCAGCCGGGCTGCTTCCGGACACGTTCCACATGTCCATCGAAGAGGCAAGCGTGCCCGACGCGCTTCGGACCGCCGGCGACAAGGTTCGCCACGTGCATCTTGGGGACAACAACCGGCTGCTTCCCGGGCGCGGATCGCTGGACTGGGCGGGAATATTCGACGCGCTCGCCGACATCTCATACGGCGGCGCGGTGAACCTGGAGTGCTCGACATCCGGCAACCCGAGCAAGACCCTTCCCCAGTCCGCCCGCTTGCTGGGTGCCCTCATACGGGGAGAACGATGACCCCTTACGCGCCGATGAGTGGAGGGTTCACGGTCACCTTTACCGCGTGGCGCACGGGCGAACCCGACCGCCCCGTGCACTGAGCCGGGCCCAACGACCCCGATCACCACCGATCAACAAGAAAGGACATCATGGACACGAACCTGTCCGGCCGGACAGCCGTCATCACCGGAGGAGCGCGGGGCATCGGCTATACGGTCGCCCGGTCGCTCGCGGCGGAGGGAGCTGATATCGCTCTGGTCGACCTGCTCGACACCGTCGAGGAAAGCGCCGCCACGATCGCTTCCGACCTCGGGGTACGGACGATCGGACTACGTCTCGACGTGACGGACCAGGACGCCACCAACGCCGCGTTCGCGACGATCGGAGACACCCTCGGCGTCCCCCGCATCCTCCTCACAGCGGCCGGCATCGAGATCAACGGGGACTCGATCGACGTCGCAGCCCACGAGTGGCGCAAGGTCATCGACGTCAACCTCACCGGCACCTTCTTCTCTGCCCAGGCGTTCGGTCGCGGCTTGCTCGAAGCAGGTCTGCCGGGAAGCGCGATCATGATCGCATCCATGTCGGGACTCATCGTCAACGTGCCGCAGTGGGCCGCGTCCTACAACGCCTCGAAAGCAGCAGTCGCCCACCTCGGGAAGTCACTCGCCGTCGAGTGGGCCTCCTCAGGCATCCGGGTCAACTCGATTGCGCCCGGATACGTGATGACCGACCTGACGCGCGAGATCATCGAGCGCGAACCCGAACTAGAGGCAGGGTGGGTCGCCCTCATCCCCCAGGCTCGCATGGCGAAGCCTGAGGATCTCACAGGTCTCGTCGTCTTCCTGGCCTCGGAGGCGTCGAGCTACATCACGGGGCAGCAGATCGTCATCGACGGAGGTTACACGGCCGTGTAGCGCCCCGCGACACGGCGGGCGATCCTCGGTGACTGTGGTGGAGTTCATCAGCGACCGCGCTGGCGGGAGCCGCACCGAGCAGACCGATCACGGAGACTGTTCGGATCGCTGTACCCCGCCCGCCTTGCTAGCAGAGCCTTGCTAGCAGAGCATCAGTAGCATGCACCACAAGCCGCGCGACTGAGGCGCTGCGTTCGAGTCCACGA
>NZ_JBKEAY010000103.1:0-2267 GCF_047972865.1 Microbacterium sp.
GTCGCGCCCTCGGTGGTCTCGGTGTCGGGGCCCGCCGCCGTAGCGGCATCCGCTGCATCCGCATCCGCTGCGTCGACGGTTGCGGGCACGGACGGCGCGACGGGCTCGGCGTCTGCGCCGACGGGCGTCGGCTCCTCGGCATCCGTCGCGACGGTGTCGGACTGCGGTGGGTCCGCCGGCGCGTCGGGCTCGGCACCCGCCTCAGCGGGAGCGGAAACCGCGGCGCCTGTCGAATCGGCGGGGGTCGCGTCCGGCTCGGACGCCGACCGCGGGTCGACGCCTTCGGAGTCGGGCGTCGGAGAATCGGATGCTTGTGCGGAAGTCACGGGTTACCTCGTCGCGGCTCGTGCCGCATGGCAGTTGGTCGGGTCACAGCCTAGTACGGGTGCGCGTCAGGGTGTCGAGGACGGCTCCGGGGTCGCGGTCTCCTCCGGCACCGGCGTGGCGCTGGGCACTTGCAGCACCGGCGTCTCGGTGGCGGTCGGTGTCGGGCTGGGGGTCGGGGCACCGGGGCCGGCGGTGAAATAGAGCGTCTGCCCGCCGATGATCGCCACGAGCAGGACGCCACCGGCAACACCGGCCACCACGTTGTCGCGGCGACGCCGTGCGATGACTCCGCGGTGGAACTCTTGTCGCGCGTGATAGACGCGGTTGCGCTCGCGCGCCGCACGCGCATCCTTCTTCCCGACGGCCTTGGCCACGGATCCTCCTCCCGCCCGGGCGGTTCCGGGCTCGGCTCAGCCTACCGGGCGGGCACCCGCTCACACACCGGTGTCGTCGAGCCCGGCTAGCCTGGTGCGGTGACATCCGGCGGCGCACTCTTTCACGGGCAGACTCCGTTGGCCGTGCGGATGCGCCCGACCGCGCTCGACGAGGTCGCAGGCCAGGCACATCTGCTCGGCGCGGGTTCGCCGCTGGTCGCGCTGGCCGATCCCGCCGGAGGCGCCAAGACCGCGGTCTCGGTCATCCTCTGGGGTCCCCCGGGGACGGGAAAGACCACGTTGGCGCAGGCGATTGCGCGCACTTCGCGGCGTCGTTTCGTCGAGTTGTCGGCGATCAGCGCGGGTGTGAAGGATGTGCGCGAGGTCATGCAGGAGGCGATGACCCAGCGCGATCTCTACGGCGCGTCGACCATCCTGTTCCTCGACGAGATCCACCGGTTCACCAAAGCGCAGCAAGATGCGCTGTTGCCGGGGGTCGAGAACGGTTGGGTCATCCTCATCGCCGCCACGACGGAGAATCCGTCGTTCTCGGTGATCGCGCCGCTGCTGTCGCGGTCGCTGCTGCTGACGCTGCAGCCGCTCAACGACGACGACCTCGGCGCGCTCGTCGATCGTGCCGTGACGGATGCACGCGGCCTGGCAGGCGCTGTGTCCCTTGCACCAGCGGCGCGTGCCGCGCTGGTGCAGTTGGCCTCCGGCGACGCCCGGCGCGCGCTGACGGCGCTGGAAGCGGCGGCGGCGATGGCCGAGGGAACCGACGACGCGACGGTCACCGCCGAGCACGTCTCCCAGGCCGCCGATCGCGCGCTGCTGCGGTACGACCGACAGGGTGACGAGCACTACGACGTCATCAGCGCGTTCATCAAGTCGATCCGCGGGTCGGACGTCGACGCAGCGCTGCACTATCTGGCGCGCATGATCGAGGCGGGGGAGGATCCCCGGTTCATCGCGCGCCGACTCGTGATCTCGGCCTCCGAAGACATTGGACTCGCCGACCCGCAGGCGCTCACGATCGCCGTCGCCGCCGCAGACGCCGTCGCCTTCATCGGCATGCCCGAGGGGCGGATTCCGCTCGCTGAGGCCACCGCCTATCTCGCAACGACCGCGAAGTCGAACGCCGCCTACATGGCGATCAACGCCGCGATCGCGGACGTGCGCGCCGGCGGGTTCGGGCGCGTGCCGATCCATCTGCGCGACGCGCACTACGCCGGCGCGAAGCGGCTCGGGCACGGCAAGGGGTACATCTACCCGCACGACCTCGAAGTCGGCGTCGCGACCCAGCAGTACTTGCCGGACGAACTTCGCGGCAAGCGGTACTACGAACCCACCGGTCGCGGCCTCGAACGCGACGTCGCGGCCCGGCTCGAGAAGATCCGTCGCATCCTGGGGGAGTGACCGGCCGCCGAGGATACGGTAGACGGCGGTAAGACAGTGCTCGACGCCGCACCCTCTTGTTCAGCGGGTAGGAGCCGACTCCGCCCCGCAGGCGCGTCACGGCAGGAGAAATCACGAAGACAGGATGAATCCGCGCGAATCGTCCTGTAC
>NZ_JBKEAY010000117.1:0-21950 GCF_047972865.1 Microbacterium sp.
CCTGGGCGGTGCCGCCGTCGGGCTCCCGCGCGGGGAGCCCCCGCATCGCCGCGAACCGGGCCCACCACCCCGGGCGGGGGGCGGAACCTGCCGTGTCGTCCGCCGCTGTACGGGACGGGTCCGGTGCGGCGGCGGCGGACGGCATGGCTGCGTCGGCGGCCGACGGGCCAAGCGGCCGGGGGACCCCCCCGGAGGCGGGCAGCGAGGGCCGCAACGCGATGCCGGCGCCGACGGCCACCTCCACCGCGACCGCGAGCGCGAACGACCCCGCCGCGGGCCCGGTGTCAGCCATGCGCCCGGGACCGATCGACCCCGACGCGCACACCGCCAGCAGCGCGGAACCGGCCGCCGACAGTGCCACGATGCCGCCCAGGACGAGAGCGCGTGAGCCCAGCGACGCGCCGGCGGGCTGCATCCGCGCGCGTGTGATGGCCCCGGCCAGCACGCCGAGGCCGACCACCAGCAGTGCGCTCAGCAGCATCCACCCCGATGTCGACGGCGGGATGAGTCCCAGCACGGGCAGGCCGGGGACCACACCGAGGTTGGTCGCGGCGGAAGAGATGGCCGTTCCCGTGCCGATCGCGAAACCGGGCCCGGCCGCGTAGGCGGCGCCCCAGATGACGAGGGTCGGCAGGTAGGCGAACTGCACGAGCGCGATCGTGATCGCGCCGACCAGGTCGACGTGCGCCGATTGGAACAGGGCGATCGACTCGCCGCCGCGCGCGACGGTCGCCACCACGATCAGCAGCGCGCCGATGCCGGCGAGACCCGCGAACACGACTCCGGTGCCGCGGACGACGGCAGCCGGAACCTCCCGCCACAGCGGGAGCGCGGACAGGCGCCCCACCGCCGCGTCGACGATGCCGTCATCGCCCTCCCGCCACGCGGTCACCGTGGCGCCGAGCAGTGCCGGAACGGCGAACACGAGCGCCGGGACCGTGATCGCAGCGGCGGCCGGGACGGCGGCGACCGTGGTCGCGGAGGTGATCCACACCAGGACCGCCAGCAGCGCCACCGTGACGGCTCCGGCCGCGATGCCGGTGGGCCAGGCGCCCGCGCGCGCGGCGCGCACCCCCGAGCGGGCCGCGAACAGCGCGGTGAACGTCGCGAACGCCAGTGGCGCGAGCGAGAGCGCGAACGAGGCGGCGTCGGCGGGGATGCCGGCGGCGGCGACGTAGTCCCCGGGGAGCGTCACCTGCAGCGGCACCAGGTGGCCGAACTGCCACACCCGCACGGCGGTCGGCCACAGCGCCGCCCAATCCGCCCCCGCACCGAACGCGAACACCCACAACAGCGTGAGCGGCGCGAGCGCGGCGGCGATGCCGACGGCGACCGCGACGACGGCGTCGAACGCGGCCAGCAGGGCGACGAGGAGGCGATTCATGGGCACAACGACCCTACCCATCCCGCCCACCGGTCCCCGGCATCCCACACCACTCCCCCGCGAACGCGGCGACCCGGCGCGTCCGAGTGACAGGCGCGGGCCCGCGGGGACGCTACCGTCGTGGCATGAGCGATCGCGCGCGCACGTCACCCCCGACCGGGACTCGGGTCGGACCCATCGACCGGTACTTCCAGATCACCGCCCGCGGGTCGACGGTGGGAACCGAGATCCGCGGGGGGCTCGTGACGTTCGTCGCGATGGCCTACATCGTCATCTTGAACCCGATCATCCTCTCCGGTGGAGTGGACGTCAGCGGCGCGCAGCTGCCGTTCCCGCAGGTGGCCGCGACCACCGCCCTCACCGCCGGGGCCATGACGATCCTGTTCGGTCTGGTCGCGCGGCTGCCGTTCGCGTTCGCGGCGGGCCTGGGCATCAACTCGTTCCTGGCGGTCTCGGTGGTCGGTCAGGTGACCTGGCCTGAGGCGATGGGGCTCGTCGTCATCAACGGCCTCGTCATCGTGCTGCTGGCGGTCACGGGGCTGCGCCGGCTCATCTTCGACGCCGTGCCGATGGCGCTGAAGACCGCGATCACGGTCGGCATCGGCCTGTTCATCGCGTTCATCGGTTTCGTCGACAGCGGCCTGGTGACTGCCACCGGCGCCGACTCACCCCCGGTCGGGCTCGGGGTCGACGGATCGATCGCGACGGTGCCGACGCTGCTGTTCGTGCTCACCTTGGTGCTGGCGGCGATCCTCATCGCCCGGAAGGTGAAGGGCGCGATCCTCATCGCCCTGGTCTCCGGCACGGTGGTCGCCGTCATCGTCGAGGCGGTGTGGCACCTAGGTCCGCGGTTCGCCGCCGACGGCACCGTCAACCCCGGCGGCTGGGGGCTGAGCGTGCCCGAACTGCCCTCGTCGTGGCTCGCCGTTCCCGACCTCAGCCTGCTGGGCCAGTTCAGTTTCGGCTCGTTCGAGCGCATCGGGGTGCTCGCGGCGACCATGCTCGTGTTCACGCTGCTGTTCACGAACTTCTTCGACGCGATGGGCACGTTCACGGGCCTGTCTCGCGAGGCGGGTCTCGCCGACGAGCGCGGCAACTTCCCGAGGTTGCGGTCGGCACTCGTCGTCGAGGGCATCGGCGCGGTTGCGGGGGGTCTGAGCTCGTCGTCATCGAGCACCGTGTTCATCGAGTCGGGCACCGGCATCGGCGAGGGCGCGCGCACGGGGCTGGCGAACCTCGTCACCGGTGCGCTGTTCCTCCTCGCCATGTTCTTCACGCCGCTGACCACGATCGTCCCGACCGAGATCGCCGCGGCGGCGCTGGTCATCGTGGGGGCGCTGATGATGGCGCAGATCCGGCACGTGGACGTGACCGACCCGTCGGTGCTGGTGCCGGTGTTCCTCACCGTGACGGTGATGCCGCTCACCTACTCCATCGCGAACGGCATCGGCGCCGGGTTCGTCAGCTGGGTGATCGTGCGTTCGCTGTCGGGCGGCGCCCGTCAGATCCACCCGCTGCTGTGGGTCGTCGCCGCCGGGTTCGTCGTGTTCTTCGCCCGCGGCCCCGTCGAAGCTCTGCTGGCCGGGTGACCGGGGCCGGATGCCGGAAGGGCCGGATGCTGCGGCATCCGGCCCTTCCTGACTGAGCGTCGATTCAGAGCGTCTCGATGATCTCGCGCATGAGGTCAGCGGTCTCACTGGGGGTCTTGCCGACCTTGACGCCGGCGGCCTCCAGTGCCTCCTTCTTGGCCTGCGCGGTGCCGGCCGAGCCGGACACGATCGCCCCGGCGTGACCCATGGTCTTGCCTTAGGGGGCGGTGAATCCGGCGACGTAGCCGACGACCGGGTTGGTGACGTGGGCCTTGATGAACTCGGCGGCACGCTCTTCGGCATCCCCACCGATCTCACCGATCATGACGATCGCCTTCGTGTCGGGGTCGGCCTCGAACGCGGCGAGCGCGTCGATGTGGGTCGTGCCGATGACCGGGTCGCCGCCGATGCCGATGGCGGTCGAGAAGCCCAGGTCGCGCAGCTCGAACATCATCTGGTAGGTGAGCGTGCCCGACTTCGACACCAGTCCGATCGGTCCGGTGCCGGTGATGTTGGCGGGAGTGATGCCGGCGAGCGATTCGCCGGGGGTGATGATGCCGGGGCAGTTCGGCCCGATGATGCGGGTCTTGTTGCCGCGGCTGGACGCATACGCCCACGCCTCGGCGGTGTCACCGACCGGCACACCCTCGGTGATGACCACCAGGAGCGGGATGTCGGTGTCGATGGCCTCGATCATCGCGTCCTTCGTGAACGCGGGCGGCACGAACGCGATCGACACGTCGGCGCCGGTGGCCGCGATGGCTTCGGCGACCGAGGCGAACACGGGAAGCTCGACCGGGTTGCCGTCCTTGTCGTTGTGCAGCACGGTGGTGCCGGCTTTGCGGGCGTTGACGCCGCCGACGACGTTGGTGCCCGCCTTGAGCATGAGCGCGGTGTGCTTGGTGCCCTCGCCGCCGGTGATGCCCTGGACGATGACCTTGGAGTCCTTGTTAAGGAAGATCGACATGTCTGTATTTCCTCGTTCCGGTGTCGGGGCTCAGGCGTTCGCCAGCTGGGCGGCCTTGTCGGCGCCCTCGTCCATGGTCGCAGCGAGGGTCACGAGCGGATGCCCGGCCTCCTCCAGAATGCGGCGCCCCTCGTCGACGCGGTTGCCGTCCAGGCGCACCACGAGCGGCTTGGATGCCGTCGAGCCCAGTTCGGCGAGCGCGCCGACGATGCCCTTTGCCACCGCGTCGCACGCCGTGATGCCGCCGAACACGTTCACGAACACGCTCTTGACCTGGTCGTCGCCGAGGATCACGTCGAGCCCCGCCGCCATGACCTCGGCCGACGCGCCGCCGCCGATGTCGAGGAAGTTCGCCGGTTTGACACCGCCGTGGTTCTCGCCCGCGTACGCGACGACGTCGAGCGTCGACATCACCAGGCCCGCGCCGTTGCCGATGATGCCGACCTCACCATCGAGCTTGACGTAGTTGAGGCCGGACTGCTTGGCCTTGGCCTCCAGCGGGTCGGCGGCGTCCTTGTCTTCGAGCAGTTCGTGCTCGGGGTGGCGCACTTCGCTGGCGTTGTCGTCGAGGGTGACCTTGCCGTCGAGGGCGATGATGTTGCCCGCGGCATCCTGGATGAGCGGGTTGACCTCGACGAGGGTGGCGCCCTCGCCGGTGTAGACGTCGTAGAGCTTGACGAACACGTCGGCGACCTTGGCGGCCGTCTCGTCGTCGAAGCGGGCGGCCTTCGCGATCTCGAGGGCCTTTGCCGCGTCGATGCCGGTGAGCGGGTCGACCTCGACCCGGGCCAGGGCCTCGGGCTTTTCGACGGCGAGTTGCTCGATCTCCATGCCGCCTTCGACCGAGCACAGGCTCAGGTATGAACGGTTGGCGCGGTCGAGCAGCACCGAGAAGTAGTACTCCTTCTCGATCTGGGCGCCCGCGGCGACCATGACCCGCTTGACGATGTGGCCCTTGATGTCGAGGCCGAGGATCGCCTGCGCGGCCTCGTACGCCTCGTCGGGGGTCTTCGCGACCTTCACGCCGCCGGCCTTGCCGCGGCCGCCGGTCTTGACCTGCGCCTTGACGACGACGACACCGCCGAGTTTCTCGGCGGCCGCTTTCACCTCCTCCGGGGTGTCCGCGACGATGCCGGCAAGCACCGGCACTCCATGCTTCTCGAAGAGGTCTCGTGCCTGGTACTCGTACAGATCCACGTGCAATCCTTCACTGGGCGACGGTGGTGTTGGCTGCCGAAAAACATCTCGATATCGAGAGATCGACCGATCGACAAGCCTACTACTGTTCACCGCAGGGCTCGTCCGGCCCCGGCTCCCGCCGCCGGGCCTTCGCCAGCGCGGCCCGTGTCCGCTCGGTGTCGGGGTCGCGACGCGCCAGTTCCAGGAGAAGCTCCACCAGATCATCGAGTTGGGCAGGATCGACGTCGGCGCGTCGCCGCAGTTGCTCGACCCTGTCCCGCAGGGGAACACCCTGCGGATCGTCGGGGATCGGCGGTGACGCCAGCGGCACCCCGGCGCGGAGGTCGACATCGTCGAGCATGACGGCCGCGATGGGCTGCGACTGCCCGTCTGCGGTCTGGAGCAGCACGCCCATCGCACGCTCGACGGGTTCTTCGCCGAGCACCCTCCGTGCGAGCCGCGCGAGATCCCACGCGAGCGCGGCCTCTGTGGCCCCCGCCACGGCGAGGTTCACCAGCCGCAGCGACTCGCCATGCATCAGCGAATCGTCATGGTGCAGGGTCAGCACCGACAGCGCGGCGGGGATCGTATTGGTCAGCGGATTCGCGGGTTCGGTCAGAAACACGCGAAGGAGGTCCGCCCGTTCCCGGTCGGGCAGCCACCCGAGTGCAGTCCGCGGCAGGACCCGGCTGAGCAGAACCGTGAGCGCGAGGGGCCGATCGGCGTTCGACACCAAGCGCGCGAGCGACCGCAGCACGATGCGCGTGCCGTCGCGCTGCTCCGGCATGTCGAGCGTGAGGGCGTACACTTCGTCGGCAAGTTCGGCCAGCGCCAGGGTGTTGCTGTTCGTGATGCCGGTACGCGCATCGATCAGGACGACATCCGCACCGAGCTCGTGCTCAATCCGGTTCAGGAGATCCCGCATGAGGGCGAGCGCCGACCCGTCGGCCGCCCGCTGGTCGAAAGCGAGGCTCCGCAGTTCTCCGAAATAGCTCGGAGACGGAATGCTCCCCGCGGGCATCACCTTGAGCCATCCCCCCGACACCGCGTCGAACCCGAGGTTGTCGCGGGGCAGATCCACCTCGATCACGTAATCGTCGAGCGTCGCCGGAGACGCATCGAGGGTGATGGTGTCAAGCAGGTACCCGACGAGGCCCCGGGTGCGGTGCGACTCCGCGACACCGAGCTTGTAGGTCACGCCCGGCGCCTCGAAGTCCATGTCGAGCACGAAGACTCTCTGACCGACCGCGCTGCCGAGCGCCGCGACGTTCGCCAGCGCGAGGGTGCGCCCGGTACCCCCCCTTGTAGCTGTAGAAGACGGCGACCTTCATGCGGCGACGGGTGCAGGGGGGTGGTAGTAGGAGAAGTATTCATGCACCGACTCGCTCCTCGCCCCAACCGATTCTTCCGAGCGGGGCGCCCGCCCAAACGGAGCGGGTGCACTATCCAGCACCCCGCCGAGCTCGCCTCGGATGTCGGGGCGCGCCTGTACTTCGGCGCGTTTCATCAGCGCCCCGACGACCAGGACAACGTTCCAGCGTCGATCGTCATGGAGCCACTCCCGCAGCAGCCGCGGCGCGGACTCGATGAGGCGGGGGCTCAGCGGCGTCTCCGGATCGATGGCCGCGCGAGGGACCCGGCTGTTGACGGCGCGCTCCAACCGCGCGTACTCGGGGAAGGGCTCGTTCTCGACCGCCACCCCGTGAGCATTCCGTTCAAGACATCGTTCATGGCCCGATCGACCGCGTCTTTCACGATCTGCACTTCGCAATGTCACTCAGGGCACGCTCGCCATCGCGCAGCACCACCTCGAGAAGGTCCTCCTCGACCTCGCTGGCCGGATCGGCCGTCGCCACGATCGTGGCCCAGTCGCTCGATGCTGCGGCACTCACACGCGCGTGACAACGGACCGTGGCGACGTCGCCCCGCGACTCCCAGGTGCCGACATCGCGCCGAAGCGCCTGCGAACCCGTCGGTCCTGAGTAGGCGGCGGCCGAGTTGTGCGGCACCACCAATGCAGGCTTCTCGTCCTCGCGAGGTTCGTAGACGAGACGAAGTTCGCCGAATGTCCCGCCGGCGGTGAGTCGAAATCCGTCGAGGTGAAGTGTTCCGTCGGGCGCTTTCCCGCGCGCACCGATGAGGTCTTCGAACTCGCCGCGCCGCGGGTTCCAGCTGCCTGTTGCATAGAAGTCTGCCTCGCTCATCCTCCGGATGTGGCCGGCTGCCGTCGACGAGGTGACGATCCTGCCGAGGTCGAGAAAGAGGGCGAGTTTGGCCGCGTCGATCGTGGTGCCGATGCGCGAGGCCCGGCACTCGTGACGAAACGCAGAGAGGTGTGCGTCGTGAATAGTCAGGGTGTCGGCGTCTTTCACGTACCGGACCGCGTTGTTCCCCGCTACGGCATCTACCCCCATGCCCCGAGTGTAGGGGTCTGTTCCCCGGGTGCGGCGCAACAGCGCCACGCGGCGGCGTAGCGTGGAGGCCATGAGCACCCTTCCGGGCGAGACGACCGCCGCCTACGAGGTGACGAGGCGGCTTGACACCGACTACTACGCGGTGTTCGCCGACGTCCCCGACGCCGACCGCGCCGTGTGGGATCGGGCGCGGGCCTTCGTCGATGAGGTCGGCGACCGTATGCGCGATGCCTGGGACACCGCGAGCTACCCGCTCGACCTCGCCGCCCGGCTCGGCGAACTCGACCTGTACAACGACGGCATCGACCATCCCGATCTCACGCGGTTCTCGCCGCTGGCGGCGGGCCTGGTGACCATGGAAGTCTCCCGCGGCGACGGGTCGCTCGGCACCGTCATCGCCGTGCAGGGCGGGCTGGCCCTGCGCACCCTCGCCCTGTTCGGCAGCGACCAGCAGCAGCGACGCTGGCTGCGCCCGCTGGCCCGCGGCGAAGTGTTCGGGGCGTTCGCCCTCACCGAACCCGACCACGGATCGGACTCGGTGTCGCTGGCGACTGTCGCCCGCCGCGACGGCGACGGCTGGATGCTGCGCGGCGCGAAGAAGTGGATCGGCAACGGGGCATCCGGCGGCATCACGTTCGTCTGGGCCCGCGTCGACGCCCCGGGCGGAGACGACCACGACGCGGTGCGCTGCTTCCTTGTGGAACAGTCGGCGCACGGCTACACCGGCACGGTGATCACCGGCAAGGCGTCGCTGCGCGGCATCCACCAGGCCCACATCGCCCTCGACGACGTGCACCTGCCCGCCGACGCCGTGCTCCCCGGCACCCACAGCTTCGCCGACGCTTCGACCGTGCTGTCCTCCACCCGGTCGGGCGTGGCCTGGTCGGCCCTCGGCCACGCCACCGCCTGCTACGAGGCGGCGCTGCAATATTCCCAGCAGCGCATACAGTTCGGCAGACCCCTCGCGCGGTTCCAGATGGTGCAGGAACGGCTCACCAGGATGCTCGACGAGCTCACCGCCATGCAGCTCTACTGCCGCCGCCTCGCCGAGCTCGACGCGTCGGGCGCACTGCGTCCGACCCAGGCGTCGCTGGCGAAACACCACAACACGCGGGCCGCTCGCCGCGTTGCCGCGACCGCGCGCGACCTGCTCGGCGGCAACGGCATTCTGCTGGAGAACACCGTCATGCAGCACCTCGCCGACATCGAGGCGATCCACACGTACGAGGGCACCGAGAACATCCAGGCGTTGCTCATCGGCCGCGACCTCACCGGCGTGAGCGCGTTCACCTGATCACGTGAACGCTTGGAGCGCGTTGCTCAGCGCGGAGACACCGAGGAAGCCGAACAAGAACATCATCACGTAGGCGTTGTTGTGCTCCAGCCAGGAGCGAAGCCGCTGCAGCGCCGGTTCCACTTTCTCGCCGAACAGCAGAAACGCGAGCACGATGACCAGCGCGGTGGATGAGGCGACCAGCACGAAGACCACAGCCGCGATCACGGTCTGGCCGGGCGGAAGTCCCGCCGAACCGATCGTGAGCGCCGACGCGATGATGATCGGGGTGTTCTTCGCGTTGATCCCCGTCAGAACCGCCGACAGCCCGAACGCGGCGAGCGGCCCGATCGTATCGAGCTTCGACATCCACACCGGCTTCTTGTCCGGCCGATCGCGCCGCGGCCGGGTGCGGAACGAGTTGACCGCCAGCAACACGAACAATGCGCCGAGCACCAGATTGGCCCACCCGTTCGGCGACGAGTCGCCGCCGTCGAGCGTCGATCCGACGAACACCGCGATGACCAGCAGCACCGTGACCCCGGCCAGCCATCCCAGCAGGAACGCGACCGAGTTGACGCGGGCGCGTTCGGTGAACAGCAGAATCAGCAGCATCACCAACGGGATGGGGCTGATCGAGACACCGAAGGCGGCCGGGACGATGTCCCCGATCACGTTGCCCATATCGACCTCCCGGCCTTCGCTCACTCATGGAGAAGACGACGACACGGCGCCCTCGTCATCGACTCGCCCATCACCGCTCCTCCACAACCTAAGCGCGAAACGTCGTGCACGGCTACGGTCGTCTCGACGCGCGAGAACGACACCGCCTCGCACGCCGGGATGTGATCGTGTCCACAGCGGGGGTCTCGGGTAGCGTCGGAGAATGAGACTGTTCCGATCACGACGCGCGACCGTTCGCATCGACCCCGCCCGGGTGGCGCCCACCGATGCGACACACCCGGTCGGCACCGGTGCCGCAGGCCGTCCGTGGAGCCTGTGGTCGGACGGTTTCGGGGCGTTCGCGACCCGCGCCCTACAGATCCTCATCGTCGTCGCGATCGCCGCCGCCGCCTTCGTCGGCATGCGCCAACTGACGGTGGTGATCATTCCCCTGATCATCGCCCTGATCATCGCGTCGGCGTTCGCCCCGTCAATGGCGTGGATGCGCCGCCGCGGCGTGCCGTCGCTGCTGGCGACCCTCCTCACCTTCTTCGCGGCACTCGGCTTCCTGGCGCTGCTGTCGTGGCTCATCACCGTCGCGGTGCGGTCGCAGTGGGACGAACTGTCGTCGCAGGCGCAGCAGGGCTTCGACGACATCGTGGCCTGGAGCGCCACCCTCCCGATCTCGATCGACCAGCCGCAGATCGACCAGTGGATCTCCGACATCACCGACTTCCTCACCAGCGCCCAGTTCGGCACCGGCGCGATCGCCGGTGTGAGCGCGGTCGCCACGTTCTTCACGGGCCTGGTACTCATGATCGTAATGCTGTTCTTCTTCCTGAAGGACGGGCCGCAGATGTGGCGATTCCTGCTGCGCCCATTCAACGAACAGCGCTATGAGCGGGCAGTGCGCATCGGCGACAAGGTCATCGACACGCTGGGGTCGTACGTGCGCGGCACCGCGACCATCGCCGCGGTCGACGCCACCGGCATCCTCATCGGACTGCTCATTCTGCAGGTTCCGCTGGCCGTGCCGCTGGCGGTCATCGTGTTCGTGCTCGCGTTCATCCCGATGGTCGGCGCGACGATCGCCGGCATTCTCGCCGCGCTGGTCGCCCTCGTCGCCAACGGCTGGGTGTCGGCGGTGCTCGTGGTCGGTGTCATCGTGCTGGTGCAGCAGCTGGAGGGGAACCTCCTGCAGCCGGTCGTGATGGGCCGGTCGATGAAGCTGCACGCGTTCGTGGTGTTTGTCGCGTTGACGGCGGGAACCGTTCTGGGCGGGGTGCTCGGGGCGGTGATCGCCGTACCCATCACCGCGGTGGCGTGGGGCGTCGTGCAAGTGTGGGACGGTCCGAGCACGCCCGCCGCGTGGGCCCGGCGGAAAGACCGCGACAGCGACGCGGCGCCGGCCTGAGCCGTGGCCCACACGTCGGTGCGGATGATGCTCAGCTGACGCCGCGCGCATCCTCGGCCGCGGTGGTTGGTGGGCACGCCCAGAGTGGCCCACCCGCCACCGGATGCTCTGATCGGACGGGAGTCTTCTCGATGAAGACCGGTTCGTGAATGCACCCGATGGACGATTCTTCGAGCGATGGTGGCCGGCAGCGGAGACTCTCTCGTGGCTCTGTGTGCCGGACTCGGAGCCGATGCGGATGGTGCGCTCGGGGCGTTTCATCGCCGTTGTGCCACGGTTGGCACCCACTCCCCGGGCAGTCCGGACAATCCCACCCGCTCGGCACATTCCGGCACGGGAGCCAGGCCTACCGAGGAGAGAGCTGGGCCATCGGACACCGGCGTCGGAGCGTGAGAGGCTCACACCGCAGAGATCACGGCGGAGCCGAGTGCGCGGCCTCAGACCCGGTCGAGCAGCGGGGTGAGCTGCGCGCGCTCGATCTGCAGCCACGGGCCCGCCGGGTCGACGATCAGCCCCACGATGCCGGGGTCGCCGGCCACCGCCCGGGCCAACTGCTCGGGATCGACCGGCGCAGGCTGGTCGCCGCGACCGAGCGCGAGGACTTCGAGCGGGTGCGAGAACACTTCGAGGCGACGTTCGCCGTCGGCGGTGCGGACCTCTGCGATGCCGCGGCGGCCGTCCTCGTCGGCGGGCCCCACCGCGACCCACGTCTTGGTCGTCGTCAGCGCCTCGACCACGAGCGCGGCCGTGCGATCGGTGCGCGGGGTCGACAGCAGGTTCTTGATGGCCAGCGCCGGGTCGGCCTGATCGACCGAGGTCTGGATCAGCTCCCGCGGCAGCACGATGCGCGCCCGCGCCGATGCCTGGTCGATGATCAGCCCGGCATAGGGTCCGGCGAGCACGTTCCGTAGCACGTTCATCACGGGTTGCCCGACCGCGCTCGTTGTCGCACCGTTGTCGGCGCGGATGCTGTCCTGCAGCGCTCCCCCGCCGGTGAACGCCAGCAAGAAGCGCTGATCCTCGATCGAGGCGACCGCCAGCGGCAGCTCTTTGTTCTCGGCGATCAGCTGTTTCGCGTTGCCGCGCACCCGCAGATAGAGAGTCCCCTGCAAGGCCTGCCGCATGACGTTGAGAACGTCAGCGTTGTCGGGCTTTTCGGGCAGTGCGGCGAGCGCGGCGCGCAGCACCGCGTTGTCGGGCAGTCCGGGCGCACCCGGGGCGGGGCGAGCGTCCCTGCCGGCCCCGAGCGCAGCGGGGTCGGCGGGCGCGGGCGGGGTGGCAGCCGGTCGCCCGGCGGGTTTGCCGTAGGTCGACAGCGAGATGCCGACCTCCGGCACCGGCTCGGCGACCTCGGGGGCGGCATCGGCCGATGCGCCGAGTGGATCGAGCACCGGCGACTCCGGCTCCTCGCGGGGGGCATCGCGACGACCGCGACCGAACAAAGCCATGTGTTCGAGACTACCCAGCCGTGCTCACAGCTTGGTGATCGGGGCGATCTTGATGAGCAGCTTCTTGGTGCCCGCAGTGTCGAACCGGACGTGGGCGATGCGTTTGGCGCCCTCGCCGGTCACGGCGTCCACCTGGCCCTCGCCGAAGTCGTCGTGGCGGATGCGGTCGCCGGCGCCCAGTTCGAGGTCGCCGTTGTCGCGCACTTTCGCCGGGATGCGGTTGGCGAACTTCTCCAGCGAAACGCTGCGCTCCCGGGGCGGCAGCGGCACGAGATCGTCACCGTAGCGCGGCGCCCCGCCCCGTCGCGCGTTCAACGCGCGCGAGCGGGTGCCGCCGCGCGAGTTGACGTCTCCCGGCGACTGTCGCCAGTCGACGAGGTCGGCCGGGATCTCCTGCAAGAAGCGACTCGGCATCGCGACCGACACCTCGCCGAACTGGGCGCGGGTCATCGCGAGCGACAGATGCAGGCGCTTTCGCGCCCGGGTGAGCGCGACGTAGAACAGGCGTCGCTCCTCCTGCGGGCCGCCCGGCTCGCCCGCCGAGATGCGGTGCGGGATGAGGTCTTCCTCCACCCCGGTGACGAAGACGGCGTCGTATTCGAGGCCCTTCGCGGTGTGCATGGTCATGAGCGACACCGACCCGGCCGCGTCGTCGAGGTCGTCGGCATCCGAGACGAGTGCCACCTCGGTGAGGAAGTCGAGCACGGTGCCGTCGGGGTTGTTGCGCGCGAACTCGCGCGTGACGGCGATCAGTTCGTCGAGGTTCTCGAGCCGGGCTTCGTCCTGCGGGTCTTTGCTTCGGCGCAGCGCATCGAGGTACCCGCTCTGGGTGAGCAGCACGGTGAGCCCGTCGGTGACCGCCGTCGGGGCGGCGACTTCACCGGATGCCGGGAGCATCACCGCTGCGGCATCGGCCAGCACCGCGTCGAGGTTCGCGATCGCCGCCTGGATCTTCGGGCCCACCCCGAGCGCCGACGCGTTGGCCAGCGCGTCGCGGAACGTGATGCCCTCGTCGGCGGCGTACCGGGCGATCGCGGTCTCGGTGACGTCGCCGATGCCGCGGCGGGGCTTGGTGAGGATGCGGCGCACCGCCAGCTCGTCGGCGGGGTTGGCCACCGCGACGAGGTAGGCCAGGGCATCCTTGATCTCGGCCCGCTCGAAGAACTTGGTGCCGCCCATGATCTTGTACGGCACCGCCGAGCGGATGAAGATCTCTTCCAGCGCCCGGGATTGCGAGTTGGTGCGGTAGAAGACCGCCATCTCGGAGTACGGGGTGCCCGCCCGGCGCAACGCCTCGACTTCGTCGGCGACGAACTGCGCCTCGTCGTGCTGCGAATAGCCGGTGAACCCGACGATGGGGTCACCGTTGCCGACGTCGGTCCACAGCTTCTTCGCTTTGCGGTCGAAGTTGTTGCCGATGACGGCATTGGCCGCCGACAGGATGTTCTGGGTCGACCGGTAGTTCTGCTCCAGCATGACCACCGTGGCGCCGGGGAAGTCGCGCTCGAACTCGCTGATGTTGCGGATGTCGGCGCCGCGGAATGCGTAGATCGACTGGTCGGAATCGCCGACGACCGTCAGCGACGCGCCCGGGTCGGTGGGGCGGTCATCGAAGATCATCATGCCGCCGGCCTCGACCGGCGACTCGCCCGCGGGCGGCCGGGTGAGCTCCCGGATCAGCGCGTACTGGGCATGGTTGGTGTCCTGGTACTCGTCGACGAGGATGTGCCGGAACCGACGGCGGTAGGTGTCGGCCACCTGCGGAAACGCCCGGAACAGGTACACCGTCTGACCGATGAGATCGTCGAAGTCGAAGGCGTTGGCCCGCTGCAACGCCCGCTGGTAGTCACCGAAGATCTCCGCGAACAGGCGCTCGGCCGGGTCGGAGAGGTTCGCCTGACGCGCGAACCCTTCCGCGTCGGTGAGTTCGTTCTTCAGCCTTGAGATACGGCTCTGCACGGCCGCGGGGGTGAGGCCGAAGGCATCCGCCTCGTGCTCCTTGACGAGCCGTTTGATGAGCGCGCGTGAGTCGCCGGAGTCGTAGATCGTGAAGCTGCTGGTGAAGCCGAACTGCTGCGCTTCGCGGCGCAGGATGCGCACGCACGCGGAGTGGAACGTCGAGATCCACATGCCGCGGGCGGCGTCGCCGATGAGGTCGTGCACACGCTCGCGCATCTCCCCCGCGGCCTTGTTCGTGAAGGTGATCGCGAGAATCTGGCTCGGCCAGGCCTCCTTGTTCCGTAGCAGCGAGGCGATGCGGTGCGTGAGCACGCGGGTCTTGCCCGACCCGGCGCCGGCCACGATCAGCAGCGCCGGCCCCCGGTAGGTCACGGCCTCCCGCTGGGGCGGGTTGAGCCCGTGCAGCAACTCGTCGTCCGGCGACGCGGATGCTGACACGATGACGGGCTGGATGGGGTCTGTCATGACTCTTCGAGTCTAGGCGCCGCCTCTGACCTTGCTTCTCGCCCCGAACGCGCCATGCGCGATCCCCCACCCCGCCTCAGTGACCGCCGAACGGGTGGGCGAACAAGAAGTGCGCGGGCGTCGCGGAGGCGCGGGGTACCGCTCAGCGCGAGGAGGAGACGGACTGTTCGGAGTTGACGTCGGGATCTGCGCCGGTTGGCGACTCGCCGTCGGCAGGCGCCTGAGGTTCAGAGTCGGCATCGGCGGCGAGCGACGCCTCGAGCTCGCCGAGGCGGCGCGCACGGCGCCGGCGACGCAGGTTCACGACAGCGATCACGGCGGCGACGATCAGCAGCGCGACAACGGCCACCAACAACCACGGCACGGCCCAAACCACCACCGTGTGCGAGGTCACAACGGTCAGGTCGGACACGTCCTGGCCCGCTGATGTGGTCCGTGCAACGTCCACCGTGACCCACAGTGGGCCGATCGGCGGCACCTCGTCCAATCGCACGCCACCGGCCTGGGCGCCGTCCGGGAGAATCTCGTCGATGCCTTCCAGTGCGGCCGATTCGGACCACCACCCGAAGATCCCGGCGACGTCGACACGAGCCTCGGGGACCAGCCGGACGTTGCCGGTGTTATCCAACGTGGCGGTGACGTCCAGCGGAGAGGATGCCCACGGAGACCAACGGGGCTCGTGCCTGCCGTCGACCGCGTCCACCTGCAGCGCGGCTTCGACGGGACCGGCGACCCGCAGGTAGATGCGGGTGCCCACGCGGTACTGCAGGTTCGCCCCCTCTTCTTCGGTGGGCCTGTTGACGGCGACGATCGCGCCGGCGTGGTCCCCGGGTTCGGCGTCGGCAGGCACCGTGATGGTGAACGGCACCACGACGTGGTCGCGGGGCGGAACGGTCACCTCGGTGACGGGCAGTTCCAGCCAAGCTCCGACGCGCTTGCCATCGTCGTCAGGCGTGAGCACTTCGAACGAGTTCTCCGTGGTCTGCACGGCATCCTGGCCGTACAGGTCGACCGTCAGCGGTTGCTCGCTCAGATTGCGCACGGCGACGTGGTCGGAATACACGTCGTGGGGTTCGACGATGTACTCGAGCGCGCCGCGGCCGTCGGGACCGTCGGCGTCAGCGGGCGCGACAGCCCAGGTCTGCGGTCCGGCCTCGTCCTCACCGTCTTCGGCGAGGGCCGCGGCGGGCGCGACCACCACGGCAGTGAGCACGAGAGCGGCGGCAGCCAGACGGGGGCGGAAGGAGATGGTGGTCATGGTCGGCTTTCCGACACGCGTGATCGGATGCCGACGGCGGGTGGCCGCCGGCATCCGATCGGGTGCGTATCTGTGTCAGATGACGGTGATCAGCACGACACCGGAGTAGTCGCCGACCTCGGTGGTGGTCGGCGCTTCGATGCGGATGTCAGCGCCGAGCACGGCGGTGCCGGCGGACTCACCCGCGGCAGCGTTGCCCAGCACGTTCCAGCCGCGAATGCCGTCCCCCTCGACGAAGCCGGGGGCGACGACGGGGCCTGCCACGACGTTCTGTCCGTCGGTCGAGGAGAGCACCTGCGGGGTCCACCCGAGGTACCGGCCGTCGAGCACGGCGCCGTCGATGGTCCCGAGGCCACGGACACGGCCCGAGGCCTCCCAGCCCAGGTCGCCCGAGCGGGTGTCGGTGACGGTGATGCCATCGACCGTGCCCTCAGACACGTAACGGTCGGCCTCGGTGTTGAGCTCGAGGTCGCTGAGAACGGTGTTCTCGCTCCCCGCGGCCACGCTGATGACAAGCGCACCCTCGGTCTCGGGCAGGCTCACCGACAGGCCCGGGCCGGTGCCCGGGGTGTTGCCGTGGTCGTCGATCACGATGTCGACCGGGTCGCTTTCGGCGATCACGTTGTGGTCGGCGTCGTAGACGACGGCCTTGACCTGCTGCTCACCCATCACGATGAAGCCGTAGCCGTCCGTGAGGGCACCGTCCACGACCTCCCACTCGGCGTCGGCGTCAGCACGCGTGAACCAGTGGAAGTGGTCCGACACCGGCTCGGGCGCCTGTACCGCAGACAGCGACGCGATCGCGCCGGTGTGGTAGTGCGCCGCGATTCCCTCGATCGAGACCGTGGTGTCGCCCGGAACCGGGTCAACGGGGTCAACCGGGTCGACGGGGTCCGGGTCGGTCGGGAGTTCTTCGCCGACGTAGAAGGTGTACGACTGCGGGTCGGCAGTCTTGGCCACGCCTCCGTCATCGAACGTCGAGGTCACGTCGAAGGTGTACTCACCCTCGGCAGTGAAGCCCCAGTTCAGATGCTCGTGATTGGCGGTGCTCGAGAACGACCAGTCGTCCTTGGAGCTGTTCAACCACTCGACCGGGCCCTCTTCGCCACTCTGCCACGCCGCGAACGTGCCCGGACCGTCGAAGTTGCTCACCGTGTGGGTGACATCGATCGAATTGGCCGGGTAGTCCGAGGTGTTGTAGCCGAACCCGAGGAACACCTGCCCCAACTGGTTGGTCTGCGGCAGCAGGTAGTACGTCGCGCCGTTCTCGATACCGAGCACGGCCGAGGTCGACGCGCCCGCGGTGCGCGATGCCACCGAGGGCTTGACCTGAACGACGGCATCATCGGGCACAAGGCTTCCGTGATCGTCCGAGTGGAGCACGAGCACGGGCTCGCCGGCGTCGTCCTTCTCGATGTAGAAGCCATCGGCATGGCCCTCAGAGATGATGACCTTGTCGTCATACGGGCCCGCAGCCGTGGCGGCAGTGGCACCGAGGGCGGTGGCGACCAGCGCCAATCCGACTCCGGTGGCGACCGCAGTGCGCGGTCTGGTCAGGAGCGATGTCATTGGGTGACATCCTTTCTATTTCGGTTCGGCCGTCTCAGGCCGATGGTGTGAGTGTTCACTCACGGGGTCTTGCTGGAGAGGCTCACCGGCGGCGTAAGCTCTGCTGACGTGGCGCCAGGGCGGCGGCGCCGAAGAATGCCGCGCCGACGATCAGAAACGCCCCGGACAGACCCATGAGATCCGCAATCGTCTCAGGATCGGCACCCGTCTCCGCCAAGCGTGCTTCGGCCTCGCGTGCGTCGGCGGGGGCGAGCTCGCACTCCTCCCCGCTGGCGGTACGTCCGACGTAGCTGGTGGCGGTCTGCTCCCGCGCTGCCGACGCGGCGTCTCCCTCGCCGACGAAGAAGGTCAGCGTGGTCGTCCCGCTCGCCGCGGCGCCGTCGATCGTGCCTGCATACGTCATGTCGGCGTAGTACGCACCGGGCTCGGTGAACGCCCAGATGCCGTGGACATGGACGCCACTGGTCCCGACGTCGATGTTGGTGCTGCGCGGGAACCCGTCCACGGTGCCGAAGTACTCGGTTCCCGGCTGCCCCCACGAGTTCATGGTGTAGACCGCCAGCTGACCGGGGCCTTCCAGGTTGTCGAGCGTGAGGCTGATCTGACCTTGCGCGTGGCCGGCGATCGTCGGATGCTGGCTGTTCCAGCCCAGCCACGGGACCCCCGGCTGCTGGGTGAGGGGTATCTGCCACACGTCTCCGGAGCCGAGGAAGTCGAACGCGCCGCCGGGCGCCTCCGACTTCGCGGCATCGGTGAGATGGAAGATCAACCCACCCGGATCGACCCACTGCGCGGGCGAGGTGCGCTCGTCCTTGATCCGGGGCAGCAGTGCGCCGCCTTCCATCACCGGTCCGAAGTCGTAGTGGCCCTCCGTGATGACGTCAACGTTCTCCGCACCGACCGTCTCGGTCACGGGGGTCGCGATGCACTCCTCCGCCGCGTCGGCTGCGGGGGCGACCTCCATCCCGGACCATCCGACCAGCGACCCGGTGACGTCGCGGACCACGAGTCGATGCGCGCCGGTGTCGGCACCGGGCGGAACCGCGATCGTGAACGTGCCCTCGGCATTGACCTGCTTCCACCCCAGATCGGTCGGGTCGGACAACATCCAGGCCGACACCCAGTGGCTGGCGTTCGCGGTCGGGATCGACACCGTGACCTGCGCGCCGGGCGCGACCGGCGACACAGCGACGGACACATCACCCTGGGCCCCGTCGGTCAGGATCGCCGGATCCGGAGCTGCCAGAGGCGACGACGGAGACACTGTCGGGTCGATCGAATCAGGCGTCACGGTCGGCTCAGGCGTCGCCGTCGGGTCCGGCGTCGGGTCCGGCGACACGGTCGGCTCCGGCGACACGGTCGGCTCCGGCGTCGCCGTCGGTTCGCCCTGTTCCTCATCGCCGACCAGGAACGTGTACGACTGCGGCGCCGACCGGATCGTTCCACCTGCGACGAGGTCGGCCTCGGCGACGAAGGTCAATTCGTACGTGCCCGCGGCGGTGAACACCCAGTTCGCATGCGTGTGCGCACCGACGTGCTCAGTGATGGTCCCCACCGTCTGGTCGGTCGAGCTCAGCGCCCGCTCCGGTGCGCCCTCCAGCCCGTTCAGGTACACCTCAAGTGCCCCTGGCCCCGCGAACTCCGCCAACGTGATCCGCACCGTGTCCCCCTCGAACACGCCACGCGGCAGCGACTCGGTCTCCCACCCGGCCCACAACTGGCCCGGCGTATACGTCTGGGAGATCTTCCAGATCGCTGCGCCCGGGGCACCAAGGAACCCGTACTCGGGAAGGTCAGGGACGTGGTCCATTTGCGCGTCGGTGACATGGAACAGCACATCGTCCGGCTCCAGCACCTGCCCGGCACCACTGTCGAGGTCTGCACGGGTCTTCAGAACCAACGTGTCGTCGTCGTAGCGCACACTCACGGCATCGGCGTGGTGACGATCCAGCACAACCGTGGGATCGGCAGTCTGCGCCGCCGCGGCGACGCCGGTAGCCGACCCCACGAGCACACAGAGCGCGCCCGCGACAGCAAGAATGCGACGAACGGAGCGGCGCGACGAACGAGAAGGAACAGGTGTCACGGTGACGGACATGCAGCAGGCTTTCCGCATCAATGCGGGGGCGGCGGTGTCCGCCCCACACGAACAAACTCACTATTGATAATGAGTATCATTAGCTTTAGGTGGAATGCAAATCGCTCCGCCACGTGTTTCGACACCCGTGCCACGATGAGAGGCCCCTGTATGCGCTGTGACCGCCGCCGCGCTGTGCGGATCGGTCTCGTGTGTGGCGCCCTGTTCTCACTCGCCGGGTGCGCGGCATCCACACCCGCCTACGACGATCGGATGCAGGTGGTGACGACGACCGGCATTCTCGCGGACCTGGCCCGCAACGTCGCCGGAGACCGAGCCGTGGTCACCTCGATCGTTCCGGACGGCGCCGACCCCCACAGCTACGAACCGACGCTGCGCAACGTGCGCGACATCGTGTACGCAGACGCCGCGTTCACGAACTACCTGCTGCTCGAACAGCAGAGCGTCATCAAAGCGCTCGACGCCAACCTGCGAGACGGAGTGCCGAACGTGTCGCTGGCCGAGAGTGCCGTGAAGTATGCCGCCGAGGTCATCCCCCTCGTCGAAGACTTCTCGCTCGACACGGTGTGGCTCGGGGCTCGGGTCGCCGGCACCGGTGAGCAGTTCGGAGCCGGGCGCACCGCCGACGTTCTGCTCAGCGGCACCGGGTTGACCGGGCCCGGGGACCTGCACGCCTACCTGACCGGCACGTTCGGCGACGTCACCCGTTATCTCGATTCCAGTGACGGATTCGATGCCGGCACCGGCTACCGTGACGACACCCTCGTGCTCCCCCCCGACGCCCACACGCACCTGAGTTGGGCGTTCACCGAACCCGGGTACTACGAGTTGTCCCTGCAAGCGAAACTGCAGGTCGATTCCCGCTCCAAGCCACTCCCGGTCGCCACGGCGACGGCGGTGTTCGCCGTCGGCGTGGATCCGCACGGTTTTCCAGGGCGACCGGATGCGCGGGTGCTGGATGCCGGACACGCCGACCTCACGGTCGATCTCGACGACGAGAAATTCACCGTGCTGCTCGACCACGAGCACGGCAGCGGCGAGGTCCACCAGGAGTTCATCGACCTGTCCGACGTGGTCATCGAGGTGCCGACCAAGGCGCTGCACGAGGTGCCCGGCGACCCGTCGTACCGCTTTCTCGGGCGGGCCGGCGACCCGATCTACCAACTGCCGCAGGCGGTGCTCGGCAAGCATGTGCACGGTGAGATCGACCCGCACCTGTGGCAGAACGTGCGCAACGCGATGGCGTACGTCGAGGTGATCCGAGACACGCTCATCCGGGTGGATCCGGCGGGCGCTCGCGACTACCGCGACAATGCGGCGCGGTATCTGAGCGAACTGGACGCCCTGGATGCCGAGGTGCGCGACACCATCGACACCATCCCCGCATCGCGGCGAGTGCTGGTGACCACACACGACGCGTTCGGGTACCTCGCGGCCGCATACGACCTGATGGTGGCGGGCTTTGTGACCCCGAACCCGTCGACCGAGCCGAGCCTGGCCGAACGGAAGCGTCTGACCCAGACGATCACCGACCTGCGAGTGCCTGCCGTGTTCCTGGAGCCGAATCTCGCCACCCGCTCCTCGACGCTCGTCGAGGTCGCACGGGAGCGGGGTGTTCGGGTGTGCCCGATCTACGGAGATGCGCTCGACGCCGACGCCCCCACCTATATCGACATGATGCGCGCCAACGCGCGCTCCCTCGTGGACTGTCTGAACTGAACGATGAGAAGAACGGAACCGATGACACCCTCCACCCGCTCCCGCGTCGCCCGTCTGGGTGGTCTCCTGCTGGCCGCCGTCCTGCTGTCGGCCGGTGCCCTTCCGGCGTCTGCCTCGCCCGACGACGACCTCGACCAGACCATCGACCCGAACCAGCAGCAGGGCACCGGTCAGACGGTGCTGGCGGCCGGGCACGCCGATATCGGTCCCACACTCGGAACAGGGCAGTGGACGTTGCAGGTCCATGACGACACCTCCAGCCCCGCGGCGTGGCGCAACCCCGAGGACGTCGTGTTCCAAGCCGTAGATGCGTCGATCCTCGACGTCCCGGACGACGACGCGTTCGCGTTCCTCGAGCTGCCTGCCGGCACCGAGGCGTACGTCCTGCCGCAGACCGAGCAGCCCGGCATCGTGTGGCCGGGGTGGAACACGCAGGATCCGGCGCTGCTGGAAAACCTCGACCTGGGAACGACGCTGCGTTTCCACGCCGTCGAAGGACCCGGTGACCTTGTCGTCTACCTCCAGGGCGGCAACTTCGGAGCTCCCGAGGT
>NZ_JBKEAY010000126.1:0-5046 GCF_047972865.1 Microbacterium sp.
AGCAGCGTGCCCGGATCGGCCAGCACCCCGCCGGACTGCAGCTTGCGCACCAGCGATCCCATGAACTGCTGCTGATTCGAGATGCGCCCCAGGTCCGAACCGTCGCCGATGCCATGGCGGATGCGGAGGAACTGCAGCGCTTCCTCTCCAACCAGCGTGTGCTCGCCGGCGGACAGCTTCAGCCCGGTATGCCGGTCGCTGATGTCACTGGACACACACACGTCCACGCCGCCGATCGCATCGGAGATGTTGATGACGCCGGTCCACCGCACCGCCGCGGCGAACTGAATCTGCACACCCGTCAGCTCTTCGACGGTCGCGACCGTGCACGGCAGACCTCCGTACGAGTACGACGTGTTGATCATCTGCGCGTAGAACGGACCGTACTGCGCGCCCTCCTCATCGGTGCACCCCGGGATCGGAACGATCATGTCGCGGGGGAACGAGACCACCGTCACCCGCCGCGGTGCATCGCTGATGTGCACCAGCATGGTGACGTCGTTGCGCTCGCCGCCGTCGTCGTGCGCGCAACGCGGAAACAGCTCGACATCCTGACCCTCGCAGGAGTCGGTGCCGACCACGAGGAGGTTCACGCCCCCCTCGATCTCACTGATCGTCTCGGGGATCTCCTCTTCGTCACCGATCGTGACGCTGCCCTCGTCGAGCGCCCGCGCGGCATTCCACACATAGAAGCCGCCCACCGCCGTCGCACTGATCGCGACGACGACCACGACCGCGACGAGCACGGTGAGCAGGTGGACGAGCGGGCGAGGCCCGGCGTCGCTGCTGTGCCGGGCGACCGGTTCGCGGCGCCGCGACAGCTTCTGCGTCTGGGGGCTCTCGCTCACGGGTATCCCTTCTCACCGGACCTCGACCGGCGGAACGGGGACATGCCGGCGGGCAACACGAGCGGTTGGGCCGCTCCGTCGTCTCCGGCCAGTTTAGGGAGGCCTCACTGAAAGGCCGTTGTGAGCCACGTGCCGCCGCGTCTGTTCGGAATCGTTCGGATGCTTCGTCCGTCCTCGTCCCGGACACCAGACCGGGTTACGGTCGACACGCTGGGGCAGCGGCCGGGCGACGCGTCGCCGGACTCACCCCGGGGGAGACCGCACCTGTCGGCGACATGCCGAGGTGTGCGCGTCGCGCCGGCCGCAACACCCTGTTCCCACCGCGACGCGCGGACGGATGCCGTCGGACGCCGCAGCCGGATCCCCCGCGGAGGGTGTGGGATTCGAACCCACGGGACATTGCTGCCCACCGGTTTTCAAGACCGGGTCCTTCGGCCGCTCGGACAACCCTCCAGGCCGACAACGCCGACCATCGCCGAGTCTAATCGGTTCCGCTCCGCCCGACGCCGCGCCCTACAGCCGGTACAGCGTCTGCGCCACCCCGCCGTCGTACACCGACCCGGCCACCTCGTTCGCTTCGCTCAGCACCTCGGCGGGTCCCTGCCCCATCGCCACGGCGCGCCCGCCCGATTCGCGCGCCCACCGAAGCATGCCAATGTCGTTGCGTCCGTCGCCCATCACCATCACCCGATCCGGTGGGATGCCGAGCCACTCGCGCACCCGCTCCAGCGCGGTCGACTTGTCGACCCCCTGTGGAGCGATGTCGAGCCACGCCGACCAGCCCACCGAGTACGACACCTCACTCAGCCCGATACGCGACACCAGCGCCAGGAAGTCGTCGTCGGTCCCCTCCGGCGCCACCACGACGACACGGCACACCGGCTGCGCCGACAACTCCTCGAACGGCACCCGCGTCGCCTGCACGAGATTCCAGTCCTCCATCGGCTCGGTGTACAGCCGGCGCCCATCGGCGAGCTCCACCAGGTAGTGCGCGTCGGGCAGGTGGGTGCGCAGCAGCTCCAGCACCTGGGCCGGATCGAACGTCTCGACGTGATGCCGCTCGTAGCGGGCCTCGTCGGCGAAGTCGCCGCCCACCCACCGCAGAATCACCGCACCGTTGGAGCAGACCACGTACTCCGGCGTCAGCCCGAGCACCCGCAGCACGCCGCGGGTCCCCTCCCACGACCGCCCGGTGGCCAGCATCACCTCGTGACCGGCGCGGCGCGCGTGCGCGACGGCATCCACCACTCCCGGGCTGAGCGACTCGTCCTCCAGCAGCACGGTCCCGTCGACATCGAGCGCGATGAGCATCCGGCCCGATGTGTCCGCACCGGTCACCGGATGGGCTCCGCGACCTCGATCCCGCCCACATAGGGGCGCAGCACCTCGGGGATGACGACGGAACCGTCGGCGCGCTGATGCGTCTCCAGCAGCGCGACGATCCACCGCGTCGTGCCGAGCGTGCCGTTCAGCGTCGCGACCGGCGTGGTCTTCGCACCGTCGGGGCGGTACCGCACGTCGAGTCGGCGCGCCTGATACGTCGTGCAGTTCGATGTGCTCGTCAACTCGCGGTAGGCACCCTGCGTGGGCACCCACGCCTCGATGTCGTACTTGCGCGCCGCGCTGGAGCCCAGGTCGCCCGCGGCGACATCGATCACCCGATACGCCAGACCCAGGTCCTTCAGCATCCGCTCCTGCATGTCGAGCAGGAGCAGATGCTCGGCCTCAGCGGCGTCGGGGGTCGTGTAGACGAACATCTCCAGCTTGTTGAACTGGTGCACGCGGATGATGCCGCGGGTGTCCTTCCCGTACGACCCGGCCTCCCGCCGGTAACAGGTCGACCAGCCGGCGTAGCGCTTCGCGCCGCCGGTGAGGTCGAGGATCTCGTCCATGTGGTACCCGGCCAGCGGCACTTCGCTGGTGCCCACCAGGTACAGGTCGTCGTCGTCGAGGTGATACACCTCGTCGGCGTGCTGTCCCAGGAACCCCGTGCCCCGCATCACTTCGGGACGCACGAGCGTCGGCGGGATCATGGGCACGAAACCGGCATCGACGGCGCGCTGCAGCGCCAGCGACATGAGCGCGTACTCCAACCGCGCCCCGATGCCGGTGAGGAAGTAGAACCGGCTGCCCGATACCTTCGTGCCGCGCTCCATGTCGATCGCACCGAGCATCTCCCCCAGTGCCAGGTGGTCGCGTGGCTCGAAGTCGAAGGATGCCGGTTCGCCGTGTGTGTGCAGGGTGACGAAGTCCTCCTCGCCGCCAGCGGGCACCCCCTCGATGATCACGTTCTCGATGCGCCCGAGTGCCTCCTCCGCGAGCTGTTCCGCTGCGGTGGCGGCGTGCTGGGCGGCTTTGACCCGTTCGCTGAGCTGCTTGGCCTCGGCCACCAGCGCCGGCTTGTCCTCTTTCGCGGCGGAGGCGACCTTCTTGCCGTGGGCGTTCTGCTCGGCCCGCAGCTCCTCGAAGGCCGTGATGGCGGCGCGCCGATCACGGTCGGCGGCGAGCGCCGCGGCCACCGTGTCGGGCGACAGTCCGCGTGCCTCCTGCGAGCGCGTCACGAGGTCAGGATGGTCGCGGAGCAGAGCCAGGTCGATCACTGCCCCAGTCTCCCACAGCACCCCCGCGCCGGTGGGGATCGCCGGGGCGCGCGGGGTTATCGTGAGGGGATGGCCGATACGCCCAAGTATGCGCAGCTGATCACGCAGCTGCGCGCGCTCATCGCCGAGCTGCCCGTGGGCGCGCCGGTGCCGAGCGAGCGTGCCCTGGCGGAGCAGTCGGGCGTGTCCCGCATGACCGCTCGGCGCGCGCTGTCGGCGCTCACCGCGGAGGGCTACCTGCGGCGCGTCGTCGGGCAGGGGTCGTTCGTCGCGCGGCCCGCCGTCAATCTGCCGTTGCGGTTGACCGGCTTCAGCGAAGACATGCGCTCCCGCGGTCTGGACCCGTCCTCGCGCGTGCTGGACTGCCGCGTCGACCCCGCCGACGACGACCTCGCGGGCGTCTTCGACGTGCCCGCCGGCGAAGACGTGCTCCGCATCGTGCGGCTCCGCCTGGCCGATGACCTGCCCATCGCCATCGAACGGGTGCATCTGCTCGCCGCAGCGGTGCCGGGAATCGACCGGATCGATCTGGCGACGCAGTCGCTGTATGCGGTCCTGGAACGCGACTACGCGATCCGTTTCGACGCGGGCCGGCAGACCATCAGGGCCGGCATCGCAGAACCGGCGGATGCCGAGGTGCTCGGCATCGCCCCCGGTTCGGCCGTGCTCGAGCTGGTGCGCACCTCGGCGATGCAGGACCGGGTCATCGAGCACACCGTCAGCACCTACCCCGGCGACCGATTCGAGTTGTCGGCCCAGATCGCACCGGCCACGGCCGACGCCGCAGGGCACAGCGCCCTGCGACGTCGGCCGCGGTGAACCGCCTACAGCTCGGGCACCCGCCCGGTCAGCTGCGCGAGGACGGCGGCGTTGCTCTCATCCGTTCCGGCGACGTTCGCGCTGCGCCAGCGCGGCGCCTCGGGCCACCGGGTGTGCACGGCCCGCAGCACCGCGTTCCACAGCACCGTCGTCGCGATGCTCGACACCGGCGCGGTCACCGGGGCCTCGGGGGGCCAGGTGACGTCGCCCGGCGGCACCTGCGTGTCGAGCACGACATCCGCCAGCTCCGCGAGCCGCTGGCCGGCTCGCGGTGGGGCCGCCGCGCTCGCGGCCACCGACGTGACGGCGATCACGGTGGCGCCGCGCTCCCGCGCGAGCTGCGCGATCTCGACCGGATACGGGTTGATGCCCGAGTTCGAGAACACCACGACCGTGTCCGCGGCACGGATCGATGCCCGCGCGGCCACCTCCCGCCCGCCGCCGGGCATCCGCTCGGCGCTGGTCGCCGCCCGTGCACCCGTCAGCGGCATGATCGACGGATCCCACAACGGCCGGACGTACGCGAGTCCCCCGGCGCGGAAGAACGTCTCCAGAACGGCCGCCAGCGAGTGCCCGGCACCGGCCGGGCGCACCAGCCCGTCGGCATGCCCGGTGGCGGCGACGGCGTCGGCCGTGGCCGCCACGGCCGCCTCGTTGACGGCCAGCACGTGGGCGACGTAGGCCGAGAGGTCGTCGGTCACAGCCATCCCTTCTCCTCCAGGTGCTCGGTCAGCCGCGTCCGCACGTGCGCGGCGTCGATGAAGCTCGTCACCGGGACC
>NZ_JBKEAY010000134.1:0-7434 GCF_047972865.1 Microbacterium sp.
GGATGGTGGCGAAGCGGGCGGCGCCGCTGGGGGATCGGAACTCGCCGGAGATCTTGGCTTGGAGTTTGATCATCCGGAGATCTCTCTCGGCGAGGTTGTTGTCGAACGGGAGGGCGAAGTCGCCGGTGTAGGCGAGGAACAGGTCTCGGTGTTCGGTGAGGGCTCGGGCGAGGTTCCGGGCGTCTTTGTCGGTCCCGTACAGGTAGATCCCTTTCGGGGGGTCCGGGGCCGCGGTGGCGGCCTGGGTGGCGAGTTCGTTCCATCGCCGCTGGATCTTGCGTCGCCGGTAGCCGCTCAACGCTGTCCGGCCGTTGGTTCGGGCCTGGTCAACCCGGTTCTTGGTGTCGATGATCAGCTCGATGAACCCGCTGGCCCAGTCCCGGTGTTTCCAGTTGGACCGGCGGCCACGAGAGGAGTCGCCCCGATCCAGTGGCACCGTCACCCCGGCTCCCGACGAGGGTGACGTGTCGGCGCTGGCCCGACATCGCGACCCGTCCTTATCCGAGGAGGTCAGAGGCCAGACGACGAAGCCTCGGCGTGGGGTCACGTGGGTGCGCCCGTCCGAGCTGATGACGCAGGCTAGTGGTCGGGTGGCCGCGCGCGGGATCGACTTCGAGGCCGAGCTGGCCCGCCGAGCCCGCCGGGCACCCGCCACCGCGATCCGAGCCGGCCGTCGCCGGATCGACACGATCCACCAGGCGGCCAGCGACCGTGCCCGGCGCTTGCCGCCGGTGTCGGAGTTCGGGCGACGGGCTCGGACGCACTCGTGGGTGACCCGTTCCGGGATCGGGTTGGGGTGAGCTGAGATGGGAGCCCTCGGCAGTACCGCGGCGGTGGTTGCTGGGGGTGGCGTGTGCACCTGCTGGTCAGGAGGTGCAGCGCCGATGAGCACGACGAGCGAGCGCGACCAGGACCGGCCGGGGTTCGAGGAGTCCGAGGGCCTGCGGGTGCTGTTGACTCGCCTTCACGCCCAAGGGCAGGGCTCGTGGCGCGACGACCCGGAAGCTGCGGCCCTGATGCGGCACGCCGCCGACCGCTACGCGGCTCTCGCCCGCAAGCACGGGCTGGACCCGTGGGAGGCCGCGGCGGCGGCGTTCGACGCGATGCGCACCCCGTCGGTGCGGCGGGCGGAGGACCCGTGGGCGATGGTCACTCGGGCGGTGCAGGTGACGTGCATCTTCGAGGAGCGCGCCAACGGGCTGCTGTGCTCGGTGCACCAGGCTCGTCGCCCGCAATACAGCGCGTTCCACGACGCCGAGCGGTTCAGCGACCGGGAGAACCCGCTGACCGACTACCACGCCGCCTTCCACGTCCGCGACACCACCGAGGCGACCGAGCCCGCCAGCGGCGGGACCGCTGGCGTGACGGGCGCGGTGGAGGACACGATCGCGCTGTTCGCGCTGCTGGGCTGGCCTGCGACCGCCGCGCGGGCCGGGGTGGAGTACGTCTGCGCGCGGCTGGCGGAGGCGTCGTCGCGAACGTCGGCGTTCGAGGCGCTGCGGCGCGACTACCACGCCCGCGCCCTGCTCGATCTGCCCGGCCCCTCATGGCTGGCGATGCTGCGCGTAGTCCTTGGCAACCCCGACCCCGACCTCACGAACACGGCCGCCGGACGCGGCGTGCTGTTGCGCATCCTGGTCGGCGAGCCGCTGCGCGCCCTGTTGTCGGACGAGGACCTGCTGACCGAGGTGGTGCTGTCCGCGCCCGCCGAACCTGTCGAGGGTGGCCGGAGTGGGTAGCAGTCCGGGACACATCGAGCTGGAGCGCGCGCTGGACTCCATCGGGGTCGGGCGGCGGCACCGTGCGGACCTGGGCGACCTCGACGCGCTCGCCGCGTCCATCGACCGCGACGGCCCGTTGCAGCCCATCACCATCACCCCGGACGGGGTGCTGGTGTGCGGGCTGCGGCGGCTGGCCGCGATGCGCCAGCTCGGCTGGAAGACCGCGAACGTGTGGGTCCGTTCGGGGATCAGCGAACGGCTCGGGCAGCTCTTGGCCGAGCAGGACGACAACGCCCTGCACAAGCCCCTCACGCAGACCGAGCAGGCCACCCTCTACCGCGAGCTGAAAGCCCTGCTGGCCGAGGACGCCGCCCGCCGACAGGAGGCATCCCGGTTCACGACCGGCGAGGGAAACCCCCGGTCGCACGGTGGGGCCACGGTGGCTCCACCGTCAGACGCGATCCCGGCAGGCACGGAACAACAGGGTGGGCGGGGGCGGACGAGGGAGCAGGCGGCGCTGATGGTCACCGGCCGCAACGCCTACACCAGCCTGGAACGGATCAGCGAGTTGCAACGCCTCGCCGTCGACCCCGACCAGCCCGCCACGGTCCGGGAACGCGCGACCGCTGAACTGGAGCGGATCGACGCCGGCGGGTCGATCACCGCCGGCCACCAGCGCGCCCGCGCCGAGCTGTCGCTGGCCGAGCTCGACCGGATCGCCGCCGACCCCGCGACGCCGGAACCGATGCGTGAGCGCGCCGCCGAGGACGCCGCACGCCTGCGGGCGACCGAGACACAGACGCGGGCGGCCGAGCTGGAACGTCTCGCTGCCGATGCGCTGGCCCGTGTTCGCGCCAACGGCAAGAGCGCCGCCAAGCGGTCGCGCACGCGACGCGCGAAGCCGGCGAGCACGCCCGGCGGGTGGGAGCGGCGGACGCTGCGGGCGTTCGTGCTGACCTGGGACGACCTGGACTCGTGGTGGGAGCACTACGACCCGGCCGAGGTCGGCCCGGCGTTGACCGAGGAGCAATGGGACCGCTTCGCCGCGACCGTGGCCGGCACGGTGACGTTCGCCGAGGCCGCCGACGCGGCCCGGCGGCAATCCCAGCTCCGCACCGCCTGACCCGTCTGCTCACCACCGCGCGTGCCGTGTGGGCGGTGTGCACCTTCCCGGCGACCACCCCTCCGCCCATGATCCGGGAGGCCCGCCGCGCATGGACCCCACCTTCGACCGTTATCGCCGCCGGCTGCTGATCGCCGCGATCGCCGGTGGCCTCGTCCTGGTGCTGCTGGTCGGCATCGGCGTGTACGGGCTGCTGCGTGGACCCGCTCAGCCCGCCGGCCCCGGCGACCGGCCATCGGGCACACCCACCGAGAGCACGCCGTCATCGCCTCGGCTGCCCGAAGCGCCGCGGGCGGTTCCGCTGACCACGGACGCGGAGACCTTTGCCCGCACGGTCGCCGCCGCGTTGTTCGCGTGGGACACCGCCACCGGGTACGGCCCGGCCGACTACGCGCAACCGCTGGTCGACGTGGGCGACCCCACGGGCAACGAGACCGCCGGCCTGGCCTCGGACATCCGCTCCTACCTGCCGACGCCGGAGGCGTGGGCGCAGCTCCGCACCTATCAGACCCGGCAATGGCTGAGCATCGACGCGGCGTTCGTGCCCGATGCGTGGGAGGTCGCGGTCGCTCAGGCCGCGCCCGGCCAGCTCCCGCCCGGCGCGATCGCCTACACCATCGAGGGCACCCGGCACCGTGACGGAACCTGGGGCACCGAGCCCGTGGAGGCGTCGCGGCCGGTGACGTTCACCGTGTTCCTGGCCTGCCCACCGCCGGCACCGCAGTTCCGCACCGGGCCGTGCCACCTGCTGCGGCTCTCGCAGCTCGACAACCCTCTGCGATAGCCGGCGGCCGTCATGGTGAAGAAGCTCGCCCTTGTCCTGGCCGTCGTGCTGTTCCTCGCTCCCGCGCTGGGGATGCTCAGCGTGGGGCTGCTGTTCAACACCGCCGCGTTCGCGGCCTGCACCCCGTCCGCTTCGTTGACGGTGGGGCCGATCCCCGACTCGCTGACCGCCACCACCCGCAACGGCGAGACCATCACCCTGAACCGGACCCAGCTCGGCCACGCCGCCACGATCATCACGATCGGCGGACAGGTCGAGGGCGTCGGCCGACCCGGTGTGGTGATCGCGCTGATGGCCGCGCTCACCGAGTCGCATCTGCGGATGCTCGCCAACACCGGCGCCTACCCCGAGTCCGGGAACTACCCCAACGACGGGAACGGCTCGGACCACGACTCACTCGGCCTGTTCCAGATGCGACCTGCGGCCGGGTGGGGCACCATGGCCGAGCTGATGGACCCGACGTATCAGGCTCGGGCCTTCTACGGCGGACCCGCCGGCCCCAACTACCCCAGCCCGCGCGGACTGCTGGACATCCCCGGCTGGCAACAGATGGACCCCGGCGCCGCCGCCCAAGCAGTCGAGGTGTCCGCGTACCCGGACAGGTACCGGAACTACCAGCCGGTCGCCGAAACGATCCTCGCCGCCCTGACCCGCCCTGCCGGCGGCGTGGGCGGAACGCCGGGCGACCCGGCGATCCCCGAGACCAGCCGGGTCGTGTTCCCATTGCCGTCCGGGACGTGGGTGAAGACGAGCACGTTCGGGTGGCGCACCGACCCGCTCACGGGCGAACGCAGATTCCACTCCGGCACCGACTACGCCGCCGCGGACGGCACCCCAATCCACGCCGCCGCGGACGGTGTGGTGACGGTGGCTGGGTTCTCCGGCGGGTACGGCGGGCTCATCGTCATCGAGCACACCATCGGCGGGCAGCGGGTCGCCTCGGCGTATGCGCACATGTGGGAGCACGGCATCCACGTCAGCGTCGGGGACCGGGTGGCCGCGGGGCAGCACGTCGGCGATGTAGGCTCCTCCGGCCGTTCCACCGGCGCCCACCTGCACTTCGAGATACGACCCGGCGGCACCGACGCCGCGGCGATCGACGCCGAGCCGTGGCTTGCCGAGAACGGAGCCGAGGGCATCCAGCCCGGCGACACGACCCAACCGGGGTGCGCGCCGGGCGGCGACGCCGCACCACCCGGCGCGTTCCCCGGCGGGAACCCGGACGCGCTCGTGGACGACCCCACCTCGTCCGGGCAGATCACCGCCCGTATGACCCACGTCATGAACCAGACCAGGGCGGCGTTCCCCGACACCGGATGGGGCTGCTGGTCACCCCGGCCCGGCACCGTCTCCGAACATCCCCTCGGGCGGGCCTGCGACGTGACCTTCGGCAACGCGATCGGGCAGGCCGCGACCGGCGCCGCGCTCGAGAACGGGTGGGCGGTCACCAACTGGCTCCAGACGCACGCCGCCACGCTCGGTGTGGAGTACCTGGTCTGGCAGGACCGCATCTGGTCGGTGGCCCGAGCCGACGAAGGCTGGCGGCCCTACACCCGCGGGACCGATGTCACCACCCGCCACGAAGACCACCTCCACATCACCGTCCGATCCGGGGCGTGACCGGCATGGACGTGTTCCCCGACTTCGGTGGCGTCGGCGGCGCCGGCCAGCTCCGCGCGATCGTCGGCGCGCTGCTGATGTTCGTGCTCATCGTCGCCGTGCTCATGCTGATCGTCTCCGCGATCGTGTGGGCGATCGCCTCCGCGCACGGCAACTACCAGGCCGCGGGCAAGGCTCGCGCCGGCCTGTGGGTCTCGGTCGGCGCCGCGGCCCTCGCGGGCGCCGGGGTCGCGTGGGTCAACTTCCTCCTCGACGTCGGCACCCGCCTCTGACGTTCCGGGTCGAGGGCACGGCCGGCGCACCTGGCAGTCGAGAACCCATCGGCTGTCAAGAGGAGTGCTGCTGTGATCGACATCGACCCCAACGGGACGGGGCTTCCCGGCATCGAACAGCTCAGGATCATCGTCGGCGCGGTCATGACCATCGGCCTGATCCTGAGCGTCCTGGCGCTGATCGTGTCGGCGGTGGTGTGGGGCTTCGGCGCCAACTCCTCCAACCCGCACTTGGCCTCGCGCGGCAAGTTCGGCGTGCTGGTCTCCTGCGGGGCGGCGATCATCTGCGGCGCCGCGGTGACGCTCATCAACTTCTTCTGGAACGTGGGCCAGTCCGTATGACCGGCCGCACCGGCAAGACCTACCGCTGTGGGCGGGGGTGGCGCTGATGGGCGTGTGCGATGTGCCGGTCATCTCGTCGGTGTGCGATTCGGTCGGCGAGGGCGTCGCGTCCCTTGTGACCGCGCCGTTCGACTGGCTCGCCCAGGCGATGGGCGGCGCGGCGGCCTGGCTGTTCGAGGCCGTGTGGGCGGTGATGGACACCACCACGCTCGTGGATGTCACCGACGCCGGCTACCTCGGTGTCTACAACATCCTGTTCGGCGTCGCGGTCTTCATCGTCCTGATCTTCTTCTGCCTCCAACTCATCACCGGCCTGATCCACCGTGACCCCACCGCCCTGTCGAGGGCCGCGACCGGCGCGGCCAAGAGCGTGCTCGGATCGTTCGTCGCGATCGGCCTGACCGGGCTGCTGCTGGAAATCACCGACCAGCTCTGCATCGGGATCGTGCAGGCCACCGGCAACACGATGGAAGGGATGGGCGACCGGATCGCCCTGCTCGCCGCCGGGTTCGGGACCATCAACATCGCCGCGCCCGGCGTGGGCGCGATCATCACGATCTTCCTGGCCGGCCTGGCTATCTCGGCCGCCGCGATCGTGTGGTTCTCCCTGCTGATCCGCAAGGCGCTGTTGTTGGTCGCGATCGTGTTCGCCCCGGTCGCGCTGGCTGGCTACTCGTGGGACGCAACCAAGGGCTGGTTCCCCAGGTGGGCGACGTTCGTGATCGCGTTGATCCTCTCCAAGCTCGTGCTGGTCGTGATCTTCTTGGTCGCGATCACCCAGGTCTCGGCCCCGATCGAGGCCGACCTGGCCTCGATCAGCGACCCCATCGCCGGTGTCGTGCTGATGCTGGTCGCGGCGTTCGCGCCGTACATGACCTACAAGTTCTTGTCGTTCGTCGGGATCGACATGTACCACGCGATGTCGAGCGAGCAGGAGGCCAAGAACGCGCTGAACCGGCCCGTTCCCGTCCCGGCGAGCGCGCGCGGCGGTGACGCCAAGAAGGTGCTCGACGGCGACGGCGGCAACGACTCCGGTAGCGGGGGCACGCCGCCCACGCCCAAGCCGGCACCGGGCAACGCCGAGACGACCGGCGGCGGCTCGGCGGCCAAGGCGGGCAGCGCCGGGGCCGGGTCGGCAGGAGCGACCAGCGGCGCGTCCGCCGGCACCGCCGGAGCCGGAGCGGGGGCGGGTGCTGCGGCTGGTCCTGTGGGCGTGGCGGCGGTGGCCGGGGCGAAGGTCGCCAAGGACACCGCGACCGCGGGGCCGAAGGCCGGGGCCGCGGTCGGCGGGGCCGCCGAAGGACACGCGGACGCCGCGCAGACCGCCGAGCCGGCATCGCCGGCGACCCACACTCCGCCAGCCGCACCGCCCACATCGCCGGCTCGGCAGGGTGCGCGGCCCGCACCGTCGCCTGCACCGAAGCCGGCTCCGTCCCGACCCACCGCCCCGCCTGTAGGGCGCCGCGTCAGGTGAGGATGCCGGCGACAGGTTCGGTGAGGATGGAATCGGGCCGCGCGTGCCCGACGTCTTGTCGCCGATTCTGGGGGCGGGCGCGCCGAAGCAGACCTGAC
>NZ_JBKEAY010000017.1:0-56764 GCF_047972865.1 Microbacterium sp.
CCCGCAGATACGCGACAGCGCTCCTGCGCGGCTCCGAACGCGCGAACCGCGGACCAATCAGGCCCGCGACCTCATCCAGCCCCGCCACCCACTCCCGCACATCCGCCACACCAATATCGTCACCCACCACCAAGGGTTAACACGATCCCCACCCACAACCGCGTCAACGCGCCACGTCACGCAAAATAAACGCGACTGTAGTACTAGTACGTCCGATCCGGTGGGCCCTGCCGGGATCGAACCGACGACATCCACGGTGTAAACGTGGCGCTCTACCAGCTGAGCTAAAGGCCCGGACCGGTCCAGTCTACGAGAACGCGCGCACATCGCGTTCGCGCGATCGTGTGGACTCGCGACAGTTCCATCGGCGAGGTGGTGTTCGCCCCCTACACCAAGAATGAAATATCTCCAATGTTTGAGGCCGATGCGCGTAACAAAACGTCATATTCGGCGCCGAGCAGATCCCGTGCGTGTTTTACTGGTCACCGCAAGGGGGAGAGCGACTGCATGCTAGTCGTGAAGTCTCGTTACCGATGTCGTCGACTCGATTCTCAAGAGTCGATTCCGACGATCGTTACGACTCAGGGGGGGTCGACATGTCATTCGACATTGCGCAGTTTCAATCTGTTCTCAACGGGGTGCTGTTTGGTGGGTCGTGGGCTTTGGGAGCCCTGTTGACGGCCATCTGCGGGGTCCTCGCGCTTTCGCGTTTCACGCGCCTCGGTCGCCTCTGAAACTCGGCTTCTTCGCCGATCTCGGCTGAACCAGCGGACGCGCACACGCGTCGGCTCGGTCTCGCCGCATCGCATACTCGCGCGCCAGGCCGCACTCGCTGGCACGGCGTGCGGTTTCGCTCACCTTCGGCGCCGTCGCGCCTACCGACCACCACGCCGCGTTGCCGCGTGTTGAGGAGAATGCACATGCACAGAAGAAGTCCGCTCGAGATCGCGGTGACCATCGGGATTCTGGCCGCCGTCGCGGTTCTGATGGTCGGCCACGCTGTCACCGTCACGCAGTTCATCAACCTGGCGCTGCTGCAAGTCGTGCTCTTCTGCCATCTGATGCTGAAGCTGCTCGCCGCGGTCGCTGCCCCCCCGCACGTCGTGGCCGAGGGATTCGACCTGAGCGGCCTGCGCGCCGACATCGTGATCCCCGTGTACAACGAAGACCCCGACCTGCTCGCGGCGGGGCTGCGCTCGATCACCACGCAGACCATGCTGCCGCGCGCGGTCTGGGTCATCGACGACGGCTCCCAGCAGGATGGGCAGCCGTTCCTCGTGCTCGAGACCGATCCGGTGCGCCGCGCACTGGCTGCCGCGGCGGAGGCCGGCATCGAGATCCATCCGATCCGCCAGACCAACCGGGGCAAGCGCTGGGCGCAATCTGTCGCTTTCGAGGCCTCCGATGCCGACGTGTTCATCACGATCGACTCCGACACCTACCTCGATTCCCACGCCGTGGAGAAGCTGCTCGTGCCCTTCTCACGCCGTGAGGTACAAAGCGTCGCGGGGCTTCCCACCGGCATGAACTACAGAAAGAACCTCCTCACCCGTGTCGTCGATCTGAGTTTCACGATGTCGTCGCTGCAGGGGCGGATGGCCGAAGGGTTCTTCGGCGCGGTGCGGGTGAACTGCGGGATCATCGCCGCATACCGTGCCGATGTGGTGCGTGAGAACCTCGACCGCTACCTGAACCAGGTCTTCCTCGGCGCGCCCGTCAAGGCGGGCGATGACCGCGCCTTGACCTACTTCGCCAAGGAGCGAGGTCGCAACGAATTCCAGCCAGAGGCGATCGCCTACTCCGCTCTGCCAGAGACGCTCGGCCACCTCGCGCGCCAGCGTCTGCGCTGGGCACGCTCATGGTGCTGGGGCACGCTGCTGCTGCTGCGCCGCCCCGTCGGCTCGGCCGAGTTCTGGTTCACCCTGATGCAACTCGCCGGCATCTTCGGTTTCGGGCTGGTCGTCGTCATCATCGTGGTGGGATCGGTGACCGGATCCGCTCCGATCAGCGCGGCGTTGGTCACCTTGCTGTTCGCGATGCTGGTCGGTGGGCTCGTCCACGCGCGCTACGTCGTACTCGCGCACCGCCATGATCCGCTCGCTCAGCGTGTGCTCACGTGGCTGGCGAGTCCCGTCGGAACAGCGCTCTATGTGTGCGTGCTCCTTCCGCTGTACTACGTGGCGATCGTTCGCCCGGTTCCTCGTCGCGGTTGGGGAACCCGGGCCACGGTCGAGGTTGCGCTCGACACCTCACGCAGCGCAGTTCCGCTTCGAGGGGCCGCGTGAGGAGGCACCGATGACGATCACCGGACAGCGCCCGCTTGAGGCGCTTCGAACTCTCCCCTCGATCCGCAGCTTCCGACCAGACGTCGAGGGCCTACGCGCGGTCGCCGTCCTCACGGTCGTGTTGTACCACGCCGGGGTTCCCGCGCTGGGCGGCGGCTATGTCGGCGTGAGCGTGTTCTTCGTGATCAGCGGCTTCCTGATCACGCTGCACCTGACACAGGAGGTGGCCCGCACCGGCACGATCCGGATCGGACGCTTCTATGCGCGACGTGCCCGAAGGCTGCTGCCCGCAGCAGCGCTCGTGCTGATCACCACGGTGATCGTCAGTTGGGCCATGGTGTCGGGCCTGCTCGGCGCCGACGTCGGTGTCGACGCGTTCTGGGCGGCGATCTTCGCGGCGAACATCCGGTTCGCGCTCGAGGGCGTTGACTATCAGGCCAATCAAGAGCCGTCACTCGTGCAGCACTACTGGTCGTTGTCGGTCGAAGAGCAGTTCTACCTCTTCTGGCCGGTTGTGATCCTCGTGGTCTGTGTAATCGGCGCCCGGCTCGTGCCACGGGTAGACCGTCGTGTCTGGATCATCTGCGCCATCGCAGTGTTCGGCGGTTTCTCGTTCTGGTATTCGCAGCAGCTGATGGCCGAGTCCAGCACGCTCGCGTACTTCCTGATGCCCAGCCGCGCCTGGGAGCTGGGGCTGGGTGCCCTCGTGGCCGCCGGGGCACCATGGCTCGTCCGCCTGCGGATGCTGCAGAACGGTTTCGTCGTCGCGGTCGGGTTGGTCATGATCCTCGCCGCCAGCACGGTGTTCAACGACGAGACGCCATACCCCGGCACCGCTTCGCTGCTGCCGACGATGGGGACGGCACTGGTGATCGCGGCCGGGTTGCGGGCCTCGACTGCGCCCGAGAAGTTCTTCCTCTCGCGGCGACCATTCCAGTTCATCGGGAGACTGTCCTACAGCCTGTACCTCTGGCACTGGCCCGCGCTGATGCTCGCACCGTTGATCCTCGACCAGCGGATGGGCGTGCTCGAAAACGTGATCGTCTGCGCGCTCGCCCTCGTTCTCTCGATGTTCTCGTTCGTCGCGATCGAGGAGCCTTTCCGCACCGATGCGCGCCTTCAGCGGTCAACCGGTAAGAGCCTGCTGGTCGGCGCGGTTGCGATCGCGCTCACTGCCGCGGTCGCGGTGGCTGCGCTCTTCGCTGGCCCACTCCCCTACCGCACCGGCGAGGCAGTCAGCCCCGCTGACCGAGACGAGATCGTCGCGGCGGTCGAGGCCGCGGCCGAGACGACGAAGGTGCCCGGGAACCTCTCACCGTCGCTGGATAAGGCATCGAAGGACAAGCCAGACCTCGAAGCAGCGGATGGGATCTCCTGCATGGTCTCGCTCCAGGAGTCCGCCGTGAGCGCCGAGCCGGGTGGCAGTTGTGTCGCCGGGGGCACCGAGGACGGTAGCGAGACGGTCGTCTTGGTCGGCGATTCCCATGCCTACCAGTGGATGCCCGCACTTCGCGAGATCGCAAAGCAACGCGACTGGCGTCTGGTATCCCTCACCAAGGGTGGCTGCGCGTTCTGGGACGTCGAGTTGATCAACACCAATCTCAAGCGCGACTTCCGCGAGTGCTACCAGTGGCGCGAGAACGCACTCGAGCGCATCGAGGAAGAGAACCCCACGACGATCATCACCACAGCGGCGATCTTCAACCCGCGTCCGGGCGACTTCGCCGAGCGGTGGGTGGCAGGGGTCAGCACGGGCGTCGACACTCTGGTCGGCACCGGCGCCGAGGTGATCGTGCTCGAAGACACGCCCTATCCCAAGGTCGACATTCCGACGTGCCTCTCTCGGAACATGACAAACACGCCCGAGTGCGTCCTCACACCCGAGGAGGCCTATAGCGACAACGGTCGCCGCGAAGCCAGCGCCGCCGCCGCAGCCACGGCCGGGGCGACCGTCATCGACCCGTACCGATGGTTCTGCACGACGTCGGCATGCCCGGTGATCGTCGGCAACACAGTCGTCTTCACCGACAACAGTCACGTTTCCTCGACCTACTCCACGCTGCTTGCGAACGTTCTCGGAAAGGAACTTCCCCAATGAAGATCTCAGTCATCGGATGTGGCTATCTCGGAGCCGTCCACGCCGCGAGCATGGCGGCCCTCGGCCACGAGGTCGTCGGTGTCGATGTCGACGAACACAAGGTGAACATGCTCGCCGCCGGCCACCCCCCGTTCTTCGAACCGGGATTCGCCGAGCTGCTGTCCGAGCAGCTCGACTCGGGTCGTCTGCGGTTCACGATCGACATGAGTGAGGTCGGCGACTGCCCCGCGCATTTCCTGGCCGTCGGCACCCCGCAGATCAAGGGCGGACAAGCCGCTGACCTCACGTATCTTCACGCCGCCGTCGAGGCCCTGACGCCGCATCTGCAACCCGCGTCGGTCGTGATCGGCAAGTCGACGGTGCCGGTGGGAACGGCAGCGGAGGTCGCCGAGACGGTTGCCTTCACGGGCGCGATAGTCGCCTGGAACCCGGAGTTCCTCCGGGAAGGGTTCGCGGTGCAAGACACGCTCTCGCCGGACCGCTTGGTCTATGGGCTGCCGTCAGGGTCAGTGGGGGTCATCGCCAAGCACGTCTTGGACACCGTCTACGCGGATCTCCTCGAGCGCGACACACCGGTGATCGCCACCGACCACCAAACCGCCGAACTGGTCAAGGTCTCGGCCAACGCCTTCCTCGCAACGAAGATCTCCTTCATCAACTCCATGGCTGAGATCGCCGAGGCGGTGGACGCCGACATCACCGAACTCGCCGATGCCATCGGGTACGACGCGCGCATCGGGCGCCGGTTCCTCAACGCAGGGGTCGGGTTCGGCGGTGGCTGCCTGCCGAAGGACCTTCGTGCCTTTGCCGCGCGCGCCGAAGAGCTCGGCCGCGGCGACTCGGTCGCCTTTCTCAAAGAAGTCGACACGATCAACCTGCGACGCCGCGAGCGGGTGGTCAAACTCGTGCTCGATGCGCTCGGCGGCGAGCCGCACGGGCGTCGCGTTGCCGTGCTCGGGCTCGCCTTCAAGCCTGAATCGGATGACGTCCGCGACTCGCCCGCGCTCGATGTCGCCGTCCGGCTGAAGGGGCTGGGCATCGAGGTCGTGGCGACCGACCCCGAAGCCATCGAGAACGCGGCGCGACTGCATTCGCAGCTGTCGTACGAGCAGGACCTCCTCACGGCGGTCACGGGCGCGGACGCCACGGTCCTGGTCACCGAATGGGCGCAGTACCAGCACATCGATCCGGAGATCCTCGGCAACCGCGTCAACCGCCGCGTGCTCATCGACGCACGCAACTGCGTGGATCGTGCGCGCTGGATGATGTCGGGCTGGGAGGTCATGAGCATGGGGCGCCGCCGCATCGCCGAGTCCCGCGCGCGGCTCCTGGCCCGCGGATTGCCCGTAGGCCCATGACGATCGCGGTACCCGCAGCCACCACCTCCGCCGACCGTTCTGCTCGCACCCGTCCGCGGCTGCCCCGAGAACTCCTCCCGGCTCGCCTCGCAGCACCGCGCCACGTCACGGTCGTGCTCGCGGTGGCAGAGGCGGGGTTGGATGCTCGACATCCTGCGCCGTCCGATGAGCTGCTCACCGAGGCGAAGACGAGGGTCTGGCAGCTTATGCACGACACCGAAGAGTGCTGGTCGCAAGATGGGTTCCTGTTCCTGCGGATCAGGCGCGGCAACGGCTATGAGCGAAGCATGCGTCTGAATGCGATCGCCCAGGCCATCGCGCATCGCCCGCTGTCAGTCGCCGGTCAGACGGTGCACGTCGATGTCGGGGTGGCGTGGGCGCCACCCCGCGGACGCGCGCTGGAGACGACCGCGCTGATCGAACACGCCTCCCGGGCGCTCGCAGCACGTGATCTTCGTCCGGTTCGTGCCGGAAGGCGGCGGTGGCGACCTCGGCTGACCACGCACACACTGTGGCACCTGGCGATCTTGTTCCTCGCACTATTCGCGGCACCGCTCGCCGCGATGGCGGCCGGGCACTTCGCCGGCGTCCCCGTCGCCGAGGTCGTGTTCTGGGCGGTGGTGACCGTGCTCGCCATCACTGTCGCGCTGCAGTGGATCGAGACACTGCTGGGCGCACGCGGTCGAACGAACCCGCCCGAGTGGGCCGACACGCCGCCGCAAGCCTCGGCCATCGTCGCCGCCTACCTGCCGAACGAGCAGGACACTATCGCCGACACGCTCGCAAGCCTGTTGGCGCACGACTATGCGGGCGGGCTCCAAGTGATCCTGGCTTACAACACCCCCGAGCCGCTCGCCGTCGAGGCCGAGCTTCAAGACCTCGCACGCGCCAACCCTCGACTCACGCTCGCTCGTGTGGCGGGGAGCACATCGAAGGCACAGAACGTCAACGCGGCGCTCGCCTTGGTCACCGGCGAGTTCGTCGGCATCTTCGATGCGGACCACACACCAGACGACGGGTCTTTCGACCGAGCCGGGCGATGGATCGCCTCGGGGATGGATGTCGTGCAAGGTCACTGCGTCGTCCGCAACGGCGACCACTCACCCATCACACGCCTGGTCGCCGTCGAGTTCGAGCAGATCTACGCCGTCGGCCACCGCGGGCGTCAGCGGCTGCACGGGTATGGCATCTTCGCCGGATCCAACGGGTACTGGCGCAGCGACCTGCTCCGGACCGTGCGGATGCACTCGAACATGCTCACCGAAGACATCGACTCTTCGATCCGTGCAGTGCGGGCCGGCGCACGGATCCTCAACGACCCGGGACTGATCAGTCGCGAGTTGGCCCCGACATCCCTGCGTGCCCTCACACGACAACGTCTGCGCTGGGCGCAGGGCTGGTCCGAGGTCGCCCTCACGCACGCGAACGCCCTGTTCCGCGGCGACGAGATGACCGTTCGCCAACGTGCCGGCCTGTTCTTCCACATGCTGTGGCGTGAGACCTATCCCTTGATCTCAGCACTCATGTGGCCGTTGCTCGCGTTCCTCTTCTGGCGCGATGGCGGGCTCACCTTCAGCGAGGGCGGGCTTGTCCTGATGGCGTTCGCGTTGTCGACCACGCCGATGATCCTGCTCGTAACCTGGCGCGTGGCCGATCGCGAGATCGCTCGCCGACGGGCCTGGTGGTGGATGTACGCCGTGGTCTCGATGCTCGCGTACCAGGAGTACAAGGCCATGCTCGCACGGGTGGGGCTCGTCAAGCTGGCACTCGGCGAGCACCGATGGGTGGTGACCCCGCGGGGCTGAGGACCGAACGAATCCATCCCGGGAGCGCGCACGCACAACCCACGCACGCGGAGCCCATGGAGGTCGCTAGGCTGATGCACGATGTGTTGTCACTGCCCGACAAAGCAGCGCGCATCCGTAGCCCCACTACTGGCACGATCTGCCAGACGACGAAAGGCCATCCGTGACTGTTCACGATCAGGATCCGTACTCGCAGGGCCCCCTCGACAGTGACCCGGAGGAGACCGCGGAGTGGCAGGAGTCGCTCCACCAGTTGGTCGATGCCAAGGGCGCCGGACGCGGCCGCGAGATCATGCTGAGCATGTTGCAGACCTCGCGAGAGCTGCAACTGAACGTGCCGCAGGTGCCCACGACCGACTACATCAACACGATCGCCCCCGAGAACGAGCCCGAGTTCCCCGGCGACGAGGAGCTCGAGCGGCGCTATCGGCGCTGGATCCGCTGGAACGCCGCGATCACCGTGCACCGCGCGCAACGCCCCGGCGTGGGGGTGGGCGGCCACATCTCGACCTATGCGTCGTCGGCCTCGCTGTACGAAGTCGGGTTCAACCACTTCTTCCGCGGACTGGACCACCCCGGCGGCGGCGACCAGATCTTCATCCAGGGCCACGCCTCCCCCGGCATCTACGCCCGCTCGTTCCTCGAGGGGCGCCTGTCCACCGACCAACTCGACGGCTTCCGTCAGGAGAAGTCGCGGGCCCCCCACGGACTGCCCTCGTATCCGCATCCACGATTGATGCCGGAATACTGGCAGTTCCCGACCGTGTCGATGGGGCTGGGACCGATCAACGCCATCTACCAGGCGATGACCAACAAGTACCTCACCAACCGCGGCATCAAGGACGTCAGCGAATCCCGGGTGTGGGCATTCCTCGGTGATGGCGAGATGGACGAGGTGGAATCGCGCGGCCAGCTCCAGGTCGCCGCAAACGAGGGCTTGGACAACCTCACTTTCGTCGTCAACTGCAACCTGCAGCGCCTCGACGGACCGGTGCGCGGCAACGGCAAGATCATCCAGGAGCTGGAGAGCTTCTTCCGTGGTGCCGGCTGGAACGTCATCAAAGTCGTCTGGGGCCGCGGCTGGGACGGACTGCTCAAGGCGGATGTCGACGGTGCGCTCGTCCGCCTCATGAACACGACCCCGGACGGCGACTTCCAGACGTACCGCGCCGAGGACGGCGCGTTCATCCGCAACCACTTCTTCGGACGCGACGAGCGCACCGCCGCTCTCGTGAAGGACTGGTCCGACGAGAACATCTGGGGCAGGCTGCGCCGCGGCGGCCTCGACTACCAGAAGCTGTACGCCGCGTACGCGGCGGCCATGGCGCACAAGGGCCAGCCCACGGTCATCCTCGCCAAGACCATCAAGGGCTATGGTCTCGGTCACCACTTCGAGGGACGCAACGCGACCCACCAGATGAAGAAGATGACCCTCGACGACCTGAAACAGTTCCGCGACTCGATGCGCATCCCGGTCACCGACGCGCAGCTGGAAGAGAACCCGTATCTGCCCCCGTACTATCACCCAGGCATGGAGAACGAGACCATCCAGTACATGATGGAGCGGCGGCGCGGACTGGGCGGTTTCCTGCCCGAGCGACGCACCCACCACGTGCCGATCACCCTCCCCGACGACTCCGCCTACGCACTGCCGAAGAAGGGCTCCGGCACGCAGGAAGTCGCCACCACGATGGCCTTCGTGCGTCTGCTGAAAGACTTGCTGCGGGCGAAGGACTTCGGGCACCGCATCGTGCCGATCATCCCCGACGAGGCACGCACCTTCGGCATGGATGCCTACTTCCCCACCGCGAAGATCTACAACCCCAACGGGCAGAACTACACCTCGGTCGACCGTGAGCTGCTGCTGGCGTACAAGGAGAGCCCGCAGGGGCAGATCCTCCACGTAGGCATCAACGAGGCGGGCGCCGTCGCCGCGTTCACCAATGTCGGCACCTCCTACGCCACCCACGGCGAGCCGCTCATCCCGGTGTACGTGTTCTACTCGATGTTCGGTTTCCAGCGCACCGGCGATGCCCAGTGGGCCGCGGGCGACCAGATGGCGCGGGGCTTCATCATCGGCGCCACCGCCGGCCGCACCACCCTCACCGGCGAAGGCCTGCAGCACGCCGACGGTCACTCGCACCTGCTCGCGGCCACCAACCCGGCCACCGTCTCGTACGACCCGGCCTACGGCTACGAGATCGCCCACATCGTCCGCAGCGGCCTGGACCGCATGTACGGCGGGCACCACCCCGACCCCGACGTGATGTACTACATCACCGTCTACAACGAGCCACTGGTGCAGCCGGCCGAGCCCGAGGGTGTCGATGTGGAGGGCATCGTCCGGGGTATTCATCGCATCTCGGAGGGCGCAGGTGACGGCCCCCGCACACAACTGCTCGCCTCCGGTGTCGGCGTCCCGTGGGCGCTCGAAGCACAGCAGTTGCTGCGCGACGACTGGGGCGTTCAGGCCGACGTGTGGTCGGTGACGAGCTGGACGGAACTGCGCCGAGACGGGCTGGCCGCCGACGAGCACAACTTCCTGCATCCGTCCGATCAGCCCCGCACCGCCTACCTCACCGACAAGCTGCAAGGCAGCGAGGGACCGATCGTCGCCGTCAGCGACTTCATGCACGCCGTCCAGGATCAGATCCGCCCCTGGGTGCCGCGCCGGTTCGTCACGCTCGGTGCGGATGGATTCGGGTTCTCCGACACGCGCGCCGCCGCACGACGTTACTTCAAGATCGACGGCCCGTCCGTGGTCGTGCGCACGCTGCAGGCTCTTGCCGAGGACGGCGTGGTCGACCGCTCCCTGGCTGCACAGGCGATCGACAAGTATCGACTGTTCGACGTGAACGCGGGAACGAGCGGAAACGCTGGCGGCGAAAGCTGACCACCTCGATGACACATCCCCCCGCTTCCGCGCAGAAGGCCTCGACTCTCGCCTGGCTGCGCCGGATCTCGGGCGACCTCGCGACAGCCACGATCACGCGCCTGGAGGAGTCGCTGCCCTGGTACGCGGAGATGCCGCCGGCCCGGCGGTCCGCGGTCGGCCTGGTCGCCCAGGCAGGAATCACCTCGTTCATCGAGTGGTACGACGACCCGAACGCGACCCCCTGGATCGCTGCCGACGTGTTCGCCGCCGCCCCGCGGGAGCTGCTGCGCAGCGTCAGCCTGACCCAGACGCTGCAGCTGATCCGGGTGACCGTCGCCGTCACGGAGGAACGCGTCGCCGGCCGCGGCGACGACCTCCGAGAGAGCATGCTGCTGTACTCCCGGGAGGTCGCTTTCGCGGCGGCCGACGTGTATGCCCGCGCGGCCGAGGCGCGCGGGCTGTGGGATGCCCGACTGGAGGCACTCGTCGTCGACTCGATCCTCACCGGTGAGGCCGACGAGGAACTCCCCAGCCGCATCGCGGCGCTCGGGTGGCACGGTCACGGCGAGGTCGCGGTTCTGGTCGGCACGACACCCCCGCAGTTCGATGTCGACCAGTTGCGGCGCATGGCACGCAAGCTCGGCGTGGACGTCCTCATCGGCGTGCAGGGTTCACGGCTCGTGCTGGTGATCGGCCGGTCGGAGCCCACCGCGGGCGGCGATGAGGCCACCGCGCTGGCGTTCCCCGAGATCGCCCGGCGCCTCGAACCCGGCTTCGGCGACGGGCACCTCGTGCTCGGCTCGACCGTCCCAGCCCTCGTGGACGCCAACGTGAGTGCCCGCGCCGCACTGGCGGGTTTCGCGGTCGCCAGCGCCTGGCGTCACGCGTCGCGCCCCGTGGAGGCCGACGATCTCCTACCCGAGCGGGCGCTGGCCGGAGACCCGCTCGCGAAGACGACGCTGGTCGAGCGCATCTACCGCCCGTTGCAGGCGCACTCCACCGACCTCGTCACGACGCTGTGGAGCTACCTTGACAACGGCCGCTCGCTGGAGGCCACGGCACGTGAGCTGTTCGTGCATCCGAACACCGTCCGCTACCGTCTCAAGCGCGTCTCGGACGTGATCGGGTGGGACGCGACCGGCCCCCGCGAGGCGCTCATCCTCCAGACCGCCCTCATCATCGGCTCCATCGGCACGGAGGTCACCCGCCGGCGCGGGGCGGCCTCGCGGCGCGCCTGATGCACCCGATGTAGGGCGCGCACAAAGCTCCCCTTGTTTCTTGTGAGCGATACGCCAGTGGGCGCGTCGCGGTTATTGGAAGGATGAAGAGCGTGATCATCACTGTCTTCCCCGGGCAGGGGTCCCAAACCCCCGGCTTCCTGTCCCCGTGGCTGGAGCGCGACGGGACGCGAGCGCTTCTGGCGGAGTACTCCGACCTCGCCGAGGTCGACCTCCTCGCGGCGGGAACCGAGTGGGATGCCGAGGCGATCCGCGACACCCGGGTCGCACAGCCCCTGATCGTTGCGGCGTCCTTGCTGTCGTACGCGGCACTCGGTGAGGCCGCGGACGCCTCCCCTGCCGGTGTCGCCGGTCACTCCGTCGGCGAGATCGCCGCGCTGACGGCGGCGGGCGTGTTCTCGGCGGCGGACGGAATGCGGTTGGTGGGCCTTCGCGGCCGGGCGATGGCGGATGCGGCGGCCCGGGAGGCCACCGGCATGAGCGCTGTGCTCGGCGGCGACGAAACCGCCGTCCTCGCCCGTCTCGCCGAACTCGACCTGACGCCGGCCAACTACAACGGTGGCGGTCAGATCGTCGCCGCCGGCGCCCTCGGCCCGCTCGCGCAGCTCGCGGAGTCCGCCCCCCGCGGCACCCGGGTCGTCCCGCTGCAGGTCGCCGGCGCCTTCCACACCCGCTACATGGCACCCGCGGTGGAATCGCTGCGGGCCGCCACCGCCGATGTGGCGGTCACAGACCCCACGATCAGGCTGTGGAGCAACCGTGACGGCGCGAACATCACGGACGGCCGCGACGCCGTCGACCGGCTCGTGAACCAGGTGGCTTCGCCGGTGCGGTGGGACCTGTGCATGCAGTCCTTCGCCGACGCCGGGATCACCGGACTGATCGAGCTGGCCCCCGCCGGCACACTCACCGGACTCGCCAAGCGCGCGCTGCGCGGCGTGCCGAGCGTCGCCGTGAGGACCCCCGACGACCTCGACGCTGCAGCCGCACTGCTGACAGGAGCACACGCATGACCGCCACCCTGACCCAGGCATCCGGGCCCGCCCACACCCGCATCTACGCGTACGGCGCAGCGCGTGGGGAGAACGCGGTCCCCAACGACGACCTCGTCGGCCCGATCGACTCCAGCGACGAGTGGATCCGCCAACGCACCGGCATCATCACGCGCACCCGCGCGGTCGCCGAGACCACGGCGATCGACCTCGCGGCCGCGGCTGCCGCGGAGGCCGTCGAACGTTCCGGGGTGTCACCGGACGATGTCGACGCGGTGATCGTGGCGACCATCTCCAACCCTCGGCAGACGCCGTCGGTCTCGGCCATCGTCGCCGACCGCATCGGTGCGAACCCGGCGGCGGCGTACGACCTGAACGCCGCCTGCGCCGGTTTCGCCTACGGCGTGGCCCAGGCCGACGCGCTCATCCGGGCCGGCGCGGCCACGTACGCGGTCGTCGTGGGCGCCGAGAAGCTCAGCGACATCGTCGACCCGGCGGATCGTTCCATCTCGTTCCTCCTCGGCGACGGTGCCGGAGCGGCGGTCATCGGCCCCAGCGACGTCCCCGGTATCGGCCCCACCGTGTGGGGTTCTGACGGCTCGAAAGCCGACGCGGTCACCATGAACCACACCCTCGTGGACTTCCGCGACGGGAAGGCGCCGTGGCCCACTCTGCGCCAAGAAGGACCCACCGTATTCCGCTGGGCAGTGTGGCAGATGGTCAAGGTCGCTCGCGACGCGCTCGACGCCGCCGGTGTCACCGCCGAGGACCTCGCCGCGTTCGTCCCCCACCAGGCGAACATGCGCATCATCGACGAGTTCGCCAAGCAGCTGAAGCTGCCGGAATCGGTCATCGTCGGCCGCGACATCGAGACGACCGGGAACACCTCCGCGGCGTCGATCCCGTTGGCCACGCATCGCCTGCTGCAAGAGCATCCCGAACTCAGCGGGGGCCTGGCACTGCAGATCGGATTCGGGGCCGGCCTCGTGTTCGGCGCGCAGGTGGTCGTCCTTCCGTAAAACGGCCGCCGCCCGCACCTAGACTGAGATCGGCCCAGCCCCGGGCCGGTGATACACCCCCGATAACAAGGAGACACAATGGCATTCACCAACGACGAGGTTCTCGCCGGACTCGCCGAGCTCATCACCGACGAGACGGGCATCGCCGCGGACGAGGTGGCGCTGGAGAAGTCGTTCACCGATGACCTCGACATCGACTCGATCTCGATGATGACGATCGTCGTCAACGCCGAGGAGAAGTTCGGTGTCACGATCCCCGACGAGGAGGTCAAGAACCTCAAGACGGTCGGCGACGCCGTCAGCTACATCGCGTCCAACCAGGCGTAAACCACACATCGGTGGGGGCCTGCCAGCCCCCACCGGCGCAACCCGAGGAACCACCATGAGCACTTCGCGCATCGTCGTCACCGGCATCGGCGCGTCCTCACCCATCGGCGGGACGGCCCCTGAGAGCTGGGAGGCCCTGCTGGCCGGGGCGTCCGGCGCCCGAACGCTGGAACATGACTGGGTCGAGCAGTACCAGCTGCCGGTCACGTTCGCCGCGGAGGCCAAGGTACGCCCCGACACGATCCTGGCCCGTCCGGTCGCCAAACGACTCGATCCCTCGTCGCAACTGGCGATGGTCGCCGCGGCTGAGGCCTGGGAGGATGCCGGAGCGCCCGACGTCGAACCCGAGCGACTCGGTGTGGACTTCGCCACCGGTATCGGCGGGCTGTGGACGTTGCTGGACGCCTGGGACACGCTGCGCGAGAAGGGCCCGCGCCGGGTGCTTCCGATGACGGTCCCGATGCTCATGCCCAACGCGGCTGCGGGTAACCTGTCGCTGCATTTCGGCGCGCGCGCGTACGCGCGCACGGTCGCCAGCGCGTGCGCCTCCAGCACCGAATCGATCGTCAATGCGGCGGAGCACCTGCGGGCAGGTTTGGCTGATGTCGTCATCGCCGGCGGCACCGAATCGGTCATTCACCCGATCACGATCGCGTCGTTCGCGTCGATGCAGGCGCTGTCCAAGCGCAACGATTCGCCCGAGACCGCATCCCGCCCCGCGAGTGTCGACCGTGACGGCTTCGTCATGGGCGAGGGCGCCGGCGTCCTCATCCTCGAGACCGAGGCGCACGCCAAGGCCCGGGGGGCGAAGATCTACGCCGAGGTGCTCGGCGGCGGCGTCACGGCCGACTCCTACCACATCACGGCCAACGACCCCGGCGGCGCCGGCGCCTCACGCGCTGTCGAGGCTGCTCTGGCGGCGGCTGGACGCGGAGCGGACGAGGTCACGCACATCAACGCCCACGCGACGTCCACGCCGGTCGGCGACCCCAACGAGTACGTTGCCCTGAAGCAGGTCTTCGGCGACCGCATCGATGAGATTCCGGTGTCGGCGACCAAGGCCTCCACCGGGCATCTGCTCGGTGGCACTGGCGCGCTGGAAGCGATCTTCACCATCCTCGCGCTGCAGAACCGCCTCGCTCCCCCCACGATCAACCTGACCGAGCAGGACCCCGACGTCCCCTTCCGCCTGTCGGGGCAGCCGACACCGCTCGGTGCCGGGGATCAGCTCGCGATCAGCAACTCGTTCGGCTTCGGCGGACACAACGCGGTCGCGGCGTTCGCGTCGGTCTGACAACCGGCGCAACACACGAAGACGCCCCCGGCGTCATTGTCCGAGGGCGTACTCCGCACCAGGCGAAGGATGAGCTGTCCCCGTCCCCGGGAAAATCATCCGAGGCAGGTACCCGCACTCTCCTGCCGCCTGAAATCTCTAGTTGTGTCCCGCGTGTCAGCCTACCTTGTGCAGCCACACAATGGGGGCGTCGTCCCCGGCCTGACGGAACGGCTCGAGCTCTTCGTCCCAGGCCGCACCGAGCGCGACCTCCAGTTCTCGCTGCAGTTCGATCGGGTCTCCTGCGGCGATCTCCATCGCGTAGCGGATGCGGTCCTCACCGATGACGACGTTGCCGACGGTGTCGGTCTGCGCGAAGTGAATCCCGAGACCGGGGGTGTGCATCCAGCGTCCGCCGTCGCTGCGAACCGTCGGTTCTTCGACGACCTCGAACCGGAGGTGCTCCCACCCTCGGATCGCGGTCGTGAGCGCCGCGCCGGTACCAGCCGGTCCCGTCCACGCGAACTCGGTGCGCCGACTGCCCGCGAGCACGGGCTGGTCTGCCCAATCGAAGTTGACCGCGGTACCCAGCGCGCGCCCCGCCGCCCACTCCAAGTGGGGGCACAACGCTCGTGGCGCAGAGTGAATGAAGATCACTCCACGCGCGTGTGGTGTCGCCATCATTTCTCCGTTTCGTCAGGTACGTCTTCCCCTACGACCTGTGTGCCGGAGTACGGCGGGCTTATGCGATTGTGACTCCAGTATCCCGCATCGGCGCCGAAAATCACAACCGTGTCATTCACGGTGCGCGCTGCGTGAACCTTCTTCGGTGGGGCGGGTGGGACTTGAACCCACGATCGTCGGGTTATGAGCCCGCTGCCTTGACCAGCTTGGCCACCGCCCCGTAACGGATCGAGCCTACCGGACGTCCTTGTCGTCGCCGTGGAAGCCCAACTCGTGGTCGTCGTCGACGGGCGGGTTCGGCCACACCCTCGACACGGCCTCGGTGAGACGGATCGACCCCGTGGTCGGCGGCGGCTCCTGTCCCGTTCCGCTGGAGCCGCGTTGAATCGGGATCTCCTGACTTTCGCTCACCACCTGCGGGTGGTGACGAGCGAGCAGGTATACGCCCAGAATCGCGATGGCCCCGGCGATGAGGAATCCCACATACGCTCCCCCCGGCGCCGACTGTGCCTCACCGAGCACCGCCAGCCCGATCACGATCGCGACGATCGGATCGATGACCGTGAGCCCGGCGATCACGAGGTCGGGCGGACCCGATGCGTACGCCGTCTGCACGAAATAGGCGCCCACGGCGGTGCCCGCGATCAGCGCGAACAGGCACAGCAGCGTCAGCCACTCGAAGTCGCCGGTCTGCAGCCGGCTGATGACCACCTTCGCGAGGGTGGCCACGAACCCGTAGATGATGCCGGCGGCGACGATGTAGAACAACGCCTTCATCCGGTTGCGCAACCACAGCCACAGGGTGGTGAGCACGATGATCACCGCCGCCAAGATGAGGAGGATCGTGATCAGCTGGTGGTCGGTCACCGGCCGTTCGGTTGCGTACAAAGCCGCGATCGTCACGAACACGAGGATGCCCCCCACGCACAGGATGATCGCCGTGATCGACCCCCGGGTGGGACGATGCCCGCTGATCCGGGCGTTCAGGAGCGTGGTGATGACGAGGGAAACCGCGCCGAGCGGCTGCACCAGGATCAGCGGGGCGTACGACAGCGCTCCGAGCTGGCACACAATCGCCAACCCCAGCATGATCGTGCCGGCGACCCACGACGGCCGGCGCAGCAGGTGCAGCAACTGCCCGCCGGTGAGCCCCTCCCCGCCGGAGACCCGGGAGTCGGCCTCGACCTTCTGCACGCCGCGATGCTGGTACTGCGCACCGAACGACATGAACACCGCACCCAGCAGCGCAAGCGGGATGCCGATGAGGATTTTGGGGTCGCGGAACACACCGACCAGGTCGTCCGTCAGGTCACCGATGGCGGTGAGAACCACGTCCACACCTCGACCCTAACCGTACGACCGGCTCGATTAGGCTCGTGTCGTGGCTGTTCTTCCAATCCGCATCATGGGCGACCCCATCCTCCACTCCGTCGCCGCTCCGGTCGACGAGATCACGGACGAGATCCGCGCTCTCGTCGCGGACATGTACGAGACGATGGACGCCGCTCCCGGCGTCGGATTGGCGGCCCCGCAGGTCGGTGTCGGACTGCGGATCTACACGTACTCGTACCAGGACGACCACGGGGCGCCGTGGCGCGGCGAGATCATCAACCCCGAACTCTGGATGCGTCCGCTCGAGCCGGGCGTGCCCGACCCGGACGAGGAATCGGAGGGCTGTCTGTCCTTCCCCGGCGAACGGTTCCCGCTGCGCCGCTCCCCCGCGGTGCACGTCACCGGGACCGACCTCGTCGGCGATCCGGTCGACATCCGCGTCAACGGCTGGTGCGCACGCATCATGCAGCACGAGTTCGACCACCTCGACGGCATCCTGTACGTTGACCGGCTCGACGACGGCGATTGGAAGACCGTGCAGAAGATCGCCCGCAAACGCGGCTGGGGCCGCCCGGGCGCGCAGTGGACGCCAGGGATCGACGAACTCGACGCGTGAGATCACGGGAGGGAGGGAGGTGGCTCCCCGGCTTGGACTCGAACCAAGAACCTATCGGTTAACAGCCGATTGCTCTGCCAATTGAGCTACCGAGGATCAATCACCCGCGTGCGGGCAACCAGACGATCATAGCAAAGCTCAGGGGGTTGCTCGCACGCCGCCGCCGGCCTGCTCCCGGCCACCCGGCGACCACGTGAGGTCATCGACCCCCGGCCCGGCAGCGACGGGGTGCCCGCCGTGGAGCACGAGCACGTCCGCGCCGATGTCGCGCGCGACATCGGCGTCGTTGGTGACCATCAGCATCGCGACCCCGTCATCGGCGACGCGGCGGCGGAGGGCGTACCGCACGAGCACGTGCACCTCCGGGTCGAGGTTCGCGAACGGCTCATCGACCACCAGCAGGCGCGGGTCGAGCATCAGCGCACGCGCGATCGCGACCCGCTGGCGCATCCCCGCACTCAGCTCGTACGGGTACTTCGACGCCGCCCCGAGCGACAGGCCGAACTCGTCCAGCAATCCCGCCACCCGCTCGGCCAGTGCCCGCTGATTCACGCGGCGGTCACGACTGGCGACCGGCTCGCCGATCACCTCCCCGACGGTCAGTCGCGGCGGCAGCGACGTCCCGGCGCGCTGCGGCAGATACCCGGTCGCGAACAGGCGATGCCGGCGCGCGCGCCCGCCCTTGCCGATCGGCACCCCGAGCACCGATGCGTCCCCGCCCGAGACGACCAGGCCGGGCACCTCCGCGCCGCCCAGCATCGCCGCCAGCGACGACTTGCCGGCGCCGGTGGCTCCCATCACCGCGAGCGTGCGACCCTCCTCGAGCGTGAGGGTCACGCCGTCCACGACGCGGTCGGCACCGCGCGACAGGGACAGGTCGTCACAGCGAACAGGCACGGCGTCTACGGGTCGGCGCATGCGCCTCATCCTGCCCGTTCCGACGCCGCCGCGCTACTGCGCGTCGGCCAGCGCCCGGCGCCGCTGGTCCAGATCCCGCAACCGCACCCGCACCTCGCGGCCCTCGTCGGAGTCGGGCGCCACACGCTGCACCCGCCCCAGCAGCTCGTTCTTCTCCCGGTCCAGCGCCCGCAACCGCAGCCGCTGGCACAGCGCCCGCGCTGACGCCCGCGCCTCCTCCTCGGTGAGCGCGGGAAAGCGCGCCGTCAGCAGTTCCGCGGCCAACGACCGGTAGGGCTCCCGCGTCGCGTCCACGGCGCCGGACGCCCACCCCACCCGCGTGCGGTCGCCCGCCGCGACGACCGCCTGTCGCACCGCGTCCAGCGCCGGATGCAGCATCGGCAGCGCGAGGGCGGCGTCCACCTCCGCGGCTTCCAGTGCATGCCCGTACTGAAGGATGCCCATCAGCGCGTCCCGTTCCAATCCGACATCGACGCCGCGCGGCAGCGACGCCAGCGTCACCCTGGTGGGTGCCGCGACGTCCGGCTCGGGCGCACGCGGTCGCGCACGGTCGCCCTCGCCCCGGCGGGGGGCGCGCGCCGCGCGCTCGACCTCGCGGGTGACCTCGGCGCGGTCCTCGCCGAGTGGGCGCGCCAGCACGCGCGTGGAGCCGGGCCGCAACGCCGCGTCGCGGATCTCAGCGAGGATGGGCGCGGCCGCCCGCAACGCACCGATCCTCCCCTCGACCGTCGACAGGTCGAAACCAGCCAGTCGCTGGTCCATCGCGAACTCGAACATCGGGGTCTTCGCCTCGATCAGAGCACGCACCGCGGCGTCGCCGTGCGCCAACCGCAGATCGCACGGGTCGAGGTTCTCGGAGGCGACCGCGACGTACGTCTGTGCCGCGAACCGCTTCTCCTCACCGAATGCCCGCAACGCCGCCTTCTGACCGGCCGCATCCGGGTCGAACGTGAAGATCACCTCGCCTGCGGTCGAATCATCGCCCATGACCCGCCGCAGCACCGAGATGTGATCGGACCCGAACGCCGTGCCACAGGTCGCGATCGCCGTCGTGACACCGGCGAGGTGACAGGCCATCACGTCGGTGTAGCCCTCGACGACCACCACGCGGCGCGTGCGGGAGATCGGCTTCTTCGCGAGGTCGAGGCCGTAGAGCACCTGCGCCTTCTTGTAGATCGCGGTCTCGGGGGTGTTCAGGTACTTGGGCCCCTTGTCGTCGTCGAACAGCCGCCGCGCACCGAACCCGATCGTCTGCCCCGTGACGTCGCGGATCGGCCACACCACCCGACCACGGAACCGGTCGTAGACACCGCGCTGCCCCTGCGAGACGAGCCCGGCCGCGGCGAGCTCCTCGTCGGTGTACCCCTGCGACCGCAGCGCGTCGCGCAGGTGCTCCCACCCTTTCGGGGCGTACCCGATGCCGAAGTGCGCCGCCGCCCCGGCATCGAAGCCCCGCTCCCCAAGGAACCTGCGCCCCGCGTCGGCCTCCGACGAAGACAATTGCCCGCGAAACCACTCCGCGGCCGCGGAGTTCGCCTGGTAGAGACGGCTGCGCCCGCTGGTCTCAGGCGCGGCGCCGCCGTCTTCGTAGTGCAGCTGATACCCGATCTTGGCGGCCAGCCGTTCCACCGCTTCGGTGAACGACAGGTGATCCATCGCCCGCAGGAACGAGTACACGTCACCGGACTCGCCGCACCCGAAGCAGTGGTAATAGCCGGCCTGCGGCCGCACGTTGAAACTCGGGCTGCGTTCGTCGTGGAAGGGGCACAGGCCCTTCATCGAGCCCACCCCCGCGGGTTTGAGCGCGACCCGCTCGCCGATGATGTCGGCGATGTTCGTTCGCGCCTTCACCTCGTCGACGTCGGCCTGCCGGATGCGGGGCATTACAGGCCCTCGATCGGTTCGGGGAGGGCGAAGCCCGCGGAGACCGTCACCCGGGCATCCGCCGACCACAGCCCGAGCTCGCGCAGGTCGACAGGCCCAATCAGACGGGCGTGCCACTCGATAGCGAACCGGTCGGTGAGGCTGGCCACCTGATCGACGATGACGCGACGACGCGCGGCATCCGTCGTCGCCTGAGCGAAGTCCGCCGCGTGGATCGCGTCGAGGTGCTCGGGACGCGCCGCCAGCGCCGACGCGAGGCGCTTCAGCACGCGGCGCTGCTCCTTGTAGAGACCCTTGCGTCCGTCGATCGTCACGACGAACGCCCCGATGATGCCCTTCAGCACCGCCATCTCGGTCTCGATGCTGCGGGGCACGATCACACACCCGCGGAACCGTGTCAGGACGGGTGTCTCGTAGTGCTCGCGCGTGGCAGCCGTCGCGGCCCGGGCGAACCGCCCGATGAGGTCGCTGGTCAGGTTCTTCAGCTGCGCCACCGCGGGCCGGGTGCCGTCGAAGAACGTCAGCCACTCCGGCACCCGTGACAGCCGGTAAAGCCCGTCGGCGAGCTCGTCGCGGGTGAAGTCGTACCCCACCCAGGTCTGGATCGCGCCTAAAATGGCTTCCCGCTCGCGCGGATCAGCCAAACGGCGCGGATCGAGGTAGCCGTTGAGGATCGCATCTTCGAGGTCGTGCACCGAGTAGGCGATGTCGTCGGAGAGATCCATCACCTCCGCTTCGATGCATCGCACCCGGCCCGGTGCCCCCTGGCGCAACCACGCGAACACGGGCTCGTCGTCGGGGTAGACCCCGAACTTCAGGCGCCCCCCGGGGTCGGGGACCGGTGCGTCGAGGGTCCACGGGTATTTGCAGGTCGCGTCCAGGCTCGCCCGCGTGAGATTGAGGCCGACGCTCTCCCCGCCGTCGCCGCGCACCTTCGGTTCCAACCGGGTGAGGATGCGGAGGGTCTGGGCGTTGCCCTCGAACCCGCCGATGTCCTCCGCCCATTCGTTGAGCGCCCGTTCGCCGTTGTGACCGAACGGCGGATGCCCGATGTCATGGCTCAGGCACGCCGTGTCGACCACGTCGGGGGCGAGCTGGAGTGCGATCGCCAGCTCCCGACCGACCTGCGCCACCTCCAGCGAGTGGGTCAGCCGGTTACGGGCGAAGTCGGCGGGACTGGCCGGGCTCAGCACCTGCGTCTTGGACCCCAGCCGTCGGAACGCGGCCGAGTGCAGCACCCGCGCGCGGTCGCGCGCGAAACTGTCACGCTGGGACCGGTGACGCTCGGGGTGAAAGCGCTCGGCGTCGCGATCGGTGTAGCCCGGCGGCCGGCCGGCTGCCACCCCGACGCCGCTGGCCGACTCACCCGCCACTGTGGTCCAGTTCTGCCTCCGCGAGCGCGCACGAGGCATCCTCGCCGAGATCGCGCGAGTCGAGCCAGCCCTGCGGCAGCGCCGTGCGTTTGGGACTGCCGGCGCGACCCCGCTGCCCCTCGGCCGCGGCCCCGGGGTAGGGGGCGGTCAGGTCCATCGTCGCGATCAGATCGTCGATCTCGGCCAGGGTCGACACCGTCGCCAGGCTCGCTCGCAGCTCGCCGCCCACCGGGTAGCCCTTGAAGTACCAGGCGACATGCTTGCGGATGTCGCGGCATCCGCGCCCCTCGTCGTCGAAGAACTCGACCAGAAGCTCTGCGTGGCGGCGGAACGCCCGGGCCACGAACGCAAGCGTGGCATCGACCGGATCGTCCGGGGCGGCGTCGGGACCGCCCAGCGCCCGCGCCAGGTCGCCGAACAGCCACGGCCGGCCGAGGCAACCACGCCCGACCACGACGCCGTCGCATCCAGTCTCGGCCAGCATGCGCACCGCGTCGTCGGCCGCCCAGATGTCGCCGTTGCCGAGCACCGGGACGGAGGTCACCACCTGCTTCAGCTCACCGATGGCATCCCAGTCGGCGGTGCCGGAGTAGAACTCCGAGGCGGTGCGCGCGTGCAGGGCGACCGCCGAAACCCCGGCGTCCTCCGCGATGCGGCCCGCGTCGAGGAACGTGAGGTGATCGGGGTCGATCCCCTTGCGCATCTTGACCGTGAGCGGCACATCCCCCGCGGCGCGGGCGGCGCGGGAGACGATGTCGCGGAACAACCCCAGCTTCCACGGCAGCGCCGCGCCGCCGCCCTTGCGCGTCACCTTCGGCACCGGGCACCCGAAGTTCAGGTCGATGTGGTCGGCGTGATCCTCGGTCACCAGCATCCGCACGGCCGCTTCGGTCGTCGCCGGGTCGACGCCGTAGAGCTGGATGCTGCGCGGCGTCTCGGACTCGTGGTGACGGATGAGGCGCATCGTTGCAGCGTTGCGCTCGACGAGCGCGCGGGTCGTGATCATCTCGGAGACGTACAGCCCCGCGCCGTATTCGCGGCAGAGCCGCCGGAACGCCGTGTTCGTGATGCCCGCCATCGGGGCCAGGACGACCGGTGCAGCCAGCGTCAACGGGCCGATGCGCAGGGGGCGCGCGGCGGTGGCGGGTAGGGTCACCGGACCATTCTCCCAGACCTCTGCCGCCCACGGCGGAACCGGCATAGCCTGGGGAGGTGAGCCACACCGAGACCGACCTGCGCAGCATTCCGTTCCAGACAGCCGAGGGCACCGACACGACGCTTCAAGACCTGGCCGCCGGCCCCGTGCTCGTGGTCAACGTCGCCTCCAAGTGCGGTCTCACGCCGCAGTACGAACAGCTGGAGCAACTGCAGCGCGCCTACCACGACCGGGGACTGACAGTCGTCGGATTTCCGTGCAACCAGTTCATGGGTCAAGAACCAGGGACGATGGCGGAGATTCTGGACTACTGCGCGACGACGTGGGGAGTCAGTTTCCCGATCATGGCCAAGATCCGGGTCAACGGCTCCCACGCCGCGCCGCTGTACAAGGCCCTGAAGCAGGCACCCACCGTCGAAGGGACGAAGGGTCCCATCATGTGGAACTTCGAGAAGTTCCTGGTCACCTCCGACGGACAGGTGCACCGCTTCCGTCCGAAGACGACGCCGGATGCCCCCGAAGTGATCGCGGCGATCGAGGACGCGCTGGCCTGATTCAGCCGGCGGTGTGCTCCGTCCACACCTGGCGCGCGATCTGCGCGAACGCCTCTGGCGGCTGCGCACCGCTGACGCCGTAGGTGCCGTCGATGACGAAGAACGGCACCCCATTGATGCCCAGCTCACGCGCACGCGTCTCGTCGGCGCGGACCGCATCGAGGTAGCGGTTCTCGTCGAGTGCGGCGCGCGCGGCATCCGGGTCCAATCCGATCTCGCCGGCCAGTCGCACCAGGTCGTCGACCTGCCCGACATGGCGGCCCTCGGTGAAGTAGGCCGACATCAGCCGCTCGGCCATCTCGTGCTGCTTGCCGAGGGCGTGCGCGAAATGCAGCAGTTCGTGGGCCTTCACCGTGTTGGTGTGCCGAACCCGGTCGAACCGGTAGTCCAATCCGGCACCGCGGGCGGCGTCGGTGACGCTGGCAAGCATCTGCTCCACCTGCGCCCGGGGCATGCCCTTGCGGCCGGCGAGGTAGTCGATCTCGTCGCCGTCGAAGTCGACCGGCGTGTCCGGCGACAACTCGTAGGAGTGATACGTCACCTCCACGACCGGCGCGTCCTCGTCGTCCGCGGTCGCGGCCAGTCCGTTCTCCAGGTTGCGCTTGCCGATGTAGCACCAGGGGCAGGCGATGTCACTCCACACGTCGATCTTGATGGCATCCGTCACATCGGATGCAACCGCGGGCCCGTGCCGGTCTATTCCGCGGTCGGGGCATCGACGGCACCGCCGAAGCGCCGGTCGCGGTCGAGGTAGAGCTGGATCGCCCCCCACAGGTCGGTGCGCGAGAAGTCCGGCCACAGCGTGTCGAGGAAGACCATCTCCGCGTACGCCGCCTCCCACAGCAGGAAGTTCGAGGTGCGCTGCTCCCCCGACGACCGCACGAACAGGTCCACATCGGGCATGTCGGGGACGTACAGATGGCGGCGCACCGTCTTCTCGGTGATGGCCGAGGGTTTCAGCTCCCCCCGCACGATCTGCTCCCCCATCGCCCGCATCGCGTCGACGATCTCGTGCCGGCCGCCGTAGTTGATGCACATCGTGAGGGTGAGCACGTCATTGTCCGCGGTGAGGCGCTCCGCATACTGCAACTCGGTGATGACCGACCGCCACAGCCGCGGCGCGCGACCGGCCCACCGCACCCGCACCCCCCACTCGTTCAGCTGATCGCGGCGACGATGGAGCACCTTGCGGTTGTACCCCATGAGGAAGCGGACCTCGTCGGGGGACCGCGCCCAGTTCTCGGTCGAGAACGCGTACACGCTCAAATGCTTGACCCCCGCCTGGACGGCGCCGGCGACGACATCCAGCAGCACTTCCTCCCCCGCGCGGTGCCCCTCGACGCGGGTGAGGCCGCGTCGGTTCGCCCAGCGGCCGTTGCCGTCCATGACGATGGCGACGTGGTGCGGAACCGCCGGGAAGGCGGGCGGATTCAGACCCGTCCAGTCCAGCGGCCGGTAAGGCACCGCGTCGCGGTGCGTGTACGGCTTCGGGCTCACCGCACGGCCTCCACGTGCGCCAGCGACCGGATGCCGCGTTCCAGATGCCACTGCGCGTACGCGGCCACGAGCCCGGACGCCGCCGAGCTCGCCGCGACCGGGGCGCGGTCCACGGCATCCCACTCCCCCGCCATGAGTGCCCGCAGCAGTTCGAGACAATCTGGCCGGATGCGGGCCGAACCCGCCGGGGCGCACACGGCGCAGACGCTACCGCCCAGCTGCGCGACGAACCCGTCGTGCGGGCCGGGCGCGCCGCAGCGGGCGCAGGCGTCCAGAGCCGGCGCCCAGCCCGACAGCGCCATCGCGCGCAGCAGATAGGAGTCCAGGATCGCACGGCCGTCGTGGTCGCCGCGGGCCAGCGATCGGAGCCCTCCCACCAGCAGCAGGTACTGCTGCGGGGTGGTCTCCGCCTCGTTCAGGCGGTCGGCCGCTTCGACCATCGCGTGGGCCGCGGTGTACCGCTCGTAGTGCGTGGCGATGTCGGCCCCGTAGGAGCCGAGGGACTCCGCCTGCTGCACGATGTCGAGGCTGCGGCCCTTGTGCAGCTGCACGTCGGCGACCATGAACGGTTCCAGTCGTGCCCCGAACCGCGACGACGTGCGCCGCACGCCCTTCGCGACGGCACGGATCTTGCCGTGGCCGCGACTGAGCATGGTCACGATGCGGTCTGCCTCGCCCAGTTTGTGGGTGCGCAGCACCACCACTTCGTCGCGATATGTGGGCACGCGTCCATTATCCGCTCCGCTCCCGACACCCCGACGCGGCACGCCCAGCATCCCCCCGGCCGCGGGTTGGGGGTGGCGGGCCGACCCGTGCGGGGTCAGACGGCGGCGAGGATCGCGGGGGCCTGGCTTCGGGTACGCAAGGCGCGGTTGACGCCCGACACGATCGCCTTCAGGCTCGCGGTGGAAATGTCACCGTCGATGCCGACGCCCCACAGGCGCTCGCCGTCGACCTGCAGGTCGACGTACGATGCGGCCTGCGCGTCGCCGCCGGCGCTCAGCGCGTGTTCGACGTAGTCGAACACCGTGACTTCGATGCCCTGAGCCCCCAGCACATCGAGGAACGCGGCCACCGGGCCGTTGCCGATGCCGGATGCCGGGACGACCGCTTCCCCGTCGCGCAGCGTCACCTCGAGCGAGACATCGCCGGACATGTCACTGGAGGTGGCCGTGGACAGCAACTCGAACCGACCCCACTTGGCCTCGGACCGGTCGGCGGGCAGGTACTCGTCGCTGAAGATCGACCAGATCTGGTCGCTAGAGACCTCGCCGCCCTCGGCATCGGTCATCGCCTGTACAACGCCGGAGAACTCGATCTGGAGCCGGCGCGGCAGATCCAGCGAATGGTCCGCCTTCAGCAGGTAGGCGACCCCGCCCTTGCCAGACTGCGAGTTGACACGGATGACGGCCTCGTACGAACGACCCAGATCCTTCGGGTCGATCGGCAGATACGGCACCGCCCACTCGATCTCATCGACGGACGCGCCCTCGGCCTCGGCCCGCGCGGCCATCGATTCGAAGCCCTTCTTGATCGCGTCCTGGTGGGATCCGCTGAACGCCGTGAACACCAGATCGCCCGCCCAGGGGCTGCGCTCGTGCACCGGCAACTGGTTGCAGTACTCCGCGGTGCGCTTGACGTGGTCGATGTCGCTGAAGTCGATCTGCGGATCGATGCCCTGCGTGAACAGGTTGATGCCCAGCGCCACCAGGTCGACGTTCCCGGTACGCTCGCCGTTGCCGAACAGGCATCCCTCGATGCGGTCGGCTCCGGCCATGTAGCCCAGCTCGGCGGCGGCGACGGCCGTACCGCGGTCGTTGTGCGGATGCAGCGACAGCACGACGTTCTCGCGGTGGTTCAGGTGCCGCGACATCCACTCGATCGAGTCGGCGTACACGTTGGGGGTGGCCATCTCGACGGTCGCGGGCAGGTTGATGATCACCTTGCGGTCCGCGGTCGGCTCCAGCACCTCCAGCACCTGGTTGCAGATGTCGACGGCGAAATCCAGCTCGGTGCCGGTGTAGCTCTCCGGCGAATACTCGTAGTACACCGCCGTCTCGGGGATGCGCTTCTCGAACGACCGGCACAGTCGCGCGCCCTCCAGCGCGATATCGACGATGCCCTGCTTGTCGGTGCGGAAGACCACGTCACGCTGCAGCACGCTCGTCGAGTTGTAGAAGTGCACGATGGCCTGCTTGGCCCCGGCGATCGCCTCGTAGGTGCGCTCGATGAGGTGCTCGCGAGGCTGCGTCAACAGCTGAATCGTGACGTCGTCGGGAATCAGGTTCACTTCGATCATCTGGCGGACGAAGTCGAAATCGGTCTGGCTCGCCGACGGGAATCCGACCTCGATCTCCTTGTAGCCCATTGAGACGAGCAGCTCGAACATGATCCGCTTACGCTCCGGGCTCATCGGGTCGATGAGCGCTTGGTTCCCGTCACGCAGGTCGACGGCGCACCAGCGCGGTGCGCCGGTGATGCGTTTGTCCGGCCAGGTGCGGTCGGGCAGATCGACGCGGATCTGCTCGTGGAAGGGCCGGTACTTGTGGATCGGCATCGCCGAGGGCTGCTGGCTGTTGTCCATGATGTCGTGTCGCTTCTCTTCTCGTCCAGGATGGCGGGCCAACGACGAGCTCCGCGACGAGAAAGGCCCTAGATCAAGGTCTCGTCGCGGCGGCTAAGGAGCAGCGAGCGCGCACGCATGCACCCAGGATACACCGATGTCGAACACCCGCATGCGTGCTGCGCTCGCTCAGGGCTCACGCGGCGGGGTGGCGAGGGCCCGCAGCGCCCGCGACAAGCGATCGAAATCGGAGGCCGCCACGGTGCTCATCAGTTCGTTCCCCGCCGCCGTGGCACTCGCGCGGGCTTCGTCGTGCACCCGGCGGCCCTCGGTGGTGGCGACCACGATGTTGATGCGACGGTCCGCGGGCGCGGGCTCGCGCGTGACCCACCCGCGGCACTCCAGGTCGTCGACGATCAGCATGATCTGCCGCGCGTCCAGGCAGAGGAAGTCGGCCAGCTCGCGCTGCGACGGTCGCAGCTCGGATGCGGCGATCGCCAACACGGACAGGGACCGCGCCTTCAGTCCGAACGGGGCCAGCGCGGCGTTGACCTTCGAGATCGAGAAGAAGTTCGCCCGCGCGAGCAGAAAGCTCACGTCGCCCCCCACGACGCTCGCCCACAGACGGTCGGCGCCACCGGGGGGTGAGGGCACGGTGGGCTGGAGGTGGGTCATGCAGGCGACCCTACCGCGCCACAGCAGAAGAAGACGATCATTGACAAATGTAATCATTTAATCCTTAGATGGTTGGGACGCGCCACGGCGCGAGGACCACAGCGACGCGGTCCCGACAAGGAGTGATCACCATGCACAGAACCCGTCTTCGCACCATCGCCCTGCTGACCGGCGCCGCGCTGGCGCTCGGATTCGCCGGATGCTCGTCGGGCACGCTCAGCGGTGATGAGCAGACCCCAGCCGGCGACGGCACCGGCGCGTCGACGCCGGTCACAGTGGGTCTGCTGCAGATCGCCACCTCCTCCGCGGTGCCGATGGGCATCGACGAGGGCATCTTCGCCGCGCACGGACTCGACGTGGACATCCAGCTCGGCCAGGGCGGGGCGGCGCTGCTTCCGGCCGTGTCGAGCGGCTCGATCCAATTCGCGGTCGGTAATCCTCTGTCCGTCCTCGTCGCCGCCAGCCAGGGACTGGACATGCGCATCATCGCCGGCTACTCGACGAGCTATGAGAACGTGGACGACCCCGAAGACCTCGCGCCGTCCGGCGTCGTCGTCCGCACCGACTCCGGGATCACGACGTGGCAGGACCTGGAGCACAAGACCGTCGCCGTCAACGCCCTCAACACCCAAGGCGACCTCACGATCATGAGCTCGGTCGAGGACGACGGCGGCGACCCCGAGGCGGTCACCTTCACCGAGATAGCCTTTCCCGACCAGCTCGCTCAGCTGGAGCAGGGCAACATCGATGCGGCATGGATTCCCGAGCCGTTTCTGAGCCAGGCGCGCGCCACCGAGGGCATCACCTTCATCGGGGACGCGCTGCGCGCCATCCCAGGCCTGTACTCGATGGTGACCTTCACCACCGGGGACTACGCGGCGGCGAACCCCGACGTCGTGGCCGCGTTCCGGGCCTCCATCGCCGAATCCACCGACCGCGCGATGGACGACCAGTCCGCGTTCCGCGCGGCGATCGTCGATTTCACCGGTATGGACGCTGCCGTGGTCGACGGCCTCAACCTCGAGTACCTCTCCGCCGACCTCGACCGCAGCGTCCTGGAAGACCTCAGCGCGACCGCGTACGCCTACGGGTTCATCGACAGCGAACCCGACCTGGACACGGTCGTGCTCGACTGACCGTGACGACCTGACCGTCAGGCGGCGTGGGGAGCGGGAACCCCCTGCGTCACCTGATGGGGACCGGATGCCGACGGGCGCACATCGAAGTCGAAGATCGACGTCGGCAGGTAGACCGTCGCACACGCGTTGGGAATGTCGACGACACCCGACAACCGTCCCTCGATCGGCGCAGCCCCGAGCAGCAGATACGCCTGCTCGGGGCTGTACCCGAACTTCGTCAGGTAGTCAATCGCGTGCAGGCACGCCCGCTGGTACGACAGGTGGGAGTCCAGGTAGCGCTGTTCCCCGTCGAGTGTCACCGACGTGCCGGAGAATGCCAGCCACTCCGAGAAGCGGGGATCGACCCGCCCCGGCATGAAGATCGCGTTCTCAGTCACCCCGTACGTGTCCATCCCGCCCTTGATCAGGTCGACGTGCAGATCGATGAAACCCCCCATCTCGATCGCGCCGCAGAAGGTGATCTCGCCGTCGCCCTGCGAGAAATGCAGGTCGCCGAGCGACAGATTCGCCCCATCCACGAACACCGGGTAGAAGATCCGGGTGCCCTTGGAGAGGTTCTTGATGTCTTGGTTGCCGCCGTTCTCCCGCGGTGGCGCGGTGCGGGCGGCCTCCGCGGCGACCCGGTCATACTCCGACGCCGGCAACGAGCCCAGAACGGCATCGACCGGCTGCGGCGGCAACGCGAGCGGCGGCACCCGGTCCGGGTCGGTTGCGATCAGCGCCGCCTCGCGCGTGTTCCACGTCGCGAGCAACGCGGCGCTGGGTGCCGTCCCCATCAATCCAGGGTGGATGAGCCCTTCGAAAGACACCTCCGGAATGTGCCGACTACTGGCGACCTGCCCGGTGAAATCCCAGATCGCCTTGTACGCGTCGGGGAACTGATCGGTGAGGAACCCGCCACCGTTGCGCTTGGCGAAGATGCCGGTGTAGCCCCAGCCCTGTCCGGCCAGCGGACCGGAGTCCTCCTGCGGAATCGGCCCGACGTCGAGAATGTCGACGATCAGCAGGTCGCCCGGTTGCGCACCCTCGATGCGGAACGGCCCGCTGAGCTTGTGCACCGTGTCCAGCGGCGCGTTGAGGATGTCGTCGGCACTGTCGTCGTTGACGATCGCCCCGTCGAACCACTCGCGACAGTCGACGCGGAACGCATCCCCCGGTCGGACGGATGCCACCGGCGGGATCTCCGGGTGCCAACGGTTGTGGCCGACCTTCAGCTGCTCCTCGAACCGCTTGCTCGAATCGAGCGGAAAGATCACTTCTGGCATTGATCCATCTCCCATCGTAGGGTGCCGAAAGCATCTCGGTCGGCACCGTTCCGGCCGCGCTGGTCCGCACGGCAGCTCCACTTCGCTATGGCCGGGGCAACCTCGCATGGCGCGGCTCCGCACTCACCGGAGTCGGTGTGCGGGGGGCGCCGGGCAGCGCGGTGACGACCGGGGGCTCGTACGCCGATCGCATCGACGTCTCGATGGCCTGGAAGGCGCCGCTGACGGCGCCGCTGAGATACGGGGCCGCGAACACGCGCCGTGCCGCCGAGCCGCACTCCGCCTCGATCGCGTCGGGGGCCTGACCCATCGGAAAGCTCCGCTCGTGCAGGTCGCCGTGCGCGCAGCGGAAGTCGTACCGCGTCATGCCGACCGCCCCCTTCCCGCACCGTCCGGATCGGCCTTCTGACGAATCAGCACCGGCCGGACGCGCCCGAGAATCGCGCAGAGGGCGATCAACACGACGGCGATCACGGCCGCGACGACTCCCGCGGTCGTCGACGTGGACCAGACGCCCTCGAAGATCATGAGGGCGGGGATCGTCGCCGTCAGGTGTGATCCGATCAGCAGCAGCCAGCCGGTGAATCCGGTCAACCCGGCCACGCCCAGTGCGAGACTGAGGAAGAACATCAACCACATCACCGCCCACACGAACCAGATCACCGCGAACGCGGGGTCGGTGGCCAGCGACGTGATGCCCGACCAGATCGTGATCGCGACCACGAAGAGGGAGAACCACCCCAGTCCGCTGCCATCATTGCCCATCAGGGTGTTGAGCGCCACATACAGGTAGGTGAACCCGAACAGATAGAGCGCGGCGACGGAGTACCCGGCGTCGAGGCCCGACCCGGCCACGAGCATCGCGAGCGTCGGAAAGACCACCTGAACGCCGCCGACGAAGAAGTTGATCGGCACGGCATCCCTCGGGCGCACGGCGCCCAGCAAACTCGCCCCGTTGACGAAGAGGACGACTCCTACTAGGAGAAGACCGACGTTGGTCATATCACCCACCTCGCCTCCATGCAACCGCGGTCATCCGCGAAGTGTCAAGGGGGGTCGCTGACGTGCGTGAGACGGTCGGCGGGGAGCCGACACTGTCAGGCATGAGCACGTTCCGAACCGCAGTGACGTCCGCCATCGGTGCAGCCCTCATGCTCCTCACCGCGTGCGCGACCCCCGCGAGCGCCCCCGCAGGGGGTGCTGCGTCCCTCCCCGGCACGGACGCGCCACGCCCGGGAACGGCCAACGTGGAGCCGTCGCCGCCGTCCGGCGAGGTCGTCGGCGAAGGGACGGTTCTGGATGCCGGGGCCGGGCCGTCACTGTGTCTCGGGGCGGTCATGGAGTCCTTTCCGCCGCAGTGCGAGGGCATCCCGCTGCTCGGCTGGTCGTGGGAAGACCTCAACGACGCCGAGACGGCCGCCGGTGTCACCTGGGGAGCGTATGCCGTCATCGGAACCTACGACGGCAGCCGTATCACCGTGACCCGGAACCCGATGCAGCTCGCGCTCTATGACCCGCTTCCCGTCGAAGATCCGACCGGCGGCGAGCCGGGTGACATCGACGAGGCGACTCTGGCCGACATCCAGGAACAGCTCCCCCCGTTGCTGGGAGCGCACCTGCTCGAATCGTGGCCGGAGCGCGGCCGCCTGTGGACCCGGGTCGTGTGGGACGACGGGACGCTCCAGACCACTGTCGATGAGACCTACGGCGTCGGGGTCGTCGTCATCGTCTCAGCCTTGCGGTCGCTTGCGGCCTGACCCCCAGGCCACGGTTCACCCCTAGAAACCCAGCCGCCCGAGCTGCTTGGCGTCGCGCTGCCACTCCTTCGCGACGCGCACGCGCAACGACAGGAACACCTTCGTGCCGAGCAGGGGCTCGATGCCGGCGCGAGCCCGGGCGCCGACGTCGCGCAGACGCGTGCCCTTGCGTCCGATGATGATGGCCTTCTGGCTGTCCCGCTCGACGACGATGTTGGCGTAGACGTCCGTCAGATCCTCGCGGTCCTCCCGCGAGGAGATGTCCTCGACGGTCACCGCGATGGAGTGGGGCAACTCGTCGCGCACCCCCTCCAGCGCCGCCTCGCGGATGATCTCGGCGATGCGGTCGGTCACGGACTCGTCGGTGACGACACCCGCCTCGTAGAGCGGCGGCCCCGCGGGCATGAGCGTCAGCAGTTCGTCGGCGAGCACGTCGAGCTGATCGTGGGTCACCGCCGACAGCGGAATGACCGCCGCCCAGTCCTCGCGCAGGCTGTCGACCTGCAGGAGTCGCTCGGTGATCTCCTCGCGAGGCGCGGCATCGACCTTCGTCACGATGGCGACCTTCTTCGCACGCGGGTATCCGTCCAGCGACTCCGCGATCCTCCGGTCCCCCGGCCCCACCTTTTCCGTGGCCGGTACGCAGAATCCGATGACGTCGACATCACCGAGCACTTGCTCGACCAGGTCGTTCAAGCGCTGCCCCAGCAGCGTCCGCGGCTTATGGATGCCGGGGGTGTCCACGATGATCAACTGCCCGCCGGGCCGGTTGACGATCCCCCGGATCGCCCGACGGGTGGTCTGCGGCTTGTCGCTCGTGATCGCCACCTTTTCCCCGACCAACGCGTTGGTGAGCGTCGACTTTCCCACGTTGGGGCGCCCGACGAAGGTGACGAAACCGGATCTGGACGCCGTCATGCGTCCTCGTTTCGGGGATCGGCGGCGGCGTACCGCGCGCCACGCGGCGCCCGCTCGACGAGCACCGTCGCAAGCCCGCGCCCGCGCCCGCGCGACGCGCCACCGGTCATGACGATCCCTTCCGCGGTCGCCGTGGCTCCGGGGACCGGAACCCGGCCGAGCGCCTTGCCGAGCAGGCCGCCGATCGAGTCGACGTCCTCGTCGTCGAGCTCGAGATCGAACAGGTCGCCGACATCGTCCAGGCTGAGCCGCGCGCTCACACGGTAGCGTCCCTCGCCCAGCGGCACCACCTCGGCCGAGCGCGGGTCGTACTCGTCGTCGATCTCGCCGACGATCTCCTCGAGCAGATCCTCGAGCGTCACCAGGCCGGAGATGCCGCCGTGCTCGTCGACGGCGAGGCACACGTGCACCGCGTCGCGCTTCATCTGCTGCAGCAGGGTCTCGGCGCGCATCGATTCGGGCACGAACACCGCCGGGCGTGCGATCCCGGTGACCGGCACGTCCTGCCATTGGTCGCCGGTGCCGAACGCGAACTGAACCAGGTCGCGCAGGTAGACCACGGTCGTCATGTCGTCCGCCTCGTCGTCCGCGATCGGTACGCGCGAGACCCCCTTGTCCAGGAACAGCCGCATGGCTTCGCGCGCCGTCGTGTCGGCATCCATCGTGACGATGTCGGTCCGCGGCACCATGACGGCCCGGACCAGGGTGTCGGTGAAGTCGAAGACGGAGTGGATCAGATCGCGATCGTCCTGCTCGATGAGGGCCTCCGAAGCGGCTTCGTCGACCATGCTGAGCAACTGCTCCTCGGAGGCGAACGAGGCGCGGTGACGCACGCCCGGAGTCACCCGGTTGCCCGCCACCACCAGCAGGTGCGCGAGCGGACCCAGCAGCACGCGCGCGCCCCGCACGATCGGGGCGCACACCCGCAGCAAGCCCTTCGCGTGCTGACGCCCGACCGCCCTCGGGCTCGCGCCGACGAGCACGAACGAGGCCACCGTCATCAGGACGACCGTGACCAGCATCGCCCACCAGATGTTGTCCAACACGAGCGTGAGCGCGACGGTAACCATGACCGCTGCGGCGGTCTCGGCGAGGATGCGCACGAAGATCACCGCGTTGTCGTGCGCGTCGGGGTCGGCGGCGATCCGCTCCAGCGGCCGGCGGTTGCGTCCCGTTTCGGCCATCTCCGCGAGGTCGGCGCGCGACGTCACGCCCAGCGCCGCATCGAGCGCCGCCATGAGACCACCCAAGCCCACCAGGAGCACCGCGGCGATCAGCAGCAGCGTGGGGATCATGCGCGGCGTCGCCGCCGTTCGGCATGTTGGAACGACACGATCAGATCGCGTTGCAGGCCGAACATCTCCCGTTCCTCGGCGGGTTCGGCGTGGTCGAAGCCGAGCAGGTGCAGCAAACCGTGCGTGGCGAGCATCACCAGCTCGTCCATCGTGGGATGCCCGGCTGCCTGCGCCTGGGTTTCGGCGACCTGTGGGCACAGCACGATGTCGCCGAGCAGGCCCGGCGGAGTCGGCATCTCCTCTGTGCCGGGGCGCAACTCGTCCATCGGGAAGCTCAGCACATCGGTCGGCCCCGGCTCATCCATCCATTGCACGTGCAGCGCTTCCATCGCGCCCTCGTCGATCAGCAGGATTGCCAACTCGGCGTCGGGACTCACGTGCAGTTCGGCGAGACTGTGCTCGGTGGCACGCAGCAGCACCGTCTCGTCGACGTCCACGCCGGACTCGTTGCTGATCTCGATCGTCATGACCGTCCTCGCTTCGGCAGTCTGTCCCGCGGGCCTTGCGCGCGTGCGTGCGCGCGGCGCTCGACGCGATTGGCGAACTCGCTGGCCTCGTCCCGCTCGCGACGGCCCGCGAGCCGCTGCTCGTCGTAGACGCTGTAGGCGTCGACGATCCGGCCGACCAGACTGTGCCGGACGACGTCGTCACTGGTGAGCATCGCGAAGTGGATGTCGTCGATGTCGCGCAACACCCGGGTGACCAGGCGCAGCCCGGACGAGCCCTGCGGCAGGTCGACCTGGGTGATGTCGCCGGTCACCACCATCCGGGTGCCGAAGCCGAGCCGGGTCAGGAACATCTTCATCTGCTCGGGGGTGGTGTTCTGCGCCTCGTCGAGAACGACGAACGAGTCGTTGAGCGTCCGCCCGCGCATGTACGCCAACGGGGCCACTTCGATCGTGCCGGACGCGATGAGCTTGGGGACCAGCTCCGGGTCCATCATCTCGTTGAGCGCGTCGTAGAGCGGTCGCAGGTACGGGTCGATCTTGTCGGTGAGGGTCCCCGGCAAGAACCCGAGCCGCTCCCCCGCCTCGACGGCGGGGCGGGTGAGGATGATCCGGTTCACCTCTTTGCGCTGCAACGCCTGCACGGCCTTTGCCATCGCGAGGTAGGTCTTGCCGGTGCCGGCCGGACCGATCCCGAACACGATCGTGTTGTGCTCGATCGCGTCGACGTACGCCTTCTGTCCGAGGGTCTTGGGCCGGATCACCTTGCTCCGGGCGGACAGGATCGCTTCGCCGAGCAGATCGGAGGGACGCACGTCGCCGTCGGACTGCAGGATGCGGTCCGCCGCGGACACGTCGGCGGGGTCGATGCCTTGACCGGAACGGGCCATCGCGATCAGCTCGTCAACGAGGGCGCGGGCCGCGGCCACGTCGTCGGCGTCGCCGGTCAGCGTGATCTCGTTGCCCCGCACGAGCACGTCGACGCGGGGGTGCTCACGCTCCACCACCCGCAGCAGCCGGTCCTGAGGTCCGAGCAACTGGACCATGGCGACGCCGTCGGCGAGGATGCGCGCGACGTCGGGTTCGGGGGCTTCAGCCACCGAGGCTCCCCTCGGTCAAGCCCCCGGCCAGAACATGGGCGTGCACGTGGAAGACCGTCTGCCCGGCACCGGACCCGGTGTTGAACGTCAGCCGGAACTCCCCGTCCGCGTGCTCGGCGGCGAGGTGCTGTGCGAGCGCGACGATCTCCGCCATCAGTGCGGGATCCCCGGCAGCGAGGTCCACCACGTTGCGGTACTGCTCGGACTTCGGGATCACCAGGAGGTGCACCGGCGCCCGCGGCGCGATGTCGCGGATCGCGAAGACGTTCTCGGTCTCGGCGATGATCTCGGAGGGGATCTCGCCTCGGAGAATACGCGTGAAGATCGAGGGTTCGCTCATGCGTCCAGTTTAGAGGGCGCGTCGCCACGGGTTTCAGAGCCACTCGGTGCGGGTGACCGGCGCGGGCGCCTCGTCGCGTCGTGCACGCGCGAGCAGTTCTGTCGCCTCCGGACCGTCCACCGGGTGCAGGATGCAGGGCCCCACGTCGCGGCGCCAGCGCTCGGCGAACGCCACGGCGTCCGCGCGGCGGCGGCCGATCGCGGACGGGACCGGGAGGAACTGCTCGTCACTCGCGCGGCCCGCCCGCAGGACGAGCTCCGACCACGCCGACCCGGCCGAACGCCCGACACCCAGCAGGAACCGCGGCGTGCGCACCGGCCCGAACAGGTCGGTCAACGCGTCGGCCAGGGTGCGCTGGTCGGCGAGATCGACGTCCGGGCAGCCGACCGTCCACTCTACGCGGCCATCCGCGTTCGCGGCGCGCACGACGACCTCGGGCGCCTCGAGGTCGCGCACCCGCCCCGCGGCACGCAGTCCCTCCCACACGACGGCCGCGACATCCCGGTAGCCGCGACCGGCCCGCGCGGTCTGTCGCCGTGCGCGCCGTGTCGGCCCGCTCAGGGCGACCGCGCCCAGCGCACCGAGTGCGCCCACCGCGACTCCGACGCCCAAAACCGCCGGGTCCGGGGCGACGGTGGCCAACGTCGCACCGCCGGCGGCGACCGCACCGAGCAGCGTCGTCGCGGTCGTGAGCGTGTGGGCGACCGAGGTGCTCGTGCGGAACACCGCGGCACCGGCGGGGCGCAACAGCACCACGCTGGTGCGTTCGTCGTCACGGTACGCGGTGCCCACGCGCCAGCTCTGGTACGTGTCGACACGCGATGCCACATCGGCCGCGACCGCCTCGTTGAGCGCGCCCGCCGAGACCCCCGCGTCTGCCCGGCTGGACCGACGCACGAGCTCTCGGGCCGAGCGGGTGAGCGCGATGCCCAGCCCGCGCACGACCCGGTCCGGATCGTCGCGGTCCAGACCCCACAGCCGCGAATGCTTGCGGCGCAGCCGCCTCGCGTCGGGATCGGCATCGAGAGGGAAGCCGGCCGGGAGCAGCGCCGTCACGGTCCAGTTGTGCGCGACCTTCTCGGGCCACGCCGAGTCCAGGCGCAGAGTGCGTCCCCGCAACTGCTGTGTGGCCGCCGCCGTTGCGACGGCGGTGAGGTCGACGAGCGTGTTCACCGATGGGCAGTCCCACCCCTCACCGAACAGGCCCCGCGTGCCGACGACGATCCGCACCACCCCACGCCGCAACAGCTCCGAAACCGCCCGCACGAGGTCTGCGGTGGTCACCCCCGGGGCGTGCACCTCGCTGATCGACGCCCGCTCCAGCCGCGGGGCCGCGGCGACCGACGTGCCGACTTCCCGCCCCAGCGCGCGGACAACGTCACCGGCGTGCTCGGTCGCCACACGCACCGTCGTTCCGGTCACGAGCACCGCCGGCAGATCACGGGTCGCCGTGTCGGTCGCGATCACATCGAACGTGCGCAGCGCACCGGCGCCGTCCACCAGTCCGCCCTGCCGGTTTCCGTGCCGCACGAAGTCGGTCACCACGAGGACCCGCAGCAGGTCGTCGCCGAGGGCGGCACGTTCGCTCGCGATGATGTCGCACGCACCGTGATCCTTGGCCCGCGAGGAGGCGAGCATCGTGTCGACCGCATCCCGCGACCGCCGCACGCCGCGGTCGGTGAGCGTGTAGCCGAAATCCGCCAGCGAACGTCGGATGCGCTCCCACTGCGGACGCCGCCGAGGATCGGGCAGCACATGGTTCAGCGCGAAGCGCGACAGTGTGCGCATCCCCTCGTCGGCGGTGGGCGTGCGCCGCGCCGCCGATGGCAGGAGCGCGACCAGCGGGTGGTCCGGTGCCACCGTCGCCAGCATGGCTGCGATCACTTCGGCACCGGCGAAGTCCTCCGTGAAGGCGCGTTGCAGGCGCGCGTCCCCGCCGTCGTCCGCCGGCGGCGGGGTGAGCGGGTCGGCGTCCGACGACGGCAGCTCGGGCTGGAGCTCGGACAAGAGGAACTCCAGCCCCGCATCCCGGGCGAATGTCGTGCGGATGAGGACCGAGAGCGCATCGGCGCGGTCCCGGAGGAACGCGAGCTCGTCGGGGGGCGGTTCCACGAAGTGCACCAGGTCCCGATACGGCGCGAGGTTTCCCTCCCGCACCACCGCCGGGGTGGGGACCTCATAGTCGACCTCGCCGAGCAGCGATGTGTAGTTGTCGTATTCGTCGGCATCGTCCGGCGAGGGAAGCGTGGCCGTGAGCCCGATCACCAGGGGCCGCCGCCCGGCGTCACGCAGGCGCGTGACGAGCGCAGCGACCACCATCGCCCAGTGGTCGAGCAGGTGATGGCACTCGTCGAGAACGATCGTCTCGACACCATGGGCCACGAGCGCGGCGACGGCCGCGCGGGCGTTGGGGTGCAGGACACCCTCCAGGCTCGCCGGATCCTGCCGGACCAGTGCGCGGCGCAGCGCGCGCGAACGACGCACGATCCCCGCCCGGTAGGCGGGCCGGTTCCCGGCGGCCAGCTCGCGGAGCCACTGATCGGCGTCGGCGGCGGACCGCCCGGTCTCCTCCAGTTCTTCTCGCCATCGGGTGCGGGCCAGCTCTTCCAGCGGATTGGCGCCGTCGAGCACACTGAGTAGCTGGTAGGTGAGCACCGTGAGATCCCCCGGGGAACCCGGATCATCCGAGACGGCGGCGGCGCCGTCGGGGACGAGGGATGCGGCGGTGTCCGCCCATTGCGCGCGGATCGTGGTCGTCGGCGCGAGCACGAGCGTGCGCGCGCCGCGCCGCGCCGCCAGGAGCAGCCCCAGCAGCGTCTTGCCCGATCCCGGCGGCGCGACGATGTGCACGCGGTCGTCCCCGTCGGGGACCACGCGCTCGAGCACATCGGCCTGGTAGTGCCGCAGGTCGCCGGTGAACCGCCACGATGCGAGCGGCCGCGCCGCCTCCCCGGTCACGTCCGGACTCACCACCGGCCGAGACGCCCGTTGAGGACGGCGAGCGCCGCCGGTCCCGCCGTCGAGCTGCGCAGCACCGTGTCGCCCAGGCGTACGGCGGTGGCGCCGGCAGCACCGAGCGCGTCGAGTTCTTCGGGCGCGATCCCGCCTTCCGGGCCCACGACGAGAACCAGGTCCCGGCTGTCCGCCGCGTCCAGCTCGACCGACGTGAGCGCGGCGTCGGCCGTGGGGTCGAGCACCAGCATCCGGGCGCCGGCGCGCGCCGCGAGCGCACCGGTCGTCACGGGCGCTCCCACCGCGGGGATCCAGGTGCGGTGAGCCTGTTTAGCGGCTTCGCGCACGATCCCCGACCAGCGCGCGACACCCTTGACCGCTTTCGCCGCATCCCAGCGCGACACGCTTCGCGCGGCCTGCCACGGCACCACCTCGTCGACACCCAGCTCGGTCGCCGCCTGCACGGCGGACTCGTCGCGTCCGCCCTTGGCCAGCGCCTGCACCAGGACAAGGCGGGGCACCGCACGCGGCACCTCCTCATGCGCGATCACGCGGATGCCCACGGCACGCGGCCCGGTGGACTCGACGGTCCCGGTCGTCCACACTCCGGCTCCGTCGCCGACGGTCACCGTCTCCCCGACCCGCACCCGGCGGACGGTGGCGGCGTGGTGCGCTTCGGCGCCCGTGAGCGTCAGGAGCCCACCGACCGCTTCGGTCAGCGGTGCGTCGACGACGAAGTGCAGCGCCACGGGTCAGCCGGCACGGAAACGATCGCGGAGCTTGGCGAACAATCCTTGATGGAATTGCGCGAGCTGGGGACCGGGTGCCTTCGTGCGCGCCGCGAACTCTTCGATGAGGGCGCGCTCCTTCGCATCCAGTCGCGTCGGGGTGACCACCTGCACGCCGACGCGCAGATCGCCGCGCCGCGTGCCGCGCAACGGGGTGACGCCGCGCTCCTTGATGGTGAGCACGTCGCCGGACTGCACGCCGGGACGCACCTCCAGATCGACCGTGCCGTCGAGTGCGTCGATGGTCGTGGTGGTGCCGAGGACGGCATCCGGCATCGACACCTCCAGCGTCGCCAGGAGGTCGTCGCCATCGCGGCTGAACACCTCGTGCGATTCCACCGTGACCTCCAGGTAGAGGTCGCCCTTGGGGCCGCCGCCGGGGCCCACCTCGCCCGAGCCGGGCAACTGCAGCCGGAGCCCGGTCTCCACCCCGGCGGGGATGTCGATCGAGACGGTGCGGCGCGCCCGCACCCGTCCCTGCCCCTGACAGGTGGCGCACGGATAGGGGATCGTCGTGCCATACCCCTGGCACGCGGTGCACGGGGCGGCGGTGACGACGTTTCCCAGCAGACTGCGCACGGTGCGCTGCACCTGACCGGAGCCGTGACACACGTCGCACGTGACCGGTTGGGTGCCGGGCTGGCAGCACGAGCCCTGACACGTCTCGCACAGCACGGCGGTGTCGACCTCGATGTCGCGGTGCGTGCCGAACACGACGTCGCCCAGTTGCAGCGTCACGCGCACCAACGCGTCCTGCCCCCGCTCGCGCCGATCCCGGGGTCGGCCGGCACGGCCACCGCCGCCGCCGCCGAAAAAGGTCTCGAAGATGTCGCCGAAGCCACCGAATCCGCCGCCGCCGAACGCGCCCCCGTCACCGCCGAGGTCGTAGCGCTGGCGTTGGTCCGGGTCGCTCAGCACGTCATAGGCGTGGGTGACGAGCTTGAAGCGTTCCTGCGCGTCCGCCCCGGGATTCACGTCGGGGTGCAGTTCGCGCGCCAGGCGGCGGTACGCCTTCTTGATCTCTTCGGGAGACGCGTCCCGAGACACACCGAGTACGTCGTAGTGGTCTGCCACATTCGCCTTTCCTGCCCCACCGGGCGCGGTCCGTTCGCGTCAGCGAGTGCGCTCGTCTTCTTCGAGCAGCCGACTGAGAAAATGCGCGACGGCACGAACCGCCGCGAGGTTGCTGGGGTAGTCCATGCGCGTGGGGCCGAGCACGCCGACCCGGGCGCGCGAGACCGACGCGTCGTAGTCGCCGGTCACGACCGAGGCTTCCTCGAGCCCGAACGCCTCGTTCTCGCGCCCGATCGACGCGGCCAGGCCCTGGTCGTCAGCCACCATGTCGCTCATGAGGCGCACCAGGGTCACCTGCTCCTCGATGGCTTCCAGGAGCGGGTAGATGCTGCCGCGGAAGTCGGACTCACGTCGCGCGAGGGTCGCCGACCCCGCCATGACGAGTTTGTCCTGCCGGAACTCCTCGAGTTCCTCCGCGACGACGCGCGCCACGGCGCGCACGACCTCGTCGATCGGAACCGAGGCCGTCGTCGCTTCGAGGGCGGCGATCGCCTGAAGTCCGTCGCGGACGTTTTTACCGGTGACCAGGTCCGACACGAGCGACCGCACGACCGGCACCTGGTCGGGGTCGAACGCGCCCGGCAGCAGGACGATCCGCTGCGACACACGGCCGGTGTCGGTCACGACGATCACGACAGAGCGCCCGCCGCCGACCGGCACCACCTCGACGTGGGAGACCCGCGCCCGCGCGAACGAGGGGTACTGCACGAGTGCCACCTGACCGGTCAGGCGGGTGAGGGCCCGGACGGTGCGCACGAGCAGGTCGTCGAGGTCGACCGTGCCCTCCAGGAAGGAGGCGATGGCGGTGCGCTGGGCCGGGGACAGCGGCTGCAACTCGGCGAGATGATCGACGAACACGCGGTAGCCCTTGTCGGTCGGCACACGACCGGAGGACGTGTGCGGTGCCACGATCAGCTCCTCCTCCTCCAACAGCGCCATGTCGTTGCGGATCGTCGCCGCCGACACCCCGAAATGGTGGCGGTCGACGACCGCCTTGCTGCCGACCGGCTCGTTGGTGTCGACGTAGTCCTGCACGATCGCGCGAAGGACCTGAAGTCCCCGATCCGAGACCATGATCCCTCCTCCGCTGGCACTCGTGACGACTGAGTGCCAATTCTAACGCGGCCTGGACCGTCACGTGGTCAGCGCACGCACCACGGCATCCGCCAGTAGCCGCCCGCGCCGCGTGAGCACGACCCGGCCATGCACGGCGGCCGTGCCGTCGATCAGACCGTCGGCGATCAGTCCGGCGATGCGTCGCCGGCCCCGGTCAGACAGGTCCGAGATCGCCAGGCCCTCCGAGATGCGCGATCGCAGCATCACCGACTCCAGATGTCGCGCCGCCGCATCCGGGCGTTCGCGGCCCGCCGCCGGGGACTGTCCGCCGGCGAGGCGCTGCGCGTAGGCGGCCGGGTGCGTCACGTTCCACCAGCGCAGCCCCGTGATGTGGCTGTGGGCGCCGGGCCCGTAGCCCCACCAGTCGGCGCCGCGCCAGTACGCCAGATTGTGCCGCGACCGGGTGCCAGCATCGGTGGACCAGTTCGACACCTCGTACCACGAGTAGCCGGCGGCGGCGAACTCGGTGTCCGCCGTCTCGTACATGTCCGCCTGCAGGTCGTCGTCGGGGGCTGGCATCTCACCGCGTCGGATGCGCCGGGCCAGCGCCGTGCCCTCTTCGATGATGAGGGCGTACGCGGAAATGTGGTCGGGCCGCAGCTCGAGCGCAGTACGCACGGACGTGCGCCAGTCGGCCAGGCTCTCCCCCGGGGCCCCGTAGATGAGGTCGAGACTCACCGCCAGTCCAGCCTCTCGTGCGAACCCGACCGAACGCGCAACCGCGGCGGGGTCGTGGCTGCGGTCGAGAGCGGCCAGAACGTGCGGCACGGCGGACTGCATCCCGATCGACATCCGCGTCACGCCCGCCCGTGCGAGCCCGGCAGCGAGGTCGGCGGTGACCGTGTCAGGGTTGGCCTCTACGGTCACCTCGGCTCCGGGCACGAGGCCGAAGGCGAAGCGGATGCCCGAGAGCATGCGCGCCAGGTCGCCCGCAGGCAACAGCGTGGGGGTGCCGCCGCCGAAGAACACAGTCGCCGCGGGACGCACCGGTCCGCGCGCGGCCAGGACGCCGGTCGACAGCTCGATCTCCCGCTGGACCGTGTCGGCGTAGTCGTCCTGGCGGGCGCCGCGAAGTTCTGTCGCGGTGTAGGTGTTGAAGTCGCAGTATCCGCACCGCACCCGGCAGAACGGCACGTGCAGGTACACGCCGAAGTCGACCTCCGCGTCGACGGTGAGGTCGGCGGGCAGCGCGCCGTCGGCCGGCGCCGGTTCGCCGACCGGTAGCGCCGCCCCCATCAGGACGGTGTCGCGTACAGCGGAGAGATGGCCCGCAAGTAGCGCTGGAAGAGCTCGCGGCGACGGCGCTTGACCAGCGGCGGCAACAGCCGGTACAGCACCGCGGTGGGCCGATCGAACGCCCGCACGGTGAACCACACTTCGTCGTCGTCACGCCACTCCAACAGGAACGATTCCTCGCCGCTGACGACCGACCCCGACACGGTGCCCAACGCGAAGCCTACGCGCCGCGGTTCTTCCACCGCCGAGATGACACGCAGCTCCGCGTCGCCGCGCATGCCTTTGACACGCCCGTGCACGTGCACGGTCGTGCCCGCGCCGACGTACGGAGTGCCGTCGGCGGCGAAGCGCTGGTCGGCTTCCAGCCTGCTGGGCGCGATCGGGGACCCCTCGGCGTCGAAGCTCACGCCGGCGTACGTCGGACCCGACGCGGGGCGCACGTTGGAGACCTCCAGGCCCGCGCCGCGCAACGCCGACCAGGACAGCAGCGCCTCGGTCGACGACGCGAACCGCGCCTGGCCGCTGCCGATCCGCCACGAGTTCTCGGCCGGTACGCTGCGGTGCGGCGGGTAGCCCATCAGGTCGGCGGCCTGCGTCGCTCCGACGGCGGCGTAGTCGACCATCCCCTCCTGGAAGCTCCCGCGACGCATGCTGTCCACCCTACTTGGCGGTCGTCACTTCTTGGTTTCGACGTCGCCGGACAGCGCGGCGATGAACGCCTCCTGGGGAACTTCGACGCGCCCGACCATCTTCATGCGTTTCTTGCCCTCTTTCTGTTTCTCCAGCAGTTTGCGCTTGCGGGTGATGTCGCCGCCGTAGCACTTCGCGAGCACGTCCTTGCGGATCGCGCGGATGTTCTCCCGCGCGATGATGCGGGCTCCGATCGCGGCCTGGATCGGCACCTCGAACTGCTGCCGCGGAATCAGCTTGCGCAGGCGCTCGGTCATCATCGTGCCGTACCCGTAGGCCTTGTCGCGATGGACGATCGAACTGAAGGCGTCGACCTTCTCGCCCTGCAGCAGGATGTCGACCTTGACCAGGTCCGCACTCTGCGAGCCGGCGGGCTCGTAGTCGAGGCTCGCGTAGCCTTGCGTCTTGGACTTCAGCTGATCGAAGAAGTCGAACACGATTTCGCCGAGCGGCATGTTGTACCGCAGTTCCACGCGGTCCTCGCTGAGGTAGTCCATACCCAGCAGCGTGCCGCGGCGGGACTGGCACAGCTCCATGACCGTCCCGACGTAGTCCTTCGGCAGCAGGATGCCGACTTTCACGACCGGTTCCGACACCGATGCGACCCGCCCGTCGGGGTACTCGCTGGGGTTGGTGACGGTGACCGTCTCGCCGGTGTCGGTGTCGACCTCGTACGTGACCGAGGGCGCCGTCGTGATGAGGTCCAGGCCGAACTCGCGGGAGAGCCGCTCCGTGATGATCTCGAGGTGGAGCAGCCCCAGGAACCCGCATCGGAAACCGAAACCGAGCGCGACGGAGGTCTCCGGCTCGTACTGCAACGACGCGTCGGACAGTTTCAGCTTGTCGAGCGCCTCGCGAAGGTCGGCGTAGTCGCTGCCGTCGATTGGGTAGATGCCCGAGAACACCATCGGCTTCGGGTCGGTGTACCCGGGCAGCGCCTGCGATGCGGGCTTGCGCTGGTCGGTGATGGTGTCGCCGACCTTCGACTGGCGCACGTCCTTGACACCGGTGATGAGGTAGCCGACCTCGCCGACGCCCAGCCCCTTGGTCGGCACCGGCTCCGGGCTCGACACCCCGATCTCCAGCAGTTCGTGGGTGGCGCGCGTAGACATCATCTGGATGCGCTCGCGCGGGCGGAGCTCACCGTCCACCATGCGCACGTAGGTGACGACGCCGCGGTAGGCGTCGTACACGGAATCGAAGATCATCGCGCGCGCGGGGACGTCGGCGGCCCCCACCGGTGGCGGGATCTCCTGGACGATGCGGTCGAGCAGCTCATCGACGCCCTGCCCCGTCTTGCCGCTGACCCGCAGCACGTCCTCGGGGCGTCCACCGATGAGGTTCGCCAGTTCGGCGGCGAACTTGTCGGGGTCGGCGGCAGGCAGGTCGATCTTGTTGAGGACGGGGATGATGTGGAGGTCGTTCTCCAGCGCGAGGTAGAGGTTCGCGAGGGTCTGCGCCTCGATGCCCTGGGCGGCGTCGACCAGCAGCACCGCGCCCTCGCAGGCGGCAAGGCTGCGGGAGACCTCGTAGGTGAAGTCGACGTGCCCAGGAGTGTCGATCATGTTGAGCGCGAAGGTGGCCTCGCCGGTTTCCCACGGCATCCGCACCGCCTGCGACTTGATCGTGATGCCTCGCTCCCGCTCGATGTCCATGCGGTCGAGGTACTGCGCGCGCATGTCGCGATCGGCGACCACTCCCGTGATCTGCAGCATCCGGTCGGCCAGCGTCGACTTGCCGTGGTCGATGTGGGCGATGATGCAGAAGTTGCGGATGAACTCGGGCGGCGTGGCGGCGGGCTCGAGAGGCTGGAGGGCGCGCGGTGACATGTCCTCAGAAGTCTACCGGGGCGCGGGCGTGGCCCCGGGCATGCCGGGCTCCGCCGGGACGACCGTGCCACAGATGAGAAACCACTCATGTACGAAATGTTCATCGTCAGGGGCTTGTGAGCAGTGCAACGATCGCACGATGCTCGAGGAGGCGGTCGTCCCCAGCGCGGAGCACCCCCGCGCTCGGCCGCCGGGAGATGACGTGACGTACAACAGCCGCCGACGCCCCCCTGTCCGCCCCGCGATCGCCGCCGCCGCGGTGGGCGCCGTCCTCGCCGCCGGTCTGACACCCGTCGCCGCCGTCGCCGCGGTCTCCCCCGACGCCCCCGTCGTGATCTCCGAGGTCTACGGTGGCGGCGGGAACAGTGGCGCGGCGTTCGACCGCGACTTCATCGAACTGGCTAACGTCAGCGACGGTGACATCGACCTGTCCGGTTACAGCGTGCAGTACGCATCGGCGACGGGATCGACGTGGCAGGTGACGCCGCTGGGAGAGCTCACGGTGCCCGCGGGCGGCCAGGTGCTCATCGGCGAAGCGTTCGGCGCGAACGAGGCGCTCCCCGACGTGCCCGCCGACGTCGACGGCACGATCGCGATGAGCGGGTCGCAGGGCAAGGTGGCGCTCGTCGCATCGCTGACGGCCCTCACCGGCGCAACCGACCTCGTGACGCTCCCCGACGTGGTCGACTTCGTCGGGTGGGGCGGTGCCTCCACGTTCGCCGGAGCCGGTGCCGCCCCGGGGACCTCCAACGCGACCAGCGCGGCGCGCGACGGCGCGTTCACCAACACGGCCGACAACGCCGCCGACTTCGCGCCCGGTGCGCCGTCGCCGGTCGGTCTGGACGACGAGTTCTCCCCCGACCCGGACACGTTGACGTTGACGATCGCTCAGATCCAGGGCACCGGGGCGGTCAGTCCGCACGTCGGCGACACCGTCATGACCACCGGGGTCGTCACGGCGCATTACCCCACCGGCGGGTTCTCCGGCTACGTCATCCAAACCCCTGGCACCGGCGGAGTCGACCCGACCTCCCACGGGACCTCGCACGCGGTGTTCGTCTACGCCCCGGGCGCAGTCGACGAGGTCGCGCTCGGAGACACCGTCGAGATCACCGGGGTCGTGTCCGAGTGGAACGGCCTCACCGAGGTCACCGTCGAACCGGGTGCCGCCGTCGTCGTCGACGACGCCCTCGCCCCGATCCCCGCCGAGGTGACCTGGCCCGCCGGCGACGCCGCACGTGAGGCCCTGGAATCGATGCTGATCGCCCCCCGCGGCGAGTTCACGGTGACCGACACCTACCCGACCAGCCAGTACGGCGAAGTCGGTCTCGCGGCCGGGTCCGATCCGCTCCGCCAGCCCACCGACCTGGCACGCCCGGGCTCGGCCGACGCGGCGGCCGTGGCCGTCGACAACGCTGCCCGTGGCGTCGTGCTCGACGACGGCACCACGATCAACTTCCTCGCCACGGCGAACCGCGCACTGACACCGGCCTACGTGTCGCTGGTCGAGCCGATCGTCGTGGGGGGATCGGTCACCTTCAACGAACCGCTGATCGTCGACTGGCGAAACGACACGTGGAAGCTCAACCCGACCCGCCCGCTGGTGGCGGACGGCTCCGGGGTCGACGACGTGCTGTTCAGCTCCCCGCGCACCGCCGCGCCCGAGCCGGTCGGCGGCGACATGTCGATCGCCTCGTTCAACGTGTTGAACTACTTCACGACGCTCGGAGCCGAGGACCCCTCGTGCGTGGCCTACACCGATCGATTCGGCGACGGCGTCACGGTGCGCAGCGGCTGCCCGCAGCGCGGCGCGTGGGATGCCGACGATCTGCAGCGCCAGCAGGACAAACTCGTCGATGCGATCTCGGCGCTGGATGCCGATGTGGTCGGTCTCATGGAGATCGAGACCTCCGCCGCGTTGGGCGAGGCAGCCGACGAGGCGACTGCGACGCTGGTGGCCGCCCTCAACGCCGCCGCCGGCGCCGAGGAATGGGCGTTCGTGCCGTCGTCGGCGGACCTTCCCGCCGTCGCGGAGCAGGACGCCATCAGCAACGCCATCATCTACCGGACCGCCGCCGTGTCTCCCGTCGGCGCCTCGCGCGCTCTTGGCGATCAGAGCGGCGAGGGCGGCGCCTTCGCGAATGCGCGCGAGCCCATCGCGCAGGCCTTCGCGCCGACCGCGGGCGGCGAGCCCTTCTGGTTCGTCGTGAACCATTTCAAGTCGAAGGGGTCAGCCGGCCCGTGGCCCGGCGACGCCGACGCCGGTGACGGACAGGGCGCCTCCAATGAGTCGCGCGTCCGGCAGGCGACGGCGCTGCGCGACTGGGTCGCCGACATCCAGGGCGATGTGCCCGCGGTGGCGCTCGCCGGCGACTTCAACGCGTACAGCCAGGAGGACCCCCTGCATGTCCTGTACGAGGCGGGCTACGTCGACGCGGCGCAGGAGTTCGCCGTAGACACCGCGTCGTACAGCTTCGGCGGTCAGTCCGGGTCGCTGGACCACGTGCTGCTCAACCCCGCAGCGCGCTCGCGAGCCACGGGTGCCGACATCTGGAACATCAACTCGGGCGAGTCGGTGGCCCTGGAATACAGTCGCTACGCCTCACACGGAACACTGTTTTACGCCGACGACGTGTATCGCTCCAGCGACCACGACCCGCTGATCGTCGGGCTGACCTCGCAGGCGGCGCCGATCGAGCTGACGCTCCTGGGCATCAACGACTTCCACGGCCGCATCGACGCCAACACGGTGGCGTTCGCCGGAACGGTGGAACAGTTGCGGGAGGCCGCATCCGGCCCCGTGCTGTTCGTCTCTGCGGGCGACAACATCGGGGCGTCTCTGTTCGCGTCGTCGGTCGCACAGGACCAGCCCACGATCGATGTGCTCAACGCCCTGGGCCTCGAGGCGACCGCGGTCGGCAACCACGAGTTCGACCGCGGGTTCGCAGACCTGTCCGGACGCGTCTCGGCTGCGTCCGACTACCCGCAGCTGGGCTCGAACGTCTATTTGACGGGAACCGAGACACCGGCGTTCCCCGAGTATGCGCTGTGGGAAGCGGACGGCATCACGGTCGGTCTCATCGGCGCGGTCACCGCGGAGACACCGTCGCTGGTATCACCAGCGGGGATCGCCGACCTCACCTTCGGTGACCCGGTGACCGCGGTCAACCGCGTGGCCGCGCAGCTGTCGGACGGCGACGAAGGCAACGGCGAGGCGGACGTGCTGATCGCGCTCTATCACGAGGGGGCCGGTGCCGGAACACCCGATGGCGTCACCCTCGAGGAGGAGCTGGCCGCGGGTGGCCCCTTCGCCGACCTCGTGAACGACACGACGGCCGAAGTGGACGCCGTCTTCACCGGCCACACCCACAAGGAGTATGCGTGGTCGGCGCCGGTTCCCGGCACCGACGCGACCCGCCCGGTCGTGCAGACGGGCGCGTACGGCGCGAACCTGGGCGAGATCACCCTCACCATCGACCCCGACACCGCCGATGTGACCGCCCACACCGAACGCCTCGTTCCCCGCACCGACGTCGACGACGACGCACTGATCGCCGACTACCCCCGCGTGGCCGAGGTGGCGCAGATCGTCGAGGAGGCTCTCGCGGCGGCGGCGGAGGTGGGCGACACCGCCGTGGCTGACGTCGCCGGTGACATCACCACCGCGTTCAGCGGCGGTGCCTTCGTGGACGGCGTGTGGACCGGCGGGGTCCGCGACGACCGCGCCGCCGAGTCCTCCCTCGGCAAGGCGGTCGCGAACATGCTCCGTGACAGCCTCGGCATCCTTCCGGATGGAGCGGTGATCGGTGTGACCAACCCGGGCGGTCTGCGCGCGGACCTGTGGGACACGCAGGCGGAGTTCGGCGCCACCGCGGTCGACGGCCTCGCCGACGGTCAGGTCTCGTTCTCACAGGCCAACGCCGTCCTGCCCTTCAACAACACGCTCGCCCTGGTGACCCTCACCGGTGCGCAGTTCGTGATGCTGCTGGAGCAACAGTGGCAGCGCGACGCCGACGGAAACGTCCCGCAGCGCCCCTACCTGCAGCTCGGCCTGTCGGACAACGTGACCTACACGTTCGACGACACCCTCCCCGAGGGAGAGCGGATCACCGGGGTGTGGGTCGACGGGGCACCCATCGACCCGGCCGGCCAGTACCGCATCGGCACCTTCTCATTCCTCGCCTCCGGGGGTGACAACTTCCGGGTGTTCACCGAGGGCAGCGACCCGGTCGACACCGGGCTGCTGGACTACGAGGCGTGGGTCGACTACCTTGCCGACCAGTCGCCGGTGGCGCCGTCGTTCGCGACGCAGGCGATCGCCGTGTCCGGTCTGCCTGCGGCCGTCGCGGCGGGCGAGGAGTTCTCCTTCCAGGTCGGCGGGGTCGATCTGACCAGCCGTGGCGCACCCGAGAACACCGAGTTCGAGGTGAGCATCGACGGCATCGTGCACGGCACCACCGCGATCGCCAGCGGCGCCGCGACGGTCACGATCGCGGTTCCCGCCGGAACTCCCGCCGGAACCATGGTCGTCACCCTGACCGCCGCCGAGTCCGGCACCGTCGTGCGGGTGCCGGTGACGGTGGACGCGGCGGTTGAGCCGTCCGCGACGCAGACCACGCTGCGGGCCTATCTGCCGATCCACATCAACCGGTTCCTGCCCTCGACACTGATCGCGCGCGTCACGCAGGACGAGGGCGCCCCGGCGGGGAGGGTGGAGTTCCGCGAGGGCAGTGCCGACGGCGCCGTGGTCGGTACCGCGGAGGTCTCCGCGAGCGGTACCGCCAGTGTGCGTCTGGGCCGGCTCACCCGCGGCACCCACCGCTACGTCGCCGTCTTCGTCCCCGATGATGCGACGCTCGCGGCGGGCAGCACGAGCCGAGCGGTCACGGTGCGTTCGCTGTGGTGACCGCGCCGCTCAGGAGCGGGGGCGGGCGGCGGCGCGGGTAAGCTGAGCGCCATGTCGGTGCAGGTCGTGTTCGTCCACGGCATCCGCACATCGGCGACCATGTGGCGCTCGCAACGAGCGCACCTGGAGGCGCGCGGCATCAGCGGCATCGCGCCCGACCTTCCCGGGCACGGCAGCCGGATGACGGAGACGTTCACGCTGGAGGGCGCGTTCGAGACGATCGACCGGGCCGTGCGCGACGCCGCCGCGCACGGCCCGGTGCTCCTCGTCGGCCACTCGATGGGCGGACTGTTGTCCATCGCGTACGCCGGGCGCGCCGAACCGCCACCGATCGACGCGTTCATCGCCGCCTCGTGCTCCGCGATTCCGCGGGGGCTGGGCCTTGCCGCCTATCGCGCTCTGGCCCGCGGATTCGACCGGTTGCCGGGAAGGGGTCAGCCCATCGCGGATCGCATCCTCGACGCGACGCTCCCCGCCGAGACGCGACCCGACTTCGGCGCGGGCGGCTACGCGTACGACGCGCAGGACCTCGCGTTGCGGAGCCTGTCGGTGCTCGATCTGCTGGATTCGCTGCGGCGCATTACGGTGCCCACGTGGTTCATCAACGGCCAGTTCGACCAGTTGCGGCTGCACGAACGGCTCTTCACTCGCACGCTGCCCGCCGCCGAGCTCATCGTGGTCCCCCGCACCAGCCATCTCGTGACCGCGATGCGGCCGAAGGTGTTCAACGCTCTGCTCGACCTCGCGGTCGCCACGGTCGAGCAGAGCCAGGACGGTCGTCCCTCGGAAAGCTGATAAACTCTCTCCTTGGCTTGCGTGTGGGCTCCTCCTCACACGACCGTCGGGCGACAGCCCTCTCCTTGTCACTCGGCACGTCCATCCGAAACTCCGAACGAAAGACCCGTCGAACGTGGCGAACATCAAGTCGCAGATCAAGCGCAACAAGACCAACGAGAAGGCGCGTGAGCGCAACAAGGCCGTCAAGAGCGAGCTGAAGACCGAGGTGCGGCGCACCCGTGAGGCGATCGCCGCCGGTGACAAGGCTGCCGCGCAGGTGGCCCTGGCGCGCGCCACGAAGAAGCTCGACAAGGCCGTCAGCAAGGGCGTCATCCACGAGAACCAGGCTGCCAATCGCAAGTCGACGATCGCCAAGCAGGTCGCCGCTCTCTGAGCATGAACGACGAAGGCCCGCCCCGGAGGCGGGCCTTCGTCGTTCGCACGCTCAGCCGGGCACGAGGTCGTCCTGCGGCGGCTCAGGCACCCGCCACCGTTCGACGGTCTGGACGATCCAGAACAGCAGGAATTGGGCGATGAGCGCGGTCTCCAGCACGAACACCCACTGCGCGACCATCGGCCGCGCCACCGTGACGACGGCGACGACCGACCCGATCATCACGAGGAACCCGATCGTGTAGCGGTTCCACACCTGAGCACGGCGGCTCTCCCCCCGCTCCCGAGCCGCGCGGGCCAGGGCCACCCCGTTGACACCGACGACACCGACGATGCCGATGAACAGTCCGGCGGCGGCGATCGTGTGGGCCCGCTGGATGAACTCGTCGCGCGCCACCAGGAAGAAGACCCCGAGGCCGGCGAAAGCGATCGCGCTCGCGACGTGGGCGGTGCGGCCCGCTCGTCCGCGGAAGGAGCGTTCCCGCCGCGGAACGACGAAGATCTCCACGACGAACGCGATCAGCCCGACGATGAGGATCGCCCCGGTGTTGTTGCTCACGGCGTCGGTCAGATCGCGCGGCGCCTGGGCCGCGGCATCCGTCCCGGCGATCACGACGGACGGGGTCGGCACGAAGGCGACGAAGAAGGCGAGGTAGCCCGAGAAGTTCAGGAGCACGTCCTCGAGGTCACTGCGGCCGCGGTGCACGATCATGCACGCTCCGATCGCGCACAGGCTCGACACGAATACGGCACGTGCCGGGCTGTAGTAGTACGCGCTGACCGACGGCAGGACGGTGCCCCCGTCGCCCAGCACCTGAATGCCTACGGCGCACCCGAGGAGGACTGTGAGCAGAATGATCGCCAGCCGCAGGTAGCGGTAGGTGGCGTGCACCTCGCCGCGGTAGCGCTCCACGACAGTGGGCACGGACACGCGCGCGACGCGCGTGCGTTGCAGGAACAGAACGGACATGCCCGTCTCCTTTCGCGGGCGGCACCGGTGCGAGGCTCGCCCGTATCAGTAGAGAGGCGCCAGCATCCGTTCTGAGACATGAGGTGAGACATCGGGTGCGCTGACACCGGCTGCCTGCCGGGCAGCCGCGCCCGGGGGCGTCACGCTCCGTACGGGGCGCGGGTCGCGATGACGGTCACCAGCCGTTCGACGGCGAACACCGGGTCGCGGGATGCGCCTTTCACCTCGGCGTCGGCCCGGGCCGCGGCCTGAATCGCGGTGCTCAGCGACGCTTCGTTCCAGCCGGTCAGGTCGCGGCGGGCGCGGTCCACCTGCCAGTCCTTCATGCCCAGGCGGGCCGCGAGCTGCTTGGCGGGTTCGCGGTTACCGGCCACGCGCGCCATCGAGCGCAGCTTCATCGCGATCGCGGCGACCATCGGCACCGGGTCGGCGCCGCTGGCGAGGGCGTGCCGGAGGGCGATGAGTGCGTCGCCGTATCGTCCCGCGATGGCGGTGTCGGCAACCGCGAACGCGGTGGTCTCGACCCGGCCCCCGTAGTAACGCTGCACGATGTCTTCACCGATGTCGCCAGACACGTCGGAGATCAGCTGTTGGCACGCCGCGGCCAGTTCGGTGACGTCGTCCGCGAACGCCGAGACCAGAGCCCGCAGCGCCGCCGGAGCGATACGCCGCTGCGCAGCGCGGAACTCCCCCGCGGCGAAGTCGAAGCGGTCGGCGTCGCGCTTGATGGCCGCACACGCGATCTCGATGCCGTCGCCGGTTCCGGCACGGATGGCGTCGAGCAGCTTCTTTCCCCGGACGCTCGCACCGGTGTGACGCAGCACGACGGTCGCCCCGTCTTGGGGATGCTCCAGGTAGGCCAGGGCTTCGGCGAGAAAAGCGTCGGTGCACTTCTCCACCCCCGCGACCCGCACCAGCCGCGGCTCCCCGAACAGCGACGGCGAGGTGAGCGCCAGCAACTCCCCCACCGCGTAGTCGTCCGCGCGCAGATCCGACACCTCCAGACTCGGATCCTCGGCCCGCAGGTAGTCCCGGATGCCGCCGATCGCGCGTTCTGCGCACACCTCCTCCGGCCCCGACACCAGCACGATCGGTGCCGGCTGCGGCGCACGCCACGACACCTGCGGGATGGCGGAGCGCGAAGCGGCGCGACGCGGGGCGGGCGGCATGCCCGTCAGCCTACCCGCCGGGAACGACAACGCTGGGCGGCGACCGCCAGATCCGCAGCGAGTCGCCGTCGCGCCACACCGCGATGTCGCCATCACGATCCGTGCGCGCGATCGTCGCCCCGACCCCGGCGAGGACATCGAGGGTCTCCGCGCGCGGATGCCCGTAGTCGTTCTCCCCCACCGAGATCAACGCGACGGCAGGTGCGAGTGCGGCATACAGCCCCGGGTCCTGATCGCCGCTGCCGTGGTGGGCGACCTTCACGACCTCGACTGGACCGGCCAACGACGCCCGCAATCGTTGTTGCGGGGCGGCCGACAGATCACCCAGGAACACCGCGGAAGGAACGCCCCCACCGGTGACCTCGACGACGACGCTGGCATCGTTACCTCCGGTTTCGGTGTCGGCGGAGGGCCACAGCACGCGCCACCGGGCGTCTCCCAGCGCGCCGGAGGCGCCCTCAACGGTGGGCACCGGCCGCGCCCCACCCGCGGTGAGGTCGTCGACCACGGCTGCGGCATGGGCGTCGTCGACCGGGCCGTGCAGCAGAGCGCCCACGGCGCCCCGCACCGCCGCGACGCCTCCGGAGTGGTCACGATCGAAGTGCGTCAGGATGAGCAGATCTACGCGGTCCACGCCGAAACGCGTGAGACAACGCGCCAAGACGTCCGGGTCGGGTCCGGTGTCGATGAGGGCCACCTGTCCAGCGGAGGCGATGAGCACGGCATCCCCCTGCCCGACCGAACACATCGCAACCGACCATCGCTCGGGCACTCCGGCGCGATCCCACCAGGCCGCCACCGGCCCCACCACGATCAATGCTGCCACGATCGCCCCCAGCACCGCGAACGCGAGCCGTCGGGCGCGCCCGACGACCACCGCCACCACGGCGGCCCCGGCCACGGCCAACCCCGCGACCCCGGCCAGCCCCGCCGGCCACGGCAGTAGTGCTCCGGGCAGATCGGCGAACACCTGCGCCGTCGCGGCGATCCACGCCGCCGGCAACCAGGCCACCGCGGCGAGCCCGGGGCCGAGCACAGGGATGCCCGCGCCCAGGCAGGCCGCAAGCCCGAGCACCGTCGCCGCCGGAGCCGCCGATGCGGCAAGCAGGTTCGCGAGCACGCCGTAGGCCGAGACGACCGGCGTGATGAGCACCAGCAGCGGCGCGCAGGCCAGCTGCGCGGCCAGCGGAACCGATACCCCCAGCGCCAACGGACCCGGGAGATACCGCCCGAGGCCGTCGGCCAGCGGGTCGGCCACGACCAGCAGCGCCGCCGTCGCAACGACCGACAACGCGAACCCCAGCGACAGCGACAGCCACGGATCCAACAAGAGTGCGATGATCACCGCGGTGCACAACAGCGCCAGCCCGGCGCCCACTCGCCCCAACAGCACCCCCAGCATCGCTATCGCTGCCATCGCGGCGGCTCGCACGACGCTCGGCTCCGGCGTCACCAGCACCGTGAACCCGGCCAGCGCCGCGAGGGCGCACACCACCCGCACTCCGCGGCGCGCCCCGGCCAGCGCCGACAGACCGAAGGCCAGTCCCACCACCAGGGCGCAGTTCGCCCCCGACACCGCCGTCAGGTGCGACAACGAGGCGGTGCGCATCCGCTCTTCCAGATTCGGCTCCACGCCGCCGGTGTCCCCCACGGCGAGTCCCGCGATGAGGCCCGCGCCGGGTTGCGCGAGATCCCGCGTGACCGCCGCCAGACCGGCGCGAAGATCGGCCGCCGCCGCGAGCACACCGGTCGGCGGCTGCCGCACCCGCGTCGAGTGCACCTCCACCACCGCGACCTCACGACGACCGGCCTCCGCCGCGCGGGCACTGCCGGCGACCTCCGCGATCGCTCCGACATCGAGCCGCGCGGGCGGATCGGGCAGCACGACCAGGATCGGCGTCGCCGCCGGGTCGCGGAGCCGGGCATCGAAGCTCCACGACCGCCCGTATCGCTCCACTTTGCCCGCGACCGTGACCTCCTCGGCGACGGGCCCGCTCGCGAGCCGGTCGGCGACAGCCGCACGATCGGGCGCGGCGACCGCGACCCCCGCCGCCGCCGCGGCGCCCACCGCGCACGCCAACG
>NZ_JBKEAY010000130.1:0-3843 GCF_047972865.1 Microbacterium sp.
TGTGGTTCTGGGCCGGGTCGAGCACCTCGAGCAGCGCCGATGTGGGGTCGCCCCGCCAGTCGTTCCCGACCTTGTCGATCTCGTCGAGCAGCACGACGGGGTTGCGGGTTCCCGCATCCCGTAGCGCACGCACGATGCGGCCGGGGAGCGCCCCGATGTAGGTGCGGCGATGCCCCCGGATCTCAGCCTCGTCGCGGACGCCGCCCAGGCTGATGCGGACGAACTCACGGCCGGTCGCTCTCGCCACCGATTCGCCCAGCGAGGTCTTCCCGACGCCGGGCGGGCCGACCAGGCTGAGGATGACGCCGTTGCCGGTGTCGTCTATGTCGCGATCGCGGCGCAGCTTGCGCACCGCCAGGTACTCGATGATGCGCTCCTTGACCTTCTCGAGCCCCGCGTGATCGGCATCGAGGATGCGCTGGGCCTCGTCGATCTCCAGGCGCTCGTCACTGCGGGTGTTCCAGGGGAGGGAGACCATCCACTCCAGGTAGGACCGGATCATGCCCGCCTCGGGGCCGTCGCCCTGCCGCTCAAGGCGGCTGAGCTCACGTTCGGCTTCGGCGCGTGCGTCGTCGGGCATTCCGGCTGCTTCGATGCGCTGTCGCCAGTCCTCACCGCCGCCGCCCTCGCCGTCGAGCTCGCGCTGGATCGCTTCCATCTGCCGACGCAGAATCGCGTCGCGTTGGCTCTTCTCCATGCCATCGGTGACCTCATCGAGGATCCGCTGGCGGGTGTTGATCTCCGCGAGGCGCTCACGCTGGGCATCGACGGCGCGTTGGAGTCGCTGCGTGACGTCGATGGTGGCGAGCACCTCGGCCTTCGTCGCCACCGGAACCTCCGGGGCGTATCCGATGGTGTCGGCCAGCCGTCCCGGCGCGTCGATTGCGCGCAGGAACGCGGCGACACGTCGGGCGTCGCCACGCGCTGACGCCACGGCCTCGGCGAGCGCGCGGTACTCGGTGGCCAGCTCGACAACATCGGGATCGTCGGGCGTGTCGTCCTCGATCTCGCGGACGCTGATGGTCAGGGGCTCGCCGGCGCCGGCGGAACCCAGTTCCGCGCGTCCATCGACCTCCACCGAGACCGCGCGGGTGCCGTCGGGCAGCGACACCTGACCGGTGATGCGCAGGATGGTGCCGAGCGTCGCGAGCGTCCCATCGAGTCGCGGGACGGCCACGAGGCGCCCGTCGACGGCATGTTCGACCGCCGTCGCCTGTTCGTCGGTGACGATGGGGAAGCTCACCGACATGCCCGGAAGCAGCACCGCGTCGTCGAGCGGCAGGACCGGAAGTTCATACGTGGGACCGTGATCCATGTTCACCTCGTCGTGCGCAGCGCACGATAGATAACCAGTGAACGACAAGTTACGGAAGGTAACTCTTGAAGTCAAATCCGGGGGGAGCGGCGACGGCGGGGACCGGCTATCCCGACGTCGCCGTCCGGCGGACGACGATGCCCATCACTAGCCTGTGCGGCATGGAACCGGCGGCGGTGATCTTCGATCTGGACGGTGTGCTGATCGACTCCGAGTCACTGTGGGACCGGGTGCGCGAGGCGCTCGCCCGCGAGCACGGTGGCACGTGGTACGACGGGGTGCACCGGGCGATGATGGGGATGAACTCGGCGGAATGGTCGGGCTACATGCACGACGAACTGGGCGTGCGCCTCTCGCCTGCGGAGATCCTCGATCACGTGTCCGAGGCATTGATCGAGCGCTACCGCGTCGACGTGCCGAGTCTTCCGGGTGCCGCCGCCGCGGTCCGCAGAATGGGCCGCCGCTGGCCGCTGGCGGTCGCGTCGTCCTCGCCGCTGCGGGTCATCGAGGCGGCGCTCGCCGCAATGGACATCCGCGGCGAGTTCGCCGCCGTCGTCTCGTCCGAGTCGGTGCCGCGGGGCAAGCCGGCGCCCGACGTCTTCCTCGAAGCCGCCGCACGCCTCCAGGTCGAACCGGCGTGCTGCGCGGCGATCGAGGATTCCGCCGGCGGCATCCGCGCTGCGGCCGCCGCCGGGATGCGGGTGGTCGCCATCCCAAACCCCGACTATCGGCCCGACCCAGACGCGATCGGCCATGCCGCGGTGCTTCTGGACGCCATCGCCGGGCTCACCCCGGAGCTCCTCACGCCTCGCGACGAGCGCGGCGCCCCCTGAACCCTTCGTCCGGCGCCGGGGACCCGGCCTCGTCGGCTCGGGGACGTTCGGACGGGGGCATCAGCACACCCAGGAATCGGCCGACCAGGATCATCCGGCAGCCGGTGCAGAAGTGATCGCCCACGACCGCCGGCCGGCGGTGGCACAGCTCGCACCGCGTGGTCCTGGGTGGTGCCCACCGCGCTTGCGTGTGATGTGTGTGGTCGGACTCCAGAGCTGACACCGTGGACCGATCTGACGGAGGTCTCTGTCACTGATATCGGTCGCCGCTGCACCAACGATGACCTCGCCCGCGAACGTCCCTCCCCGGGGGGCACTAGACTCGGTTGATGGACATCCGCCAGCTCCACACGTTCCGGCTGGTGGTGGAACGGGGGTCCTTCTCCGCCGCCGCCGACGAACTCGACATCTCCCAACCGGCGGTGTCGCTTCAGGTGCGCTCGCTGGAGGAGTCGTTGGGACATCGCCTGCTGGATCGCGGCGGCCGTCCGCTGGCGCTGACCGAGGCCGGCGAAGCCGCGTACCGCTGCGCCCTGCGCGTCCGCACCCTCGAACAGGACCTCGTGCGCGAACTGCAGGAGCTGGATCAGCACATCTCGGGCCCGCTGATGCTGGGATCGTCCACCGGCCCCGGCGAGTTGGTGTTGCCGCGACTGCTGGGTGAATTCGCGGCCGCCCACCCCCAGGTCGAGGTGCGACTCCAGGTGCTGGACACCCAGACGGTCTGCGACCGCGTGCTCGACGAGACGCTCGAGCTGGGGATGGTCGGCGCGGCCCGTCCGCAGCGCGGCTTGACCTTCACGCCGTTCATGCGCGACGAACTCGTGGTGATCGTGGCGCCGGATCACGATCTCGCGGGCCGTGAGCGCATCGGTCTCGCCGAACTGGCCGACCATCCGTTGATCATGCAGCAGGAGGGTAGCGGCGTGCGCGCGGTCATCGAGCAGGCGCTGCGCGTCGCGGGTATCCGCGGCACCGATCTCACCGTGACCATGGAACTGGGCCTCCAGCAGTCGGTGAAGGCCGCGGTCCTCGACGGGTTCGGCGTCACGGTCATCTCGCGCCTGGCGGTCGAACGTGAGATCACCGACGGGAGCCTGGTCGCCCTCGACATCGAGGGGGACGGGCTGGCACGGCAGTTCTGGGTGGTGCAGCACGCCCACCGAACCCCCCGGCGTGCGGTCGATGCGTTCACCCAGTTCGCCGCCCAGCGCATGCTGGTCTCGGGTGACGCGGCTGCATGAGCGGAACGGCGATGGGCGGTGGGCCGGGGGTGGACGACACGGTGTGGGACGTTGCGGTCGTGGGGTCCGGCGGAGCCGGGATGTCCGGCGCCATCGCTGCCGCCGACGCGGGCGCCCGCGTCGTCATCCTGACGAAGGCCGCGCTCGGGGCATCCAACACGGGCCGTGCCCAGGGCGGGATCCAGGCCGCGGTGGGCCCGGACGATTCACCGGCTTCGCACTTCGACGACACCTTCGCCGCCGGACATCGGGCGGCGCGTCCCGAGCTGGCGCGACGGCTCACGTCGGACGGCCCGGACGCGATCCGCTGGTTGGCTGAGCTCGGTGTGCCATTCACCCGCGACGGCGATCGGATGCGGGTGCTCCGCTGCGGGGGTGCGAGCAGGCCGCGGCTGCTGCAGGCGGGGGAACGCACGGGGGCCGAGATGGTCAAGGCGTTGCGAGCGGCGGT
>NZ_JBKEAY010000041.1:0-5286 GCF_047972865.1 Microbacterium sp.
GTACGGCGTGCCGACCGCGGTGCTCAGCTACGACGACGTCCTCGCGCGCGACGATGTCGACGCCGTCATCCTCGCCACGCCCACCGGCATGCATGCAGCCCAGACTCAGGCCGCCCTCGCCGCCGGAAAGCACGTCGAGGTCGAGATCCCGCTGGCCGACTCCCTCGCCGACGCCCAGGCCACCTTGGCCGCTGCCGAGGCATCCGACTGGGTCGCGATGGTCGGTCACACCCGCCGGTTCAACCCGTCGCACCAGTGGGTGCGGGGTCGGATCGATGCCGGCGAGTTCGCCGTCCAGCAGATGGACGTGCAGACCTACTTCTTCCGTCGCACGAACACCAACGCCAAGGGCGAGCCGCGCTCGTGGACCGACAGCCTGCTGTGGCACCACGCCGCGCACACCGTCGACCTGTTCGCCTACCAGGCGGGCAAGGTGGTGCAGGCCAACGCGATCGAAGGACCGATCCACCCCACCCTCGGCATCCCGATGGACATGTCGATCCAGCTCAAGAGCGAGACCGGCGCGATCTGCACACTGTCGCTGTCGTTCAACAACGAGGGGCCGTTCGGCACGTTCTTCCGCTACATCGGCGACACCGGCACGTACATCGCCCGGTACGACGACCTGGTCACCGGCAACGAGGAGCCCATCGACGTGTCGCAGGTCGCCGTGAGCAACAACGGCATCGAGCTGCAGGACCGTGAGTTCATCGCCGCGATCCGAGAGGGCCGCGAACCCAACTCGTCGGTGCGTCAGGTGTTCGACTGCTACCGCGTGCTCGGCGAACTGCAGGAACAGCTCTCGTGAGACTGCCCGCGCTGGGCCTGGGCTGCATGTCACTCAGCCACGCGTACGGCATCGCGCCCTCGCCCGAGGACGGCGAGCGGATGCTGCGGGGTGCGTTCGAGGCCGGGGTGCGCTTCTTCGACACCGCGACGCTCTACGGCGGCGGCCGCAACGAGGAGCTGGTCGGGCGGGCGATCTCCGGGCACCGCGACGAGATCGTGCTGGCCAGCAAGGGCGGCATGGCGATCGTCGACGGCACCCGGGTGATCGACGGGCGGCCCGAGACGCTCCGGGCCCAGGTGGATGCGTCGCTCGTGCGGCTCGGCGTCGACCACATCGACCTATACTACCTGCACCGGTGGGACAAGAAGATCCCGATCGGTGAGTCGGTCGGTGCGCTCGCCGAGGCGATGGATGCCGGAAAGATCGGCGCCGTCGGGCTGAGTGAAGTGTCCGTGGAGCGGCTGCGCGAGGCGCAGCAGGTCGCCCCGATCGCGGCGGTGCAGAACGAGTATTCGCTGTGGAGCCGCAACGCCGAACTCGGCATGCTCGACGCCACGGCCGAGTCCGGTGTCGCGCTGGTCGCGTTCTCGCCGCTGGCGCGCGGGTTCCTCGCCGATGCGATCGCCGACCCCGAGGAATTCGCGGAGCGCGACATCCGCCGCGCCATGCCGCGGTTCCAGCATCCGCACTGGGAGGCCAACGCCGCGCTGCTACCGCGCTGGCGGGCGCTGGCCGCCGAGGCCGGGGTGACGCCGGCACAGTTGGCATTGGCGTGGGTGTCCTCGCGTGGCGACCACGTGGTGCCGATCCCCGGGACGACGAGCCTGGCGCACCTGCGCGAGCTGCTGGTTCCGGTCGAGGTGCCCGACGAGATTCTGGCCCGCGCGGGGGAGCTGATCGGCACCGCGACGGTGTCGGGGCCGCGGTACGCTCCGCTGCAGACCAGCGAGGTCGATGCCGAGGAGATCGCCGCGTGAAGCTGATCTCGTCGATGGCGACCCGCGTCGTGCTCGGCGACCTGCTCGCCGCTGCCGCGGCGGACGGGCTGCCGGCCGTCGACCTCGAGTCGGTGGGCGGGGTGGATGCCGCCGCCCGGGTGGCCGCGGGGGAGGAGTTCGACCTGGTGCTGCTGTCGGCCGCGGCGCTGGACAAGCTGGCCGCGGACGGGCACGTCGATGCCGCGTCGGTGACGCCGCTCGTGCTGTCGCAGGTGGCCGCCGCGGTGCCGGCGGACGGCTCCGGGGGTGCGGCCGCGCCGGCAGCCGGCGCGGTGGCGTTCCCCGATGCCGACGGGCTGCGGGCCGCGCTGGGTGCCGCGACCGGCATCGGGTATTCGACGGGGCCGAGCGGGACCGCTCTGGTGCGCATGATCGAAGAGTGGGGCATGACCGACGAGGTCGGTGACCGGCTCGTGCAGGCCCGCCCCGGCATCCCGGTGGCTCGGTTGCTCGCCGAGGGCGAGGTCGATTTCGGTCTGCAGCAGCTCAGCGAGCTGGTCGGCCAGCCGGGGGTGCGCATTCTCGGGGTGCTGCCGGACGACTGTGCGATCGACACGGTGTTCTCCGGCGCGGTCGCCACGGCATCCACCGACCCGGTCGCGGCCCGTGCCGTGCTGGAGTTCCTCACCTCCGACCGCGCCCGTGCGATCACCGCGGACCACCACTTCGCCGCCCCGCCCGCGTAGGGAGCGCCTCGTCGGAGCGGACAGCGCCGTCGACCACGGCGACCTGCGGGACGGGTAACGTGCCGGTCATGAGAACGGTGGAGGCCGTGCGTCGCGCCGTCGCGCCGATGACGCGGATGCGGGTGTTCCGGTGGCTCGGCCCGCGCATATTGCCCGCACTGGAGGGGGCGCTGGGCGCGGTGACCGGTCATCGCGTGCAGGTGAGCGCGCTGCTGGTGCCTTCATTCGTGCTCGTCACGCGCGGCGCGCGCAGCGGGCGGGAGCGTGAGGCCCCCCTGATGTACACGCCCGACGGGCACGGGCGCGCGATCGTCGCGGGCACGAGCTTTGCGCGGTCACGGCATCCCGATTGGACGTACAACCTGATCGCCCATCCCCGGGCCGAGATCGTCGTGCGCGGCCGACGATGGAGCGTCGTCGCCGATCTGATCGCGGATGGCGATCGGGAGGCGGCGTGGCGATCGATCGAGGCGCAGTGGCCCGGGTATCGCGCGTACGAGCGCGACTCCGGCCGGGTCGTGCGGCTCTTCCTGCTGCAGCCTGTCGCCGGTCCCTTTCCCGCGCGCGACCGCAGAGCACGGCGCCGGTGACTCTCGCCCGCAGCCGGTCGCCCGACTCTAGCCGGGAAACCATGACGGGACGTCCGGTGGGCCGGCTGGTCGTGCCTCACGTGCGGCCTGCTCCGCACCGCCGAGCCGGTGTGAGCGCGCCCCGACGCCGACACCCGTACGCGTCAGGGCGCACGGGCGCGTCAGGGCGTCGCGACCGCGGACTCTCGTGCCCCACGACGGCGGACACGGCGCATCACCAAGCCGTGCCGGGGCGCGAAGAACCACGCGAGCAGGAACACCGCGGTCGCCACGAGTACGATCATGCCGCCGACGGGCAGATCGAGGCTCCACGACAGGTACAGCCCCACGAGCGCGGACACGGCTCCGATCAGCGGCGCGAGAAGCACCATCACCGGGAGACGGTCAGTCAGCAGGCGCGCGGCCGCGGCCGGCGTGATCAGCAGCGCCAGCACCAGGAGGTTCCCGATCGTCTGGATCGAGATGACGATCGCGACGGCCACCAGCACGTACAGCGCGAGGTCGAGCGCGAACACCGGCAGGCCGGCGGCGCGGGCCATCTCGCGGTCGAGCGTGACGAGCACGAACTCCTTGTGCAACAGGAAGGCGACGGTCATCAGGATGAGGCCGGTGACCGCGACCACGAGCACGTCCTCGTCGGGGATGCCGGTGATCGAGCCGAACAGGAACTGCTGCAACGATCCGGCGTAGCCCGGGGCGCGGCTGATAATGACGATGCCCAGCGCGAACGCGGCGACGAAGAACACCCCGATGATGCTGTCCTCCTTCAGCCGCCGGTTCTGCGCGAACACGGCGACCAGGATCGCGGTGCACACCCCCGCGATCGCCCCGCCGAGGACGAGGCTGCCCTGCAACACGAACGCTACGGCGAGCCCCGGGAAGACGGCGTGCGCGACGGCATCCCCGATGAAGGCCATGCCTCGCAGCACGACGTAGCTGCCGACGATGCCGCACACCAGGCTCGACATGACCGCGACCGCGAGCGCTTTGGGCAGGAACGCCAGATCGGGGTTGAGCAGGTCGGTGATGAAGTCAACGGGCGAGAGCATCGACGGGTTCCTCGCGTTCGCGGCCGGCGGATGCCGCCGTGCCCGGCGCCGTGACGATCCGCAGCAGCGGGTTGTCGGCGCGGACCTGGAAGGCCCGCATCCACACCTCGGGGTGGGCGAGGGCAGCGGCAGTGCCGTCGGCGACGACGGTTCCGTTCAGCAGACACAGCCGCGAGCAGTCGTGTACGGCGGCACCGATGTCGTGGGTCGACATCAGGATTGCGTGCCCCTCGGCGGCGAGACGCGCGAACAGATCGGTGAGCAGTTCCTGGCTGGGCATGTCGAGCCCGGTGAACGGTTCGTCCAGCAGCAGCGCGGTGGGCGACAGCGCGAGCGCGCGCGCCACGAGCACACGCTGACGTTGTCCGCCGGATAGCTCGCCGACCGGGCGGCGGCGCAACTCGGGCATGCCCACGCGATCGAGCGCTTCGTGCGCCGCCCGGTAGTCGGCAGCCTGTGCGCGTCGCATCCACCCGATGCGAGCGGTCCGCCCGGTGAGGACGGCCCCTTCGACGGTGATCGGGAAATCCCATGCGAACTCGTGGCGCTGCGGCACGTACCCGACCAGTGACCGGGCGTGCGCGGGGCGACGTCCGTCGATCTGGACGCTCCCGGACCGTGCCGGGATGAGCCCGAGCACTGAGCGCAGCAAAGTGGTCTTCCCGGCGCCGTTGGGACCCAACAGGCCGACGAGATCGCCGGGCCGCACGGCAAGGGTCACGTCGGTGAGGACGCGCCGGCCACCCAGGTCGACATGGAGGCCGCGGACATCGATGCCCGCGGTGGTCCGCCGGGAGACCCCGGGCGCCGCGCTGGCCGTCACGAGCCGTCCTCGCTGTCGGTGCCGGATGCCGCAGAAGCCAATGCGCGTCCACGTCTCCGCGCCCGGGCCGACACGATGACGACGACGATCACAGCGACCAGCAGAATGACTGCCCCCGCCGCCACGAGGTACCACACCGTCGCGTCGCCAGCGTCGCCGTCAGCGTCGGCGCCAGCCCGCTCGTCGCCAGCGTCGCCGCCGGTTCGCTCGTCGCTGTCAGACCCGGCATCCGGGTCGCCGTCCGTGGCCTCTCCGTCGGCTGGCGCCGTCAGGGTGGCGGCGAACGCGTCGGCGGGGTCGGTCTCGTCGCCGACCGCGAAGCGCAGCGTGCCGCGTGCGCTCAGGGTCTC
>NZ_JBKEAY010000049.1:0-17386 GCF_047972865.1 Microbacterium sp.
GTCGGCGCCCGCGAGGGCCTCTTCGATCTCCTCCGCGTGATCCTCGGCGGCACGACGGCCGACCTCGGGGTCCGCTCCGGCGCCGAGTCCGCGAGTCAGCTCACGGCCGACGTCGAGCTTGACGTCGGCGTCGCTCATCAGCAGCGCCTGCGCGTCGGTGTTGACCGCGATGAACTCAACGCCCCGCAACCCCAACTCGATCATGCGATTGACGGCGTTGACCCCGCCGCCGCCGACCCCGACGACTTTGATCACTGCGAGGTAGTTCTGGTTCTGGCTCATGCCGGCCTCCGTATCATCCCGAACCACGATGTCTAAACCTTGAACCTCTAGTAGAGGTTTAAAGAAATGCCGAGTATGCAATTCCTGAACACGAAGGTAAGCGCACGGATGCGTGCCCCCGATGATCTGGTGGGCGTGTCGCGAATCGCGGCGTGAGATCGGTGCTCAGCGGACGACGACGGCCCGGGGAGACGACACGTCGTACACCGAAACATCCTCCGGCGGCAGCGCTTCCATCGTCTTCTCCAGCACCAGCGCCTTTGTGGCGGACTCGTCCGCGGTCCCCCAGATGACATCGGTCGCGCCGCCGTCCAAGGTGAGCGTAACGTCGCTGCCGGTGGTCGCCGCCATCGCAGAGACCCGCGTACGGATCTCCTCCGGGAGGGCGCGGAAGACACGACCGACGGCCTCGAAGGCGGGCGAGCCGACGCCGCCGGCGACCGACAGCACCGGGTACCCCTCGGGCGCCGTGGCCGTCGTGGCCAGGGCGACACCGGCCGCGTCGACGAGCGTGAACCCCGCCGTCGACTCGAGCACGCCGATCGGCGTGCGCTCCACGATGCGCACGATCAGCTCGTGCGGTGGTCGCGACTCCAGCGCGTACGACTCCACGAGGGGAAAACCGACCAGGGCCGCCTTGACGGCACTGGTGTCGACGAGCGGCAGCGGCACGCCGAGCTGGTCCTCCAGCGCCCCCTCGACCTCCGCGGCGTCGAGGGAGTCGGCACCGAGCACGCGCACCCGCTCGACGGCGAACAACGGACTGTACACCGCCGCGATCGTTCCCAGGACGAGCGCGACCACGGCGATCCCGGCTCCCACCCAGATGCGGCGGCGACGGCGCTGACCCGCGGTGAACCGCTTGACCTCGGCGCGCAGGGCCCGGCGACGGGCGCGGGCCGCCGCCCACACCTCACGCACACCCGCGCCGACAGGAACCGCTGCCGGGCCGGCGGCGCGGCCCGTGGCCTGCGGCACGTCCTGCGCGATCGGCATCACCGGTGCGACAGCCTGCTGGCGGGCGCTCTCGGCGTCCGGCGTGGTCGGCACCGGCGGCATCGACGCGGCCCGCGGCCGGGCACCGGCGGCAGCGGCCGCCTCGGCGGGAGTGGATCCGGTGACCGGTTCGGCGTCACCGGCATCCGCGGGAGGGTCGCTGTGCCGTTGCCACGGCGGTACCACTCGGCGCGCGGCGTCGTCGGCGGCGGGCGCGTCCGGTGACCGCGGCTGACCTGCCGGCGGCGGCAGCGGATCGGGGCGGCGCACCGGTCACTCCCGCGCGCTCGTCAGTGCCTGCAGGACGTCGGGGATGATGCGGTACACGTCTCCGCAGCCCAGCGTGATCACGAAATCGCCCTGACGCGCGACCGCGGCGGTGTAGGCCGCCGCCGCGGGCCAGTCGGCGACGAAACGCACCCGCGACGGGTCGGCGAACGCGCCGCTGACAAGTTCGCCGGTCACGCCGGGGATCGGGTCCTCGCGCGCGCCGTAGACCTCGAGGACCACCGTGTGGTCGGCGAGCGTCTCCAGCACCTCGGCGAACTCTCGGAACATGTCCCGCGTGCGCGAGTACGTGTGCGGCTGGTGCACGGCGATGAGGCGACCCGCACCGACGACGGTCCGGGCCGCCGACAGCGCCGCGGCGACCTCCGTCGGGTGATGCGCGTAGTCGTCGTAGACGCTGACGCCGCGCTCGACACCGTGCAGCTCGAACCTGCGCACCGTGCCGCCGAAACCCGCGACGGCGGCAGCGGCCCGCTCCAGCGAATGGCCGAGTGTGATCAGCACCGCCACGGCACCGGCCGCGTTAATCGCGTTGTGCGCGCCCGGCACCGCCAGCCTCACCCGGACCGACGCGTCCCCGTGGATGAGGGTGAACGCCACCGGCCCCGCGGCGGTGATGTCCGCGACGCGCACGTCCGCCCCGTCCGAGCGGCCGAACGTCACGACACGGGGATGGGTCAGCCCGGCGGTGACCCGGCGAGCGCCCTCGTCGTCGGCGGAGATCACGACCGCCTCGCGCGCCTCGCGCGCGAACCGGCCGAACCCCTCGTAGAAGGCGTCCCGGGTGCCCCAGTGGTCCAGATGATCGGGATCGACGTTGGTGATCAGCGCGATCGCGGTGTCGTAGAGCAAAAACGTGCCGTCGGACTCGTCGGCCTCGATCACGAACGTCTCGTCCGCACCGCTCCCGCTGGAGACGCCGAGGTCGGCGATCACACCGCCGTTGACGAACGACGGGTCCGCGTCGAGGGCACGCAGCGCGGTCACGATCATGCCGGTCGAGGTGGTCTTGCCGTGGGCACCGGCCACCGCGACGAGGCGGCGATCGCCGATCAGCCAGTGGAGTGCCTGCGAGCGGTGGATAATCGGGATGCCGCGATCGACGGCGGCGCGGTACTCCGGGTTCTCGGGCCAGATCGCACCGCTGAACACCACGGCATCCACCCCCGCCGGCAGGTGCGCGGCATCGTGGCCGACGTGCACATCGGCTCCGCGGTCGGCCAGGCGCCGCATCGCCGCACCGTCGGCACGGTCGGAGCCGGAGACGCGGATGCCGCGGTCGAGGTACATTCCGGCCAGTCCAGACATCCCCGAACCGCCGATACCGATGAAGTGTGCAGCCTCGATCCGCTCGGGGATCGGTGCGTTGAGGTCGGGTCTGATCATGGCTCGACAAGTCTAGGTCTCCCCGTCCCCGGGGAAGCTGAGCGACCCTCCGAGCGGGCGCAGACCCTACAGCGTGAGTCGTGACGAACGAGTCCCTCCCCGCCCGGCTCCCGCACGGGTTGCGTCCCATGCGCGCCCGCGATCCGCACGAGACGCACCGCGCCGCCACGCCCCTGGAACTGCCCTGGATCAGCGTCGTCGGCTACGAGGCGTACGGCGACGGGCACATCCGGCGCGCTCTAGCCGAGCTCTGATCGTCAGCGCGTCCGCGAGGCGTCGATCAGGGCGATGACGTCCTCGGTACCGGTGCGGGAACCGACCGTGGCAGCGCCGGCCCGCATCGCGGCGAGTGCGTCGCCGTCGGACAGCGCCGGAACGAGCTGCGTGCGGACGCGTTCGGCCGTGAACTCCGCATCGGGGATGAGCCGTGCCGCGCCCGCGGCGACCGCCGAACGGGCATTGAGCTCCTGCTCACCGTTGCCGACCGCGTACGGCACGTAGAAGGCCGGGATACCCAGGGCGCTCACCTCGCTGACCGTCGCCGACCCCGCGCGCGCCACGATCGCGTCCGCGAGCGCGAACGCGAGATCCATCCGGTCGAGGTAGGGCACCGCGACGTAGCCCTCGGCCGAGGCCGGCAGCTCGTTGCCGCCGCCCACCGCGTGCAGGACCTGCCAGCCGGCCGCGACGATGTCGGGCCACGACCCCGCGAGCGCCTCGTTGATGCGCCGTGCACCCAGTGAGCCGCCGAAAACCAGCAGCACCGGGCGGGCCGCATCCAGCCCGAACGCGGCAGCCGCCTCGGGTCGCCGCGCCGCGGTGTCCAGATCGACGAGCTCGCGGCGCAGCGGCATCCCCACCACCTGCGCACCCCGCAGCGGCGTCCCGGCGAAGGCCACGCCGGAGGCCGCCGCCCACCGCGCCCCCAGGATGTTCGCCAGTCCCGGCCGCGCGTTGGCCTCGTGAACGACGAACGGGACCTTCTCGCGGCGGGCGGCGATGTAGGCCGGCGCCGCGGCGTACCCGCCGAATCCCACCACGACGTCGACGCCGCGGTCGCGGAGGTGGGCACGCACCTGCGCGATCGCGCGACGGAAGCGGCCCGGGAAACGCAGCGCCGCCCCGTCCGGACGGCGCGGGAAGGGCACTTTATCGACGGTGAGCAGCTCGTAGCCGCGCTCGGGCACGAGCCGGGACTCCAGCCCCTCCCGGGTGCCGAGCACCAGGATCTCGGTGCGGTCGTCACGGGCCCGAAGTCCGTCGGCCACCGCCAACAACGGGTTGACGTGGCCCGCGGTTCCACCGCCGGCCAGCAGGTACGTGGTCATCCGATCGACCCTACCGGGTGCGCGCGGCCTGCCCCGACGCCGCCGTCTGCGGCAGCGAACGCGCCAGCGACAGCAGGACACCGGTGGCCAGCAGCACCGACAGCAGCGACGTCCCGCCCTGCGACATGAACGGCAGCGGCACACCCAGCGTCGGGAACACCCGCAGCACGACACCGATGTTGATGAGCGCCTGACCGACGACCCACACGGTGACCCCGCCGGCGACGATCCGCACGAACGGGTCGCGGGTCTTGCGGATGACGCGGAACGCTCCGACCGCGAACAGGGTGAACAGGGCCAGCACGACGACGCACCCGATGAGGCCGAGCTCCTCGCCGACGATCGCGAAGATGTAGTCGTGGGCGGCCGCCGGAAGCCAGTTGTATTTCTCGCGGGAGTTCCCGAGGCCCAGACCGAACACGCCGCCGTTGGCCAGGCCCCAGATCCCGTGCAGCGGCTGATAGCAGCCGTCGGTGTAGTCGGCGAGGCAGTTCGGGTCGAGGAAGCTCATGATGCGGCGCATGCGGTTGGGGCTCGACACCGCCAGGAACGCGACCGCGACCGCGGCCAGGATCAGCGGCAGCACGAAGATGCGCAGCTTGACGCCGGAGAAGAAGAGGGCGCCGAGCATGATCAACACGAGGACCATGGCGGTCCCGAGGTCAGCGCCGGCGAGGACGGAGCCGATCACCAGCGCCCCGACCGGTACCACCGGGATGAACACATGGCGCCAGTCGCCCAGCATGGTGTGCTTGCGGTAGAGCACGTAGCCGAGCCACAGCGCGAAGGCGAGCTTGAGGAACTCCGAGGGCTGGGCCTGGATCCCGGCGATCGAGATCCAGTTGCGGTTGCCCGCATCCTCGTAGCCGAGTCCGGTGAACACCAGCAGCTGCAGGCCCAGTGCCACGCCCAGGGCGACCCAGGACACCCGTTTCCAGAACAGCAGCGGCATGCGGCTCGCGACGAACATGAGCGGGATGCCGAGCACGGCGAACAGGCCCTGCTTGAGAACGACCTCGAACGGGCTCGCTCCGGCCGAGACCGACGTGGCGACCGTGGCCGACAGCACCATGACGAGGCCGAACACGGTGAGGATGAGCGCGGCCGAGGCGATCATCAGGAACTCGCTGGGAACCGGGGCGAACAGACGCCCGAGCCCCACGCGAGCGGTGAACCCGCGCTCGGCGCTCGCGAGCTCAGTGGGACGGACGGTCGGCCGCGTCCGGTCCTGCGTCGTCGTCACCGGGTTCCCTTCCCCACCGTTGCCTGACCGCGTCGGCGAACTTACGCCCACGGTCCTCGTAAGACACGAACTGGTCGAAGGACGCCGCCGCGGGGGCCAGGAGAACCGTGTCTCCCGCGACCGCGACATTCGCCGCCAGGGCGACCACGCGGGCCATGATGTTCTCAGTCTCGGACGGGTCGACCTCGAACACCGGCACCATCGGCGCGTGTCGCGCGAACGCCGCGGTGATCTCGCTGCGATCCACGCCGATGACGATCGCCGCTTTGACCCCCGGGCCGCGGGAGGCCACGAGGCCCGAGATGTCAACTCCTTTGAGCAGTCCGCCCACGACCCACACCGCCCCCGGGTAGGCCAGCAGCGACGAGGCGGCCGCGTGCGGATTGGTCGCCTTCGAGTCGTCCACCCACGTGGTGCCGTCGACGACGGCGACGACCTCGATGCGATGCGGATCGAGGCGGAACGTCTCCAGGGCCTCCCGGATCGCGCGCGGCGACACGTCGAACGACCGCGCCAGGGCGGACGCGGCGAGGATGTTCGCCACCGTGTGCGGCGCACCCAGACCGACGGCGGCGAGGTCGGCGACCGTCGCCAGCTCCAAGGCGCTGGTGCGGCGCTGTTCCAGGAAGGCGCGGTCCACGAGAATCCCGTCGACCAGGCCCAGGTCGCTCGGACCGGGCACCCCGAGGTCGAAGCCGATCGCCCGGCAGCCCTCCACGACGTCGGCCTGCTCCACCATCTCACGGGTCGCGTCGTCGGACTTGTTGTAGACGCACGCCACCTGCGTGTTGCGGTACACGACCGCCTTCGCCTCCCGGTATGCCGCGGCCGACCCGTGCCACTCCAAGTGATCGTCGGCGAGGTTCAGGCAGACACTGGCGTGCGGCGAGACGGCATCCTCACCCGACGACAGCCCCAGGTACCACAGCTGGTGACTGGACAGTTCGACGACGAACACGTCGAATCCGGCCGGGTCGCGCACCGCGTCGAGCACCGGCACGCCGATGTTGCCGCACGGTGCGGCGCGCACACCGCCCGCAGTCAACAGCGTGGCCGCCAGGCGCGTCGTCGTGGTCTTGCCGTTGGTGCCGGTGACCAGCATCCAGTCGGCGGGCCGCCCGTCCGCGCGCAGCACCTTGTCACGCACCCGCCACGCCAGCTCGATGTCGCCCCACAGCGGAATACCGCTGTCTTGCGCCCACCGGATGACCGGGTGGTGCGGGGGGAATCCCGGCGAGGCCACGATGACCTGCGGTCGATGGGCCACGACCTCCGCCGGGACCTCGTCGAGAGCGCCGACGTGGAGCGAGGCGCCGATGACGGGAAGGAGGTCCGCGTACTCCGCCGTGGCCGACTCGGTGGCCACGAGAACGTCCGCACCGAGCTCGGCAAGGGTGTCGGCCACCGAGAAACCGGTGACCGACAGACCGAGGACGACCACGCGAAGCCCCCGCCAGTCGGCGTGCCAGCTCGTGAGCGCCTCGAGGGTCACAGCACCGCCAACCAGGTGACGTAGAACAGACCCACGCCGGAGATCGCCAGCATGCCGGCGATGATCCACATGCGCACCACGATCGTGATCTCGGGCCAGCCCCGCATCTCGAGATGGTGGTGGAACGGGCTCATCAGGAACAGGCGCTTGCCGCCGGTCGCCTTGAAGTAGTACCGCTGCAGCAGGACGGAGCCGGGGGCGATGATGAAGATCCCGGCGATCACGATGGCGAGGATCTCGGTGCGCGACAGGATCGAGATCGCCGCCACGACGCCCCCCATCGCCATCGAGCCGGTGTCGCCCATGAAGATCTTGGCCTTCGGGGCGTTCCACCACAGGAATCCGACCAGCGCACCGACGAAGGACGCCGCCACGATCGTGAGATCCATCGGATCACGCGTCGTGTAGCAGGCCGACTGGTACGCCGTGACCAGTTCGGGGCTGGTGCACCTCTGCTGGAACTGCCAGAACGTCACCAGGCTGTACATCCCCACGCTGAAGATGCCGGCCCCGGTGGCCAGGCCGTCCAGGCCATCGGTGAGGTTCGCGGCGTTGGACCAGGCGACCGACAGGAACGAGACCCAGATGAGGTAGATGATCCAGCCGACCACGGCGCCGAGAGCCATGAAGCTCAGCGCCGGGATGTCGCGCACGAGCGAGATGAACGGGGATGCCGGCGTCTCGCCGACTTCGTTCGGGAAGTTCAGTGCGAGGACCCCGAACGGCACCGCGACGAGCACCTGACCGAGGATCTTGCGCCATCCCGACAGCCCGAGGCTACGCTGCTGGCGCACCTTCATGAAATCGTCCACGAAGCCGATCGCGCCGAGCCCGACCATCATCCACAGCACCAGCAGCCCGGAGCCGGTCGGGGGGGTGCCACCGGCGAACGAACCGGCAACGTAGCCGGTGATCGTCCCGAGGATGAACACGATGCCGCCCATCGTGGGGGTGCCGCGTTTGGCCCCGTGGCTCGGGTTGACCGGGTCTTCGGGGGTGCGGATCACCTGTCCCCAGCGCAGCCGCTGGAACAGCCGGATGAACAGGGGCGTGAGGAACAGCGTGAACGCGAAAGAGATCGCTGCGGACGCAAGGAGTGATCTCACGAGACCCAGTCTCCCAGACGGTCGCCCAAGTGCCGCAGTCCGGCGCTGTTGGACGACTTCACCAGCACCCGGTCGCCGTCGCGCAACTCGGTGCGCAGGTAGTCGAACGCGTCGTCGGCGTTCTCGAAGAACACCGCCTCCCCGTCCCAGGAGCCCTCTCCGATCGCCGCGAGATACAGCCGACGGGCCTCGGAGCCGACGATCACGATCCGCTCGATGCGTAACCGCACCGCCAGCAGCCCCACCCGGTCGTGCTCCTCACCGGCCTGCTCGCCCAGCTCGCTCATGGCCCCGAGCACGGCGACCTTCCGCTGACCCGGTGCCACGATCTGCGCGAGGGTGCGCAGGGCGGCGGCCATGGAATCGGGGCTGGCGTTGTAGGCGTCGTTGATGATGCGGATACGGTCGGTGCCCAGCGGCTGCATCCGCCACCGTTCGGCAACCTCAACGGTCTCCAGGCGCGCGATCGACTGCGCCAGCGGCACGCCGAGCTCCTGCGCTGCGGTGAGTGCGGCGAGAGCGTTGGAGATGTGGTGCTCGCCGAGCACCCGCATCCGCAACGGGTGGCGCTCGGCGCCGTCGATGACGGTGGCAGCGGTGCCGGACGCCGTGACCACGACATCCTCCGCCCGGACCTGCGCCGACGCGCTCCGGCCGAACCAGCGCACCGACACGCCACGGCCCTCGGCGACGGCGGCCATCGTGGCCACCCGCGGGTCGTCGGCGTTCAGCACGGCGAGGCCCCCGGGGCGCACCGCCTCGACCAGCTCGGTCTTGGCCGCGAGCGTGGCCTCCACTCCCCCGAATCCGCCGGCGTGGGCGAGACCGACCATCAGCGCCACGCCGATGTCGGGGGTGACCAGCCCGGCCAACCGGGCGATCTCACCCGGTCCGGCGGCGCCGAACTCACTGACGAGGAAGCGCGTGTGCTCGGTGATCCTGAGCATCGTCAGCGGTGCGCCGACCTCATTGTTGTACGACCCGCGCGGAGCGATCGTCTCCCCTGCGTCGGAGAGGATGCGCGCCAGGAGGTTCTTCGTCGTGGTCTTGCCGTTGGAACCGGTGATCCCGACGATCTGCAACGCTCCGCCCGCCCGCACCCGCGCTACGACCTCACGGGCGAGGTCGGCCAGCGCGGTGACGGCGTCGGCGACCACGATCTGTGACACCTCGGCCTCGACGCGCCGCTCCACGATCGCCAGGACCACGCCCGCCGCGGCGGCGGCCGCCACGAAACGGTGCCCGTCGGTGACCTCCCCCGGCTTGGCCACGAAGACGTCTCCGTCGCCGAGCACGCGCGAATCGGTCTCGACCGTCCCCGTCACCGGCGTCTCGGGCGTGTCCGCGCCGGACAGGAACAACTCACCACCGACGGTCCGCGCCACCTCGGCGAGCGTCATGCGGATCATGCGGGGGGTACCTTTCGCGCAGCAGCACACACGTGGTCGTCGAACACCGCGTCACCGCGTCACCGGCAGCAGCGAAGTCTCCGACTCCGACGGCATGATCCGGTAGTGCTTGAGCACCTGGGTCATCGCCTGGGTGAATGCGGGGCGGTTCGCCGACGACATGCGCGTCTTCTTCGGTTCGTCGAACACCGTCAGAACAACATACTGCGGATCGTCGGCCGGAGCATATCCGACCAGCGAGGTGAAGTACACACCGGACTTGTAACCGCCCTTGCCGTTCGGAACCTGCGCGGTTCCGGTCTTGCCTGCCATTCGGTATCCGTCAATGGCGACGTCGTCGGCGAGGGTCCCCTGCGCGAAGACGTTCTCCAGCATGAGCCCGACCTCGGCCGCGGTGCTCTTGTCGATCACGCGGGTCGGTGCGGGCAGGTCGGGTGCGTGCACGACACCGTCCGCGCTCGTGCACGACTCCACCAGACTGAGCGGCATCCGCACCCCGTCGTTGGCAATCGTCTGGTACACGCTGGCGACCTGCGGCACCGTCACCGTGAACGCCTGACCGAACGTCGTCGTGTAGTAGGTCTGGTTATCCCACTGGTCGACCGGGATGTAGGTTCCCTGCGGCTCGCCGGGCCAGTTCAACGCGGTGCCTTCGCCGACGCCGAACTTCTGCAGATACTCCAACCGGGTCTCCGGGTCGACGAGCGCGCCGAACTGCGACATCGCGACGTTCGAAGAGCGCACCAGCCCGCCCGCGAGGGTGAGCGTCTCGGTCGCGTGATGCTCGGAGTCGTTGATGACCGCGCCATTGGCGAACACCTTCCGGTCGGGAACGACCACGGTGGATGCCGAGGTCAACCCGGCCTGTTCGATCGCGGTCGCCGCCGTGACCGGCTTGAACGTCGATCCGGGCTCGTACGAGTAGCGCAGCAGACGCGAGGCCCGGTCCTCCGGCGCCGACGCTCCGACGTCGTTCGGATCGACGCTGGCCGTCTCCGCGGCGGCGCGGATCTTACCGGTCGCGACCTCCACGACGACGATCCCGCCCCAGTTCGCGCGAAGCCGGTCGGTCTCCTCGGCGATGAGCTGCTGCATGTACCACTGCAGATCCGCGTCGATCGTGAGGCGCAGGGTGCCCCCGTCAGTCGCCTTCTCGGTCTCCTCCGTCCCGGGGATGATCACCCCGTCGGCGCCGCGCTGGTACAGGACCCTGCCGTCCTCGGCGGCCAGGCACGATTCCTCGACCGACTCGATCCCCTCCAGCGGGGTGCCGTCGGAACCGACGAAGCCGACGATGTTCCCGGCGACCGCGCCGTCGGGGTAGGTGCGGGCCGGGTGCGGCGGGAACGTGAGGAAGGGGAGCTCCAGCTCAGCCAGTTCCCGGTAGGTGGCCGTCGACGCGTAACGCGTGATGTACTCGAACCGGTCGGCGGGGTCTGCCGCGACGGCATCGGTCACCACGGCGGCTACCTTCGCGGCATCCTGCCCGGTGATCTCGGCGATCGCAGCGGCGAGCTCGGTCCACTCGATGGTCACCGGCTGGCCCTCGTCGTCGAGGATCTTCTTCCCGTCGGCGTCGGTGGCGGCGATCCCCTTGGCGGCCATCATCGGGTCGACCTGGACGTCGTAGAGCGTGGTGCTGGTGGCCAGCACTGCCCCGTGCGTGTCGGTGATCTCGCCGCGGGCACCGTACACGACGCGGGCGGTCTCGGTGGCCAGGTCGCGCGAGTCGCTGATGTGCTGGTTCGCGTTGACCACCTGGATGTCCACGAGACGGATGACGAAGGCGGCCAGCACGATGAGAACCACGGCGAGCGCGACGACGGTGCGTCGACGCTGGCTTCGGGTCGCTCGAGTCGTCATGTATCTCAGTGTGTGGTGGGCGTGGGCAGTCCGTCGGCGATCGGCGGGGGTGTCGGCGTATTGGCGACGGATCCCAGTTCGACCGTGGCCCCGGTGTCGAGGGTCGCGTCGGGGTCGGTGGCCAGCGAGGTTCCGCTGACCAGCGCGTTCGCGACGGCTGCGTCACGGAGTGCGTGCACGCTGGTGGATCCGCTGGCCGGCTGGCCGGTTCCGATGATCTGCCCGTCGCTCAGCCGCAGGTAGTTGGGCTCCTGCCCGGTCACCATGCCCAGGGCCGACGCGTTGGCGGCCAGGTACTGCGGGGAGCTGAGGCCGACGACGGAGTCCTCGAGGACCTGACGCTGCTGCGACAACTCCCGCTGCTGACCGGTCAGCGCGGCCAGTTCGTACGACCCCTGCGTGGTCAGGATGGACAGACCCAGCTGCGCCGCGCCGATCGCGCAGGCGCCGGCGACCGCGATGATGCCGTACAGCACACGCGGGCGGCGCGCCGGCCGGGGACGGTCGAGCGCGCGGAAGCGACGCGGCGGCGGAGGTGTCTCCGGAACGGCTTGCCGGCGCGCGACCGGAAGGGCATCCGCGCTCATGCCGCGGCTCGCAAACGCTCCGCGGCCCGCAGCCGCACCGGTGTCGCACGCGGGTTGGCGACGCGCTCATCCGCCGACGCCAGCTCCGCGCCCTTGACGAGCAGCCGGAACCTCGGCGCGTGCTCCGCAAGCTCCACCGGCAGTCCCACCGGCGCCGTCGACGACGATGCCGCCGCGAAAACCCGCTTCGTGTACCGGTCCTCCAACGACTGATAGCTCATGACCACGATGCGCCCTCCCACCGGCAGCAGCCCCATCGCCGCGGGGAGCGCTCGCTCCCACACGGCCAGCTCCGTGTTGACCTCGATGCGCAACGCCTGGAAAACGCGCTTGGCCGGGTGCCCCGCACGCTCCCGCAGCACAGCGGCCGGTGTCGCCGCGATCAGGATCTCGACGAGTCGCGCCGAGCGCGTGATCGCGCCGTCGGCCCGCGCCGCGACGATCGCGCGCGCGTACCGCGCCGCGAGCTTCTCCTCGCCGTAGCGCTCGAAGATGCGGCGCAGGTCGCCTTCCGCGTAGGTGGCGAGGATGTCCGCTGCGGTGAGGCCGTCGGTCTGGTCCATCCGCATGTCCAGCGGTGCGTCATGCGCGTACGAGAAGCCACGGCTGGCGTCGTCCAGGTGCAGCGACGAGACGCCGAGATCGAACAGGATGCCGTCGACGCGGGTCCGGCCGGCCTGAGCGACGGCGTCGACGATGCCGTCGTACACCGCGTGCACGAGCGTCACCCGATCGCCGAAACGCGACAACCGCTGTCCGGCGATGCGCAGCGCTGCGGTGTCGCGGTCCAGGCCGATCAGGTGGATGCCGCCGAAACGCTCCAGCAGCGCTTCGGAGTGCCCGCCCATGCCCTCCGTCGCGTCGACGAGGACCGCGCCCTCGTGCGAGAGCGCGGGGGCGAGCAACTCGATGCAGCGGTCGAGCAGAACCGGAGTGTGGATGTCGCGGACGTCCATGGCGGTGGGGGCCGACCCCCGCCCCTGATCCCCATCCGCTCCGACCTGCTACCGGGGAAGGTGTGTCAGGGCGTGCGGCTGGGAGTCACGGGCGGGGCTCAGAACAGTCCCGGAATCACCTCCTGCTCCATGTCTGAATAGGTGTCTTCGTTGCCGTCGGCGTAGGCGTTCCACGCGTCGGCGTTCCAGATCTCGGCGTGTGCCCCGACGCCGGTGAGGACGAGCTCGCGCTCGAGGTTCGCGTAGGTGCGCAGGTGCGGCGGGATCGTGATGCGGTTCTGGCTGTCGGGCTTTTCCGAGCTCGCCCCGGACAGGAACATGCGCTGGAAGCCGCGGGCGTCCTTGTTGGTCAGCGGCGCTTCGCGCATCTTCTCGTAGAGGCGCTCGAACTCGGCCTCGCTGAACAGGTAGAGGCACCGGTCCTGACCGCGGGTCACGACGACGCTCCCACGGAGGTCGTCGCGGAACTTGGCCGGCAGGATGACGCGGCCCTTGTCGTCGAGTTTCGGGGTGTGGGTACCCAGCAGCATCGTCTCGGCACCGCCTTCCCCTGTCTGTCCCACCACGTTTTGCGCCACTTTACTCCACTTTCCTCCACTTCACTATCGATTCCCGGGAATCGCTCCCCGCAGACACAAAAAAGCACCGACCCGAAGGTCGGTGCTTTTCGAATCGGTGCGGGTCAGCGCCCTTCTTGGCGCTTGTCCCAACGGTTGTTCATGCGGTCCATGAACGAGGTGGAGGACGGTGGAGCGGCGGTGGCCGCGCCCGCCTGCGGGCGCGCGCGGGCGCCCGAGCCACGCGTCGGTGTCACGGCCAGGACGACGCCGCCGACCATGACCACGAAGGCGATCACGCCCACGACGACCAGGCTCGTCGACACGCCCACGAGCAGTCCGGCCAGACCGACCAGGACGAGGATCGTGCCGTACACGATGTTCCGGTAGCTGAGCGACCGCCCTTCGCGAGAGGCACTCACGACGTCGGCGTCAGTGCGCATGAGATGGCGTTCCATCTCGTCCAGCAGACGCTGGTCCTGTTCTGACAGCGGCATGCTTCTCCCTCGTCGGCGGTGTAGATCTGACTCGATTGTACGCGCGGGTACGAGAACTAGGCTAGGCCCGTGAACCCGACTCCGGACGCGATCGAAACCGTTTCTCAGCGACTGGAAAGGTTCGTCGCCGAGCAGGCGCATGCCGTCGTCGACATGGGCGACGACGCCGCCTCTCTCGTGGCCGAGGCAGCCGCCGCGACCGGCGGCGGGAAACGGTTGCGGGCCCGGTTCTGCCTCACCGGCTGGGACGCGGTGCGCGAGCACGCTGGCGCCCCGCAAACGGCCGAGGAGTCGGTGATCGCTGCGGCCGCCGCGCTGGAGATCTTCCAGGCCGCCGCGCTGGTGCACGACGACATCATCGATAACTCCGATACCCGGCGCGGGCGACCCTCGGCCCATCGACGACTCGAAGCGCAGCACCGCGATTCCGACTGGGCCGGCGATGCCGCTCGGTTCGGCCGTTCCGCCGCGATCCTGCTGGGCGACCTGCTGGTGGCCTGGAGCGATGACCTCTTCGAGGAAGGCCTGAGCGAGGCCGCCCACGCCGCCGACGCGCGCCGCCGCTACGGCCGCATGCGCCGGGACGTGACGCTCGGTCAATACCTCGACATCGCCGCCGAAGCCGGGAACGCCGACGCCGATCCGGCAGGCCAGGCCGAGCGCGCGCTGCTCGTGGCGACCCTCAAGTCGGCGCGCTACAGCGTGCAGCAGCCGCTGCTGATCGGCGCCGAACTGGCGGGGGCGACACCGACCCAACGCCAGGCGCTGTCGGAGTTCGGGCTTCCGATCGGACTCGCCTTCCAGTTGCGCGACGACATCCTCGGGGTCTTCGGCGACGCGGCCGTGACCGGCAAGCCCTCGGGCGACGATCTGCGTGAGGGCAAGCGGACCCTGCTCATCGCCTACGCCCGGGACGCGCTGGCCCCGGGCGCCCGTCGCCTGCTGGACGAACTGCTCGGCGACCCCGACCTCGACGCGGCGCAGATCGCCGCCGTGCAGAACACGATCGTCGACACCGGTGCGCTGGCCCGCGTCGAGGCAGACATCGCGGCCTACACGGAGCGGGCCGATCGCGCGCTGCGGGGCGCGCCGCTGGGCACCCACACCGTCGGGCGGTTGCGCGATCTCGCGCGCGCGGCGACCGCTCGGCGGGCCTGAGCAGGATCAGGCGAGCGTCTGGGCGACGCGGCGCACCTCACTCTTGCGGCCAGCCAGCAGCGCCTCGATCGGAGCCACACCGATCGAGGGTTCCGGATCCATCAGCCAGTCGATGAGCTCGTCGTCCGAGAACCCGGCATCCTGCAGCACGATCACCGTGCCGCGCAGGGACGGAAGCGGTCGGCCCTCTACCAGGAACACCGCCGGCACCTTCAGCGGGCCATCGCGGCGCGAGCCGACCAGGTGCCTGTCGTCGAGAAAACGGTGCACGCGGCCCACCGGTTCGCCGGTGGCTTCGGCCACCTCGGCGAGTGTGAGCCATTCCGTCGATATCGTCACCCCTCCATCGTCTCACCTCGACCGACGGCCGCACACAGCGGTGGTCCAGTGCGCCCGCAGGGGTGAGCCGCTGCCCGGGGTCGGGGCCCGCGCTCCGTAGACTCTCCCCGTGAGTTCGAGCCAGCCAACCGACCCGCTGATCGGCCGACTGGTCGACGGCCGGTATCGGGTGCGCGCCCGGATCGCCCGTGGCGGCATGGCCACCGTCTACGTCGCGACCGATCTGCGCCTCGAGCGCCGCATCGCGCTGAAGGTCATGCACGGACACCTCACCGACGACTCCGTGTTCCAGGACCGGTTCATCCAGGAGGCGCGCGCCGCGGCGCGCCTGGCCGATTCCCACGTCGTCAACGTCTTCGACCAGGGGCAGGACGGCGACATGGCGTACCTCGTCATGGAGTACCTGCCCGGCATCACGCTGCGCGAACTACTCCGCGAACAGCGTCGGCTGTCGATCCCGCAGACCATCACGATCATGGACGCCATCCTGTCGGGGCTGGCCGCCGCGCATCGCGCCGGCATCGTCCACCGTGACGTGAAACCCGAGAACGTGCTGCTGGCCGAGGACGGCCGCATCAAGATCGGTGACTTCGGCCTGGCCCGCGCGACCACCGCCAACACCGCGTCGGGGCAGATGCTTCTGGGCACGATCGCCTACCTCGCGCCGGAACTGGTCACCCGCGGCACCGCCGACGCCCGCAGCGACATCTACGCGCTCGGGATCATGCTGTACGAGATGCTCGCCGGTGAGCAGCCCTACAAGGGCGAGCAGCCCATGCAGATCGCCTACCAGCACGCGACCGATTCGGTGCCGCGGCCCAGCGCGAAGAACCCCGGCATCCCGGAGCAGCTCGACGAACTGGTGCTGTGGGCCACCGAGCGGGAGCCCGACGATCGTCCCGTCGACGCGCGGGCGATGCTGAACCGTCTGCGGGAGATCGAGGACGACCTCGGCGTGCACCCGCAGGTCGTCCGGAGCGCTCCGACCGGGCCGATCGCCGTCGACGACGGCATCGACTCTCATGAAGTGACGAAGATCCTCCCGGGCACATTCACGGCACCGCTGGTCACCGCCGGACCGGACAACGCGACCAGGTTGCGGCGCCGCACGCGGCGCAACGCCGCCAAGGGCTGGTGGCTCATCGCCCTCGTGCTCGTGCTCGCTGGCGCCGCCGCCGGGGTGGGCTGGTGGTTCGGCTCCGGACCGGGCTCGCTCATCGAGGTGCCCGAGGTCGCCGGGGGCACGTACGACGAAGCCGCGGACGCGCTCGCGGCGCGCGAGCTCGTCGCCGAGCCCGGCGAACAGCACAGTCTAGAGATTCCCGCCGACGAGGTCATCGCGACCGACCCGGCAGCCGGCGCGCGGGTTGAGAGGGGCGCACCGGTGACGGTGATCGTCTCGACCGGGCCGGCCTCCGCCGACCTTCCGCGGCTGCAGGGCATGACCGATGACGAGGCGACGGCCGCCCTCCGGAAGGCTCACATCGAGGTGACCGACCGGCCCGAGTTCTTCACCGACCTGGCCGACGGCACCGTCGTGCGCGTGTTCGTCACAGAGCAAGAGGGAACCGAGCCTGTCGAATGCACCCAGGGGTGTTCCGTACTGGAGGGATCGACGGCCGAACTGCGCGTCTCGCTGGGACCGGTCCCCGACGTCACGGGGGACTCGATCGACTCTGCGACATCGACCCTGGAGGGCGTCGGCCTGCAGGTCGCGACGACCGAGGAGTTCAGTGACGACGTGGATGAGGGCCATGTCATCCGCATGCTGGACCGTGACGGCGGTGGCAGTTTCCGACCCGACGACACCGTGACGCTCGTCGTCTCGAAAGGACCGGAACCGATCGCGATCCCCGATGTGATCGGTTGGACGATCCGCGACGCGGTCGCCGAACTCGA
>NZ_JBKEAY010000053.1:0-4051 GCF_047972865.1 Microbacterium sp.
CATGACCAGCTCCTTGTCTCCTCGATGATTGAGGAGACCAGCCGATCACAGTGCGTTGATTATGCCGACCTCCTCGGCCCGGAGACCGCCCCAGAGCTGGGGTCCGGCCGCAACATCGGCAAAACCACGACGTCGGCATAACAGCTGCTATGCCGACATCGGCAAAGTTCGTGGGACATCACGAAACTTGCTGGCCCGGTCAAGGGGGTCTACTACGACGCGTACGTGATGATCGACATCTTCTCCCGCTACATCGTCGGCGCGATCGTCCACGCCACCGAAGACGGTCTGCTCGCCAAGGAGATGATGCTCGACGCGTTCGGGATCCACGGCACCCCGCAGGTCGTGCACTCCGACGGTGGCCCGTCAATGACCTCGAAGACCGTAACTACCCTGCTGTCCGACCTCGGCGTCACAAAGCCCCGGTCCCGACCCCACGTATCCAACGACAACCCGTACTCCGAGGCGCTGTTCAAAACGATGAAGTACCTGCCCACCTTCCCCGACCGGTTCAACAGCCCCGCCGATGCCCGCCAGCTCATCGACGAGTTCGTCGACGCCTACAACCACCACCACCGGCACACCGGGATCGGGATGCACACCCCCGCCGATGTCCACTACGGGCTCGCGGACCACATCGACCGCGACCAAGACGCCGCCCTCGAGACCGCCCGCCAGACACACCCCGAACGATTCAGCACCCGCGCGCACACGCACCCGAAAACCCTGAACCGCGACCCCGCGGCCTGGATCAACCAACCACCACCCGACGACCTCCAACTCGCCGCCTAACACCCACCGGCCTCACCCGCCCTGACAAATTCCGGTTCTTCGGTCTCACTGATCCTTGGCCACCGGGAGAGCCGTGGGAGCACAAGCGCCCGCAGTAGTGACTGAGCAAAGAACTGGGGGTCGTCGATTCTGCCCGCTTGGTGAGTGGTGTGCATCTGACCGATGCAACTCACAACGAGGGCGATTCCATTTCGCATAGCGCAGGAGTAGGATTGAGTCCTACTGGAAGTGGGGTCTCATCGTGCGGACGACGAAGCAGCTCAGCATCACTCTCCCGAACAATATGGCGGAGGCGTTGAAGGATCGCGTCGCATCTGGCGCGTATGCGAGTGAGAGTGAGGTCGTCCGCGACGGCCTGCGCGCCCTGTTTGCTCGCGAGGACGCGGTGGAGACCTGGCTGCGCTCCGAGGTCGTCGCCTCCTATGACGAGTTGCGGGCTGACCCCTCGCAGGCGATCAGCTCCGAAGACATGCGCGCACGCCTGGCCCGTGTGCATCGGGAGCGGCTGGCTGAAAGCGGATCGTGACCCGCACCGTCGTCTACTCGCCCCGCGCCAGCGGGCAGCTCACTGACCTGTATGAGTGGATTGCGGAGCAGTCCGGCTTCCCGGATCGGGCCGAGGGATATGTGACGGCAATCTTCGACTACTGCGACAGCCTCGCAGACTTCCCGCTGGTGGGTTTCGCACGCGATGACTTGCGGCCGGGGTTGCGGACAATTGGGTTCCGCCGCCGCGTGGTCATCGCCTTCGCTGTGACCGATGAGACGGTCGAGATTCACGGTGTCTTCTACGGCGGTCGCGACTACGAAACTCTCCTCCGCGACGAGGCCGACTGATAGCACTCACAAGCCCAGCGATGGGCCGGAGCGCTGCGGGCCGGAGCGTCGGCGCTCCGCCTCCCGTTGCGCGAAGCTCTCCCGCATCTGATCGGCACGGGCCGCCAGCGCTTGCTCTTGCTCCCTGTGCACGGCGGCTGCTTCGACTCGCTGCTGTCGGATACGGGCGGCGGCCTGCTCGAGTGGGAGCGATTGGAGTTCGGCAATCTCCGCCCGCATACCCTGCGCGCTGCGCGCCCACTGCTGAGCCTCGCGTTCCGGCCTGGTGAGTTCGTAACGGAGTGGATTACGGCGTACCCGCTCTGCCCCGTAGAGCTTCCCGAGCAAAGCACGGCGTGCTGTGCGGTGCCGTTCAGAGGCGGCTCTCGTCGCGCCTTCCGCTTCGTTCAGCGCTTCTGCGGCTTGCGTGACTTCGGGTGTGTGCTCGGTCGCGCGATCGGTGACGCTCGACACCCAGGCGTCGACGGCCTGGTGCCACTCGGGGGTGCTGCCCCAACACTCGCGGAGCCTGGCCCGTACCTGATCGGCTCGCTCGGTCGCCGCGCGCTGGGCACGGCGCGCTTTCGACTTCCCGAACCTCGGGGCTGCCAGTAAGCGCTCATCCGCGTCGGCTTTGGTCGCGCTCGTCTCAGCGTATGCGTGTCCATCCCTTTCGGCGGCGATCATCAGGGGCGCACTCACGCTCGCTCGAATCTGCTCCGCCTGCTTCCGTGCCGCCTCGACCACCCTTACCGCGTCGGCATCCTCGGCCTCGTGCCGGGCGGCCTGCGTGGTCAGCGCTTCCGCGATCTTCGCCCACCGTTCGGCATGCTTCGCGGCATCGTCAGGTCTCTTCGTGAGGGCGGCAATCTCTTCGTTGACGAACCTTGCGGGGCCGTCCTTCACCAGGCCGCGCACGTCCTCGGCTGCGCGCTGGGTTGCGTCGGTGAGGCCCCGGTCGGCACGGTCGCGTTCCATCACCGCGACTGCTCCCGCGCATGCTCCTGGCTCTCGGCCACGACGTGCAACAGGTTCTGTTTGCGGCCGCGAGTCATGCCGACATACACACTTGCGGCGCTGGTCGCGTCGGTGAGGATCGTGTGCGACCCGGTGACGGTCGCGCCCTGCACTCCGTAGGCGGTCGCCGCGTACGACAGGTGCGCGTGCTCGGCCACATACTCGGCAGGCAGGCGCACAGTGCGCTGCCGCTTCCTCCCGTTTCCGGGCTCGCGCACACGCAATGCCCTGTCCTCATCGACTCGTTGCACGATCCAGTTCTGCCGGTTCGCGACACCGATGTTGGTGTTGTTCTTGCGCGTTTGAATCACGTCTCCGGCTCCGATGGGGAGGCCGTCGTTGCCGGTGGCGGTGCGGTGGTCGTCGACCTCGTCGCGCGACGCTCGCTCGTCACGGATACGCGCGTTGACAGCGCGGGCCTCCTCGTTGGAGGTCACTGTGACGGCTTCTCCCTCCCGGTGCTGCTCGGCGATGTGCTCGCGCACGTCCTCGTCGCTCGTGTGCAGGTGGACGAGTCCGAGCGCGGTGAGCCGGTCGAACACCTCGCCAGGGTCGCGTCCGTCGCGCATCCGCACCGTGACCTCGGCATAAGCGGGGTCGGTGAAGCGATGCACCTCGGCCATGTCGAACGTGCCCCCCGAAGCTGTGCGGCCATGTCGAGCACACCGCCGCGCCCGACCGCCGCGAGCTGCGCACGATCCCCGACGAGCGCGACCGTCGCGCCTGTTTCTGCGGTGACGGTGAGCAACGCGATTGCGGTGTCCTGGTCAAGCATCCCAGCCTCGTCCACGATCACCCGCTCACCCCGCGCCAGCCGCGCGCCCTCGGATGGGCTGCGGTAGGTGCGTCCGGTTTCGGGGTCGGTGTCGCCGGGTGCGAGGCGCGTCCATACGCCGTCGCTGTTCCATCGCCACCCGTGCGCGTGCACGAGCGCCGCAACCGATGTTGCGGGCACGCCGAGTTCATCGTGCGCGACCTGCGCGGCGCGCAACGTCGGCGCAACCACCTGCGACACCCGCCCGTGCCGTGCGGCGACCTCGATTGCAGCGGCGAGCATCGTCGTCTTCCCGCTCCCTGCTGCGCCTTCCACGACCACGAGCGGATCGGTCGATGCGACCGCGGCGGCGGCCCGCTCCTGCCCGGCATCCAGGCCGTGCCTGCGCGCCGCCGTGAGCGCGTCCAGGTGCTCCGGGTCTTGTTGCGGGATGCGCGCGGCGATGAGGTCGCGCAGCGCCGTCTCCGCCTGCACCACACGCAGGCTCGTCAGGTGCGCCACATGCTCCGGGGCGGGTGCGCCGTGCGGGAGGACCGAGAAGCAATCCTCCATCGCCAACGATGTCGCAACCTGCACGAACTCGCGTATCTCGGCCGGTGTAGCTTGCACGCCGTACTCGGTCATGATCCGTGTCGCGTGCTCCTGCACCGT
>NZ_JBKEAY010000084.1:0-42643 GCF_047972865.1 Microbacterium sp.
CGTTCGTCCCGTCCACAGAGATCTGCACGCCTGGGAAGCTGGGGCTGCTGTCGACGGCCGACACCGAGATCACACCTTCGCCTGTGCCGGGCGAGCCGGTGATGTAGGGCGAGGGTCCCGCGTTGCCGGCGGATGCGACGACGACGACGCCCGCGCCGACCGCGTTGGTGGCTGCGATCGCTTCGGGAGTGTCGGCGCGTCCGAACGTGGAGCCCAGCGACATGTTGATGACGTCCATGCCGTTCTCGACGGCCCAGTCGATCGCCGGCACCACCACGTCGGTGGTGCCGTCGCAACCGAAGACCCGCACGGCGTACAGATCGGCTTCCGGCGCGACGCCCGGGCCGACGATGAAGTCGTGCGATGCCGTCTCCGAGTCGTACGGCCCCTCGAACGTGGAGCCCGAGGAGAGGAGCACGCCGCTGCCGGCGGCAGTCCCTGCCACGTGTGTCCCGTGGCCTCCGCAGTCCAGCGGGTTGTCGTCCGGCACAGGCACCCGGCTGGTGGCGGATCCCCCGGCGTCGTAATCGTCGCCGACGAGGTCGATGCCGCCCTTGACTCGGGGAGCATCCGGACCGAACAGTGCGGGATCAGCCGGCTCGGTGGAGGTCCCGGCCGCCTTTTCGAACGCCGCGACGGTGCCCGGACCGCCGAAGTCGGCGTGGGTGTAGTCGATGCCCGAATCGATGATCGCGATCTTGGTGCCCGCTCCGGTGTAGCCGGTGTCTTCCCAGACCTGCGGCACGCCGAGGAACGGGACGGAGGTCGCGTTGTCCTGGGTGAACGTCGTCGCCGGGTGGATCGCGACCACGCCCGGGAGATCGGCGAGGGTGTCGATCGCCTCCGCCGGCACCGAGACCTGCATGCCGTTGTAGGCCGACTGCATTTGGGCCTGCACGTCGCCGCCGAGCGATTCGACCGTCTCGGCGATCGGCTGCTGGGATTGCTCGAGGTCACCACGGATCGCATCGCGCTCGGCCTGTGTGAGGTCACCGTCGGAATCTGCCTCCACGACCGCGACCGGATCGCCGGACAGCTCCACGATGACGTTCGTGTGACCATCGGAACCGACGACCATCGACTCGAACGACGAATCGATCGTCCCGCGTGAGGGTGACGTCGCGAACGACGAGGTCGGGTCATCGCTCTCGGTTGCAGCAAACGCCGCAGTCGCCGGGAGGGTGAGCGCGATCGCTCCCACCACTGCCATGGTTCTTCTAAGCACCTATGGGCCGCCTTTCGGTACGGGGAAGTGGTAACCCGCCCGAAACCAGACCGGACCCCCCTGTGTACTGGCCAGGTTATTCGCCCGCGCGGGGCGGGCATAAGAAGGGAGGGTGGGGATGAGAGGATCCTCATCTTGCCGCCACCCCACGAGAATCGGCATCGCGGTGAGCAAACGGGAGGCGATGTGTTAGGTTCGGGACGGGCCTGCGCGCGACTGTGAGCCACTTCACGAAGGCCGGACGCGCTGCGCACCGTGGGGGTGCACACAGCGGAACGTCATGTGGTGAAGCGCACAGTTCGACCTTGCTGGGGACAAGATTGGGGATGAGCAGCACGATGCTCGACATCGGAACGACCGACGACTCTGCACCGAACCGACGCCGGCGGACGCCGCCGATCGCACCGGTCGCCGCCGCTGCGGCCATCGCAGCGCTGACACTCGCACCGACACCCGCCTTCGCCGCGCCCGACGATGCGGTGGTCTTCGACGATGTGAACCTGAGGACGTGTGTCACGGAGTTATTGGGCGTTTCCCCGGAAGTGGACATCACCGAGGACGACATGGCGGAGCTGGACTTTCTGGATTGTCGAGGGAGGGGCGTGACCTCTCTGGAGGGGCTGCAGTACGGGACCTGGCTCTCCAGCATCCGCCTCGACGCGAACTCGATCAGGGACATCTCTCCGCTGTCCGGCCTCACCTTCGTCCACGTGCTCTCCCTCAGCCAGAACAGAATCTCCGATATCTCGTCGATCCCGAACGTCGCCGACATCCTGAACCTCGAATACAACCGGATCGAGGACATCTCGCCGCTCGCAGGCCAACGGATCGAGACACTGCGGCTGAACCACAACCACATCACGGATATCAGCGCCGTGGAAACGATGGGCGAGCTCGTCGAACTGCAGGTCAGCGACAACGACATCACCGACATCTCCCCGGTCACCGGCGCGACGCTGCTCGAAGAGCTGGACGCCGCCGGTAACCACATCACCGATCTCAGTTCGCTGGCGGACACCGTCGTGGGCAGCACGGTGGACCTCAGCCGGCAGGTCATCGACGGCGGTCCGCTCGTGGTCGATGTGCCCGCCCCGATCGTTCCGGTCACCGATCCGGCCGGTGCGCTCGTCCCGCTGACGGTCGCCGCTGGCGACGGTGTCCTGAGCGACGAAACGGTCACCTGGCCCGGTACGGCGGACCCGAGCTGGCTGAGGTGGGAGACGGAGGTCACCCTCGAAGCTGCCACCGGCACGTTCGGCGGACGGATCGAATATTGGCTCCCTGAGCCTGTCGGCGTGATCGTGGAGTTCGAAGATGCGAACCTGCAGGCGTGCGTCGCGGAGGCGTTGGGGATGCGCGCGGATGCCGACGTCACCGAGGAGGCGATGCAGAATCTGAGCTTCCTGTCGTGCGAAGACAGGGGCGTGGTTTCGCTGGAAGGTCTGCAGCATGCACGCTGGCTCTACAGCCTGAGCGTCGATGACAACGAGATCAGCGATCTCTCACCGCTGGCCAATCTCACGTTCGTCCACATCCTGACCATGAGCGGCAACCAGATCTCCGACCTGTCCGACCTCCCAGGAGGTCCCCTGGAGGTCTTGGACCTCTCAAACAACCTGATCGAGGACATCACGCTGCTGGCAGGCCGGTCACCCGAAACCCTGATGCTGAACAACAACCGACTCACCGACATCAGCGTGGTGGCGGAGATGGGCGGACTCAGTGCGTTGCTCGTCGACGACAACGAGATCACCGACATCTCTCCGGCCGCAGGACCGATGCTGCTGAACGTGCTCAGCGCCGCCGGCAACCGGATCACCGATCTCAGTTCGTTGGAAGACGTCTGGGTCACCACCAGGCTGAACCTCACCCGGCAACGCATCGACGGCGGGCCCGCCATCGTCGACGTGCCCACCGCGACGGTCTCGGTGACCGACGCCACCGGCACGGCCGTCCCCGTCGCGGTCCGCACCGGCAGCGGTACCGTCGGTGACGGAACGATCACCTGGCACGACACCACGAATCCGAGCGTGCTGAACTGGGCGACCGAGGTCACCCTCGATTCCGCCACGGGCACCTTCAGCGGACAGATCAGCTATGTCCCCGCCGCGGCCCCCGAACCCGGCGACGGCGACGGCGACGGCGACGGTAGCGGCAGCGGTAGCGGCGACGGCGACGGTAGCGGCGACGGCGACGGTAGCGGTCGCGGCGACGGCGACGGCGACGGCGACGGTAGCGGCGACGAAGCCGGCAGCGGAAGCGGTAGCGGCGACGAAGACGGAAGCGGTCGCGGCGCCGCAGCCGGCAGCGGCAGCGGGAAGCCGGCGACCGGGGCGGTTACCACCGCGACCAGTGTCACCGCGAACGCCGACGCGAGGCTCGCTGCGACCGGGAGCAGCGCTGCGCTGCCCATCGGCATCACCTCCGTCGCGGCACTCGCGATCCTCGTCGGCCTGGCCGTGACACGACGGCACCGCCGGCAGACCTGACGCCGACACGAATCATGACGATGGTGCCGCCCGCGACGGGCGGCACCATCGTCGTCCGTGCGCCCGTCGCCGGCGCTGCGGCTAGCGGAAGAACGCCGCCCCCAGGTCGGGATGGTCGACGAATACCCCGTCGACGGCGGCATCCGCGATGATCCGCCACTCCGCGAGGTAATCACCGAAAGCGGCGCGGTCCCTGCCCCGACGGAACTCCCCCACCAGGAACGCATTCTCCGGACGACATGTCCACGTATACACCACGAGCCCCCGCGCGTGGGCATCGGCGACGACCTCGGTCGGTCCGTGTGAACGACCGAGCCGATCCGGTGCGAGGATCATCTTCTTGTCCACGCTGATGCCGTCGACCTCACCGACCAGGCGGTCCAAGCCCTCCGGCGTCACGGCGTCGCGGTAGCTCGGCGCACGGCTCCCGTGCGCCGACACAAGATCGGCGGGACGCCCGTCGGATTCGAGGAGGTAGACGTACCGGCCCGCGACCTCGCGGGCGCGCAACTCGCGCAGCACCGTCGACTCGAACGACTCGAACGTGAGCGGGCCACCGGTCCAGCCGGCGTCCGCGATCTCGGATTCCAGGAGCGCTGCGACGTCGAATCCCCGCGATGCGAAATGCGTGGCGTGCTTGATCTCGAGCACCACCCCGACCTCGCGTCCACGATCCACGGACGCCGCGCGCACGAGATCGAGCACGTCGCGAAGCCTCAGCACCGGCTGCTCGTCGTCGAAACTGGCGCTCGCGGCACGCAGTCGTGGCAGCCGCTCCCGACACCGCAGCGTCGCCAGCTCCGTCCACGTGAAGTCCTCCGTGAACCATCCGGTGTGTTCGGTCCCGTCGATCGTCTTGGTCGTTCGCCGCGCCGCGAACTGCGGACGATCGGCGACATCGGTGGTGGCGGAGATCTCGTTCTCGTGCCGCACGACCGCGACGCCGTCACGGGAGAACACGACGTCGGGTTCCACGGCATCGACCCCGAGTTCGATGGCCAGCGTGTAGGAGGAACGGGAATGCTCGGGTCGGTACCCCGGTGCGCCGCGGTGGCCGATGATCAGCGGAGGGCGCGACGGCATGCCGTCAACGCTACCGGCAGTGCCGGGCTGCTGTTCGCGCGGGGCGGAACGAAGGTGAGCGCACTCTCAGGTGGAAACCAGCCCCACCGTTTCACCCGTCCGATAGCCTGGAAGGGCGCAGCACACCGCTGCCCCACGACTTGGAGTAGAGAGACCATGGCCTCTGGCAACTTCGCATTCAGCAACCCGGCGTTCCAGGAGCAGCGCCCCGGACTGACGCCGCCGGTCGCGCCCGGCGCGCAGACCCAGGCAGCGTCGGCCGCGCACCAGTCCGTCGACGCTGCCGCCAACGCACAGTTGGAGGGCATGTACACCGCGCCCCCGGCAAACGCCATTCAGACCGGTCGGATGACCGTCGAAGACACGGTGCTGAAAACCCTCGGCCTGTTCGCGATCCTGCTGGTGACCGCGGTCGTGGGCTGGATCTGGACGATGTCGCCGGTCGCGGCCACCGCTCAGCCGACGATCATGCCGTGGATCCTCGGAGCCCTGGGCGGGTTCGTTCTCGCGATGGTCGTCATCTTCACGTCGCGCAAGAAGGTCCGTCCCGGCCTGATCTTCGCCTACGCCGCGTTCGAGGGACTGTTCGTCGGCGGCATCTCGGCATACTTCGAGATGATCTGGCCCGGCATCGTGATCCAGGCCGCGATCGGTACGCTCTCGGTCGTGGGCGTGACCCTGGCACTGTTCGCCAGCGGCAAGGTGCGCGCCTCCAAGCGCGCCAACAAGATCTTCCTGATCGCGATGGTGGGCTACCTGGTGTTCGGCCTGGTGAACCTGGTCCTGATGTGGACCGGTGCCACCTCGGGCATGTTCGGTCTGTACAGCGCCACGATCGCCGGCATCCCGCTGGGCCTGATCATCGGCGTGCTGGTGGTCATCATGGCCGCGTACTCCCTGGTGCAGGACTTCGACCAGATCCAGACCGGCGTCCGCAACGGCGCACCCCGCCAGCTCGGCTGGATGGGCGGCTTCGGCATCATGGTCACCGTCGTGTGGCTGTACATCGAGATCCTGCGTATGATCGCGATCCTGCGCGGCAACTGACGCAACGCGAAAGGCCGCCCGGTACGCCGGGCGGCCTTTCGCGTGTCACCGCATCGCGTGCCGGCGCGTCACTCCCACTCGATGGTGCCGGGGGGCTTGGAGGTGACATCCAGGACGACCCGGTTCACATCGCGCACTTCGTTGGTGATGCGGCCGGAGATCTTCGACAGCACATCATAGGGCAGCCGGGTCCAGTCGGCGGTCATCGCGTCCTCGCTGGAGACGGGCCGCAGCACAATGGGATGCCCGTAGGTCCGGCCATCGCCCTGCACTCCCACCGACCGCACGTCGGCGAGCAGCACGACGGGACACTGCCAGATTTCGACATCCAGTCCGGCACGCGTCAGCTCTTCACGGGCGATCGCATCGGCCTCCTGCAGAATCTCGAGGCGGTCCGCGGTGACCTCGCCCACGATGCGAATACCCAATCCCGGCCCCGGGAACGGCTGCCGGGCGACGATCGCCTCGGGAAGCCCCAGGTCGCGACCGATCGCCCGCACCTCGTCCTTGAACAGGGTGCGCAGCGGCTCCACCAGGTCGAACTGCAGATCTTCGGGCAGCCCGCCCACGTTGTGGTGGCTCTTGATGTTGGCGGTGCCGGTGCCGCCACCGGACTCGACGACATCCGGATACAGCGTGCCCTGCACGAGGAACCGAACCGGCTCCCCCTCCGCCGCCGCCTCGGCGACGAGGTCCGCCTCGGCCTGCTCGAACACGCGGATGAACTCGCGCCCGATGATCTTGCGCTTCTGCTCGGGATCACTCACCCCGGCGAGCGCCGTGAGGAACCGCTCGCGGGCATCCACCGTCACCAAACGGACGCCGGTGGAAGCCACATAGTCCTGCTCCACCTGCTCCCGCTCGCCCTTGCGCAGCAGACCGTGGTCGACGAACACCGCGGTGAGCTGATCGCCCACGGCCTTGTGCACGAGCGCGGTCGACACCGCCGAGTCGACACCCCCCGACAGTGCCGAGATCACCCGTCCGGATCCGATCTGCGCACGAATCTTCGTCACCTGCTCGGCGATGACGTTGCCGCTGGTCCAGTCGCAAGCGAGCCCCGCCGCCTTATGGAGGAAGTTCTCCAGCACACGCTGGCCGAAATCGGAATGCTTGACCTCGGGATGCCACTGCACCCCGTAGAACACGCGCGCATCGTTGCCGAACGCGGCCACCGGCGTCGCCGCGGTGCGCGCGAGCACCTCGAACCCGGGCGGAGCCTCCGAGACCTGGTCGCCGTGGCTCATCCACACGTTCTGCTCGACCGGCTGGTCCCCGAGCAGGACCCCGCCGTGGATGACGGTGGCATCCGTGGCCCCGTACTCACGCAGCCCCGTGTTGGCGACGACACCGCCGAGCTGGCGGGCCATCACCTGGAAGCCGTAACAGATGCCGAGGGTCGGGATGCCGAGCTCCAGCACGCCGGGGTCGAGCGCCGGCGCTCCCGGCTCGTAGACCGAGGAAGGACCGCCCGACAAGATGATGGCGACCGGGTGGCGTGCCGCGATGTCGTCGGCGGAGGCGCTGTGCGGCACGATCTCGCTGTACACCCCGGCTTCTCGCACCCGCCGGGCGATGAGCTGCGCGTACTGCGCTCCGAAGTCGACGACGAGGACGGGCCGCTGTGCGGTCTCGGTCTGGCTTGTCACCGCTTGTTCTCCGTGGGGATCTCGTGGGTCAAAGATGAGCGGACGGCGTGTGAGTGGAGTTCCTCGCCCTCGCGTTCGGTGAGGTAGCCACGCACCTCACGGGCGACCCGGGCCTCCATCACGAAGGACAGGAAGGGGATCACGCCACCGAGGGCCAGCAGCAGGAACCGCGGGAAACGCCACCGCATGAGGCTCCACAGCCGGAAGCACGCGAACAGGTACACGACGTAGAACCAGCCGTGGACGACGAGGATCGCCAGCGAGATGTTCGCGCCGTCGCCCGCCGACGTCATCTCGCAGCCCATCCCGCCGGGAACGAACAACGAGTACCACTGGCAGTCGGCGTCGACGATCACCGGCGCGAACCACAGGAATCCGCCGGACCCGCCAGCGAACAGCTCGAGGTGGATCGGCGTGTACTTCAGGATCATCTCGGCGAGCAGCAGCAGCAGGCCGATACCGGTGATGATCGACGCGATCTGGTAGAACCTCAACGCCGATCGGATGGCCGGAAACGTTGCGAGTTTCGGCGAAGAGGGCATGCGCCCAGTCTAGTCGGCCGAATCCGGTCGCCCGTCCGAGAAGTCCTCGAGCTCCTTCTCCCAGGCATCCTTCGCCAGCCGGTACCACATGTAGAAGGCGAAGCCCGCGAAGATCACCCACTCCACGGCGTAGAAGATGTTGAGCCAGTTGATGCCGGATCCCTCCTCCGGCGCCGCCGCGACGATCGTCTGCAGTCCGGGCGTCTCGCCGACCGACACGAGGTACGGACGGTAGACGTCCAGCCCGTCGATGTCATGCCACCAGCCGAGCAGGGCCGCCGGCGACATCCGTGTCATCTCGGTGATCGGCGCGGCCGGCGACGGTACGGCCGGCCCCTCGTCGGCGATGAGTCGGCCGCGCAGGGTGACCTCCTGCGGCGGCGCGTCGTTGAGGGCGGATGCCGCGGCATCCGCGGCGGCGCGATCGGGCGTCCACCCCAGGGCGACGGCGAGCGAGGTCGGCTCGGCCGTGTCGGCCACGCGCAGCTGGCCGCTCACCCAGAAACCCTCGATGCCCTCGTTGAACCGCGACGAGACCACGAGGAAATCACCCGCGACGAACGTCCCGCTCGCCTCGACCCGCTGACCGACGAACGGCTCGGGCAAGTACTCCCCCGGCGCGGTGACCTCCGCGAGCGGCCGGACCGCTTCGGTCATGCCCGGCGGCGGCGGGTCGGTGTCGATCGCGTTGCCGAGCTGCCACTGCCCGAGCCACGCGAACACGCCCGCGACGACCATCGCCACGGCGAGCATCCCCAGCCACCAGGGACGCAGCATGACCTCGCGCAGGGTGGGCGGGAACTCCTCGCGCGCGGGCGCGGTCATCGACGACTGCGGTACGGCGCGACGACGACTTCGACCCGCTGGAACTCCTTGAGGTCGGAGTATCCCGTGGTCGCCATCGATTTGCGCAGCGCCCCCATGATGTTGGTGGTGCCGTCGGCGACCGGGGCCGGTCCGAACAGGACCTGCTCAAGCGGCACGACCTGGTCCACTTCGACGCGGCGCCCGCGCGGCAGCGACGGGTGGGTCGCCTCCGGACCCCAGTGGTAGCCGCGACCGGGGGCGTCGGTGGCGCGCGCGAGCGCGACGCCGAGCATGACGGCATCCGCCCCCATCGCCAGGGCCTTGACGATGTCCCCCGAGGTGCCCACCCCGCCGTCGGCGATCACGTGCACGTAGCGCCCGCCGGACTCGTCGAGGTAATCGCGGCGAGCGCCGGCGACGTCGGCGATCGCGGTGGCCATCGGCGCGTGGACGCCGAGGGTGACACGGGTCGTGGATGCCGCGCCGCCGCCGAAGCCGACCAGCACGCCGGCCGCACCGGTGCGCATGAGGTGCAGCGCGGCGGTGTACGTGGAGGCGCCGCCGACGATGACCGGCACGTCGAGATCGTAGATGAACTTCTTGAGGTTGAGCGGCTCGGCCACGCTCGACACGTGCTCGGCCGACACCGTCGTCCCCCGGATGACGAACAGGTCGACGCCGGCGGCGACGACGGTCTCGTTCAGCTCCTGGGTGCGTTGCGGGGTCAGGGCCCCCGCGACGGTGACGCCGGCATCGCGGATCTCGGCGAGCCGGTCGCGCACCAGTTCGGGCTTGATGGGCTCGGCGTACAGCTCCTGCATCCGCCGGGTCGCCTCGTCGGAGGGAAGCCCCGCGATCTCAGCCAGCATCGGCTCGGGGTCGTCGTACCGGGTCCACACCCCCTCGAGATCGAGTACGCCGAGGCCGCCGAGCCGCCCGAGGCGGATGGCGGTGCGCGGGCTCATGACGGAGTCCATTGGCGCTCCGAGCACGGGAATCTCGAAACCGAACGCGTCGATCGACCACGCCGTCGAGACGTCTTCGGGGTTGCGGGTGCGGCGCGAGGGAACCACGGCGATGTCGTCGAAGGCATACGCCCGTCGCGCGCGTTTGGCTCGACCCAACTCGATGTCCATACTCACCCGCCCAGCCTACCCGGCGCGCGCGTCGTGCTCGCCGCGCGCCCGCCCCGTCGCTGACTCGGGACTCGAGACGTTCGTCCCGGCCCGGCTGCACTGGCTGAAACGTCCGATGATGTCCCCAGCGTGGATCCTCGGTCGCCCGGTGGATCTGCTCATCGGCGACCGGCTGACAAAGGCCTACTTCTTGTAGTTCGGTGCCTCGACCACGATCTGCACGTCGTGCGGGTGCGACTCCTTCAGACCCGCCGAGGTGATGCGCACGAACTTGCCGCGCGACTTCAGTTCGTCGATCGTGCGCGCCCCGACGTAGAACATCGACTGACGCAGCCCGCCGACCAGCTGGTAGGCGACCGCCGACACCGGTCCGCGGTACGCGACCTGGCCCTCGATCCCCTCGGGGATGAGCTTGTCATCGCTGGGCACGTCGGCCTGGAAGTAGCGGTCCTTCGAGTACGACGTCTTCTTGCCGCGTGTCTGCAGGGCGCCCAGCGACCCCATGCCACGGTACAGCTTGAACTGCTTTCCGCCCTGGAACACCACCTCACCGGGCGACTCATCGGTGCCGGCCAGCAGCGACCCCAGCATCACCGTGTCCGCTCCGGCGACCAGCGCCTTGGCGATGTCGCCGGAGTACTGCAGACCACCGTCGGCGATGATGGGGATGCCGGCCACCCGCGCCGCGAGCGAAGCCTCATAGATCGCGGTGATCTGGGGCACGCCGACGCCAGCCACCACCCGCGTCGTGCAGATCGAGCCCGGCCCGACACCCACCTTCACGGCATCCACCCCGGCGTCGATGAGAGCCTGGGCCCCCTCGCGCGTGGCGACGTTGCCGCCGACGACGTCGATGTGCGCGAACGATTCGTCCGCCTTGAGGCGCCGGATGATGTCGATCACGCCGGCCGATTGCCCGTTCGCCGTGTCGACGACGAGGACGTCGACCCCGGCATCCCGCAACGCCTCGGCCCGCTCCCACGCGTCCCCGAAGAACCCGATCGCCGCGCCCACCCGGAGTCGGCCCTGGTCGTCCTTGGTCGCGAGCGGGTACTTCTCGCTCTTGTCGAAGTCCTTGATGGTGATGAGCCCCACCAGCTTGCCGTCGTCGTCGACGAGCGGCAGCTTCTCGACGCGGTGCTGCGCGAACAGCGCGATCACCTCGTTGGCGCCGATGCCCGCGCGCCCGGTAACGAGCCCCTCGCGGGTCATGACGTCGCGGACCTTCGTCGAGTGACGCTCAAATCCCGACACGAACCGCATGTCGCGGTTGGTCACAATGCCCACCAGCCGGTCGTCCTCGCCGATGACGGGGAGACCCGAGATGCGGTACTGCGCGCACAGCACGTCGACCTCGTCGATCGTCGCGTCGGGGGTCGTGGTGACCGGGTCGGTGATCATGCCCGACTCGCTGCGCTTGACGCGATCGACCATCGCGGCCTGGTCGGCGAGGGCGTGGTTGCGGTGGATGATGCCGATGCCGCCCTCCCGCGCGATCGCGATCGCGAGCCGCGCCTCGGTGACGGTGTCCATGGCGCTCGACAGCAACGGGAGCGCAACGGTGATGCGACGGGTGACCCGCGTCGACGTGTCGGCTTCGGAGGGGATGACATCGGTGTGCCCCGGCAGGAGCAGCACGTCATCGTACGTCAGCCCGACGAAACCGAACGGGTCATTGTGCTCCACGGGGCCTCCTACACAAGCGGACTCTGTAGATTCTAAGCTGTTCCGCTTTCCTCGAATTCCCCCACAAACCTGAACGAGCGGTTGCGCTCAGGAAACACTCAGGCAACAATCTGTGGATACGGTTGGTGGCGCCGAGGTTGCCACCTGTCCCGGCTCCGACTGCCTCACAAAGGAGGTGCCAGTGGCGATCACCCGAACGCCGCCCACTGACAGTCGAAGACGGCACACGCTCGTCGCCCTGTTTGCGAGTCTGTTCGCCGCCTTCATGCTGTTCGCCTTGGCCGCGCCGTCAGTGGCGACGACCGACGACACCGCACCGGAGGACCTGCCCTACACCATCCAGGGCAACGTCCGCACCGGTGGCCAGCCCGTCGTCGGCGCCACGGTCACCGTCACCGGCCCGGGCTACAATGCCGAGACGACCACCCAGGACAACGGCTCGTTCCGCCTGGGCGTACCCAACAAGGACGACACCTGGACGCTGGAGCTGGTCTCCGGTTCGCTGCCTGCCGGAGTCGAGGCTCCGTCGGACTTCTCATTCACGCGCGAGGTGACGTTCGGCCGCACCCACACCGCCACCTGGAACTTCACGCTCACCGCCGCGGAACGCACGACCACGAGTTTCGCCGATCAGTTCCTCGCGCGCGTCGTCAACGGGCTGAACTTCGGCCTGATGCTCGCCCTCGCGGCGATCGGCCTCTCGCTCGTGTTCGGCACCACCGGGCTGTCGAACTTCGCCCATGGTGAGATGGTGACGTTCGGCGCGTTGGTCGCGCTGCTGCTCACCGTCGGCCTCGACATGTCGATCTGGATCGCGCTCCCTGTGACGGTGATCGCCAGTGCGGCGTTCGGCTGGGGAATGGATGCCGGGCTCTGGCGCCCCTTGCGCCGCAAGGGGCTCGGGACCGTCCAGCTCATGATCGTCTCGATCGGGCTGTCGCTGGCGCTGCGCTACATCTTCCAGATGCTGATCGGCGGACGTACCCAGCAGCTTCCGGGTGCTGCCCCCGCCCTCATCCCCGGCCTCGGCCCCATTCGCTTGAGTGTGACTGACCTGCTCAGCATGTCGCTCTCGCTCGTGGTGATCCTGATCTTCGCCTGGTGGCTGATGCGCACGCGCATCGGACGGGCGACCCGTGCGGTGTCGGACAATCCGTCGCTGGCCGCAGCGAGCGGCATCGATGTCGATGCCGTCGTGCGCGTCGTCTGGATCGTCGCAGCGGCCTTGGCCGGGCTATCCGGCGTGCTGTGGGCGTACTTCCGCCCGGGCATCAAGTGGGACATGGGCACGAGCATCCTGCTGCTGATCTTCGCCGCCGTCACCCTCGGTGGCCTCGGCACCGCGTTCGGAGCCCTCATCGGCTCGCTGATCGTCGGCCTGCTCGTGGAGGTGTCCACCCTGTGGATCCCGTCCGACCTCAAGTACGTCGGCGCGCTGGTCGTGCTGATCGTCGTGCTGCTGTTCCGCCCACAGGGCATCCTCGGACGCCGAGAGCGAATCGGGTAGGTAACGATGAACGTCCTTCAAATCCTCTCCAACACACTGGGACAGATTCTCGCCCCGGCCACCCTCGGGTACGCGCTGGCGGCGATCGGCCTCTCGGTGCACTTCGGGTTCGCGGGCCTGCTCAACATGGGTGTCGCCGGCTTCATGGCGATCGGCGCCTACGGTTTCGCGATCTCCATCCTCACCTTCGGGGTGTCGTGGTGGCTCGCGGTACTCATCGGCCTGGTCGCCGCCGTCGGGTTCGCCCTCATCATGGGTATCCCCACGCTGCGCCTTCGCGGTGACTACCTCGCGATCGTCACGATCGCGGCCGCCGAGGTGCTCCGGCTGCTCTTCCTCACCTCCACCTGGCGCACCTACACCGGTTCGGCGGACGGCCTGTTCAACTTCCACACCGGTTTCCGCGGGGCGAACAACCCGATCCCGCCGGGTCGCTACGGTTTCGGGCCCTGGACCTACACGGCCAACCAGTGGTGGGTCATCATCATCGGACTGGTCACGATCGCCATCGCGATGCTGCTGGTGTGGCTGCTCATGCGCAGCCCGTGGGGCCGTGTGATCCGCGGCATCCGCGAAGACGAGGATGCCGTGCGGTCGCTCGGCAAGAACGTCTTCGCGTTCAAGATGCAGGCCCTGATCGTCGGTGGTGTCATCATCGCGGCGGGCGGAATCGTCACGGCGATGGGCACCAACGTGAATCCGAACGTGTACGTCACGTCGCAGACGTTCTTCGTGTGGACGGCGCTCCTCCTCGGCGGCGCGGCCACGATCTTCGGGCCGCTGCTGGGCGCCATCCTGTTCTGGGTGGTGCGAGCGTTCCTCTCCAACCTGTTGCCCGCCCTGGTGGACATCGGCTGGCTGCCGTTCCTGACCGCCGAGCAGGCGCAGCAGTTGGTCTTCGTGCTCGTCGGCCTGGCGCTCATGCTGCTGGTGATCTTCCGCCCGCAAGGCATCCTCGGGAGCAAGAAGGAGTTGACCTTTGTCCGCTGACGCCGCACCGCCGACCCCCCGCCCGAAGTCCACCGGACTGCACAAGGGCGAGGCAGGCCCCGGGTGCGCGAAGGTCGACCCCATCATCGTCGCCGACGGCGTCAAGCGCGAGTTCGGCGGGCTCGTCGCGGTGGATGTCGACCACCTCGAGATTCCGCGCGGTGCCATCACGGCGCTCATCGGTCCCAATGGCGCTGGCAAGACGACGCTGTTCAACCTGCTGACCGGTTTCGACAAGCCCAATGAGGGTTCGTGGTCGTTCGACGGCACCAACCTCGCCGGCATCCCCGCGTACAAGACGGCGCGAATGGGGCAGGTGCGCACGTTCCAGCTGACGAAGTCTCTGGGCCTGCTGACCGTGCTCGAAAACATGAAGCTCGGCGCCACCGGACAGAGCGGGGAGCACATCTTCTCCAGCATCCTGCCGTTCCTGTGGCGCGCCCAGGACAAGCAGATCGAGGTGAAAGCGCGCGATCTGCTCACCCGGTTCAAGCTCGACGCGAAGGAGAAGGACTTCGCCGCGTCACTCTCGGGCGGCCAACGCAAGCTGCTCGAGATGGCACGCGCGCTCATGAGCGACCCGACGCTGGTCATGCTCGACGAGCCGATGGCGGGCGTGAACCCGGCGCTGACGCAGTCGCTGCTCGACCACATCCTCGACCTGAAGGACGAGGGCATGACGGTGCTGTTCGTCGAGCACGACATGCACATGGTCCGTCATATCGCCGACTGGGTGGTCGTCATGGCCGAGGGGCGGGTCGTCGCCGAGGGGCCGCCGGAGACCGTGATGAAAGAACGGGCCGTCATCGACGCCTATCTCGGCGCACACCAGGACGTCGATCTGGGCGTCGTCACGGGGCGGTACGAGGGCGAACTGAACACGGCGGCCATCCAGATGGTGGGCGAGACCGAGGCGCTGGACAGCGCCATCGCCGCCGAGCAGCGCGAGCAGCGCAAGCAAGCGACGGAGGACGACGCGTGAGCGAGAAGAGCACGAACGTCGTCGAGCTCAACCAGGTGGTCGCCGGATACCTGCCGGGGGTCAACATCCTCAACGGCGCCAACCTGACCGCTGCCAAGGGTGAGCTGATCGGCATCATCGGCCCGAACGGCGCCGGCAAGTCCACGATGCTCAAGGCGATCTTCGGTCAGGTGAAGGTGCGCGAGGGCAGCGTCATCCTCAACGGGGAGGACATCACGGGGCTGAAGGCGAACAAGCTCGTCAGCAAGGGCGTCGGGATGGTGCCGCAGACCAACAACGTCTTTCCCAGCCTGACCATCGCCGAGAACCTGCAGATGGGCGCCTACCAGTCGCCGAGACTGTACGACGAGCGCGTCGGGTTCGTGACGTCGATCTTCCCCGAGCTGGGCAAGCGGCTGCAGCAGCGAGCCGGCTCGTTGTCGGGCGGCGAGCGGCAGATGGTCGCGATGAGCCGTGCCCTGATGATGGACCCGCACGTGCTGCTCCTGGACGAGCCGTCGGCCGGACTGTCACCGTCGCGGCAGGATGAGGCGTTCCTCCGGGTCTCCGAGATCAACAAGGCGGGGGTGACCACGATCATGGTGGAGCAGAACGCCCGGCGCTGCCTGCAGATCTGCGACCGCGGTTACGTTCTCGATCAGGGGCGGGATGCCTACACCGGCACCGGCCGCGAACTGCTCGAGGACCCGAACGTCATCGGCCTGTACCTGGGTACCCTCGGCGCCTGACCTCCTCGCGATTTCCGTGGCCGGGGGACGGCGAACGGCCCCGGTCCGAGGACCGGGGCCGTTCGTGCGGGGCATCAGCCGGCGTTCAGCCAGCTGTAGTTGTTGTCCTCGCCGTACTGGAAGATGCCGATGGTGGCCTCGGTCGGGTCGCCCACATCGTTGAACGTGATCGGCCCGGAGACGCCGTCGTAGTCGGCGGTCTCACCGGCGATGATGAGGTCGGCGCACTCGCTGTAGCTCGTGCACTTCGTGCCGCCGTCGCCGCCGGAGACCGACATCAGGTTCGCCGCCACGTCGGGGCCGGCCGTCGAACCGGCCTGCAGCGCCGCCAGCGCGAGCAGGATGACCGCGTCGTACGACTCGGGACCGTAGGTGAACTCGTTCAGCGGATCCTGGCCCTCGTCGGCCAGGAAGGCCTGCAGGTCGTTGCGGAACGTCTCGGTCTGCGCCGGGTCGACCGACGGGTACGTGCCCTTCGCGCCGGCGAGCGTGCCGGGGTCGAACTCGTCACCGAAGTTGGCGAGGTTGCCGTCGACGAAGTACAGCTTGCTGGCGTCGTAGCTGGCGACCAGCTCGGGAACCATCGTCTTGACCTCCTCGAACGTGATCAGCGCGATCGCGTCGGGGCTGGCGGCCAGAACGTCCTCGATCTGCGACGAGAAGTTCGTGTCACCGGTGTTGTACATCGTCGCGGCGACGATCTCACCGCCGGCTGCCTCGTAAGCGGCCTTGGTGAAGCACGCCAGGCCGGTGCCGTACGAGTCGTTCAGGATGATCATGCCCAGCGTCTCGGCGCCGTCACCGGCGATGAGGTTGCCGAGCACTTCGCCCTGCAGCGTGTCGGACGGTGCGGTGCGCCAGTACAGGCCCTTGTCCTCGTAGGTGGTGAACGCCGCGGAGGTGTTCGCCGGCGAGAACTGGATCGCGTTGTCCGCGATGACCTGGTCGATGAACTGCAGCGACGTGCCGGACGAGGCCGCACCGATGATCGCGGTCGCGCCTTCGCCGAGCAGACGCGGGATCTCGGTCTCGTAAGCCTTGTTGTCGGTGTCACCCGAGTCGCCCTGCTTGAGGTCGATCTGGACGCCCTGGTCGGCCTCGTTGACCTCGGCGGCCGCGGACTCGGTGCCCGCGATCTCGGGCGGGCCGAGGAAGGCGAGGTTGCCGGTCACGGGCAGCGCCGTGCCGATCGTGTAGGTCAGGTCGGTGCCCGGACCCGTGGAGGTCGAGGTGTACTCGGGGGTGTAGGCCGCGCCGGCCTCGGCCTCACAGTCGACCGGGAACTCGAAAGCCGAGGTGCTGGGCGCTGTCGTCGCCCCGCCTCCGCCCGTGTCTCCCGCGCAACCGGCCAAGACGAGGGCGCTGGCGCCGACCACCGCGAGTGCGCCGGTGACCTTGGCTGCGCGTGAACGTGTCAGAACGCTCATTGTTCTCCTTGCTGTTAGGGACGCGGCAGGCTCGGGTGCCGCGCCGGTTGCACCCAACCTACTTCCGATGGCGCTCCGCCGTGGTTGCGAAGTGTTAACGGTGTGTAACGCGACCGAATCGTTATCGAGCGCGGATGCCGGCGTTCACACGACCGGGCCGACCGGAGCTGTCCGCGCACGCCGCGCGAACCGCAGTGAATCCGCCGTCAGCAGAATCAGCGCCACCCACACCAGCGCGAACCCGATCCATCGCTCCAGCGGCATCGGTTCGCCGAGCACCCACACCCCGGTGACGAACTGCAGGATGGGCGCGACGAACTGCAGGATGCCGAGGAGGGTCAGCGGTGCGCGGCGCGCACCGGCGGCGAACAACAGCAGCGGAACGGCCGTCACGGCGCCCGCCGAAGCCAGCAGCACCGTGTGGAGCGGTCCCAGCCGTCCGAGGGTCAGCCCCGTGGTCGCCGCGACGATCGTCAGCTGCACCACCGCGACCGGCAGGAGCCAGAGCGATTCCAGGGTGAGCCCACTGACGGCATCCACCGACGGTCCGATCTTGTTCTTCACGAGCCCGTAGAAGGCGAAGCACGCGGCCAGGATCAGCGCGATCCAGGGGAACGTGCCGTAGCCGACCACGATCACCACGACCGCCGCGCCGGCAATGCCGATCGCGATCCACTGCAGCGCCCGGAGCCGTTCCCGCAGCACCAGCACCCCCAGCAGCACCGTGAAGATCGGGTTGATGAAGTAGCCCAGGCTCGCCTCGATCACCCGACCGGTGAGCGTGGCGATGAGGTAGGTCTGCCAGTTGACGTAGATGAGGCTCCCGGCCACGATCGTCCACGTCACCAGCCGCCGGCTGCGGAGGATCGCCCTCACGCGGCGCCACGTGCGCATGACGGTCAGCAGCAGCACACAGAACAGGAACGACAGGATGACTCGCCAGCCGACCACCTCCCACGAGCTCGTCGGGGCCAGCGACAGGAAGTAGATCGGGAGGAACCCCCACAGCACGTATGCCGCGAACGCGTACAGCCCGCCGACCGCGTGTTCACGGGCGGGGTCGGCGGCTGTCACAACTGTCAGCCTACGGGCTCGCGGGCCGGCCGGATCCGGCCCCGGAACACGACGAGGGGCTCGGATGCCGCGGCATCCGAGCCCCTCGTTCCCAACGCTGGTGTCAGCGGATGACGACCGCCAGGACGTCGCGGGCCGACAGGACGAGGAACTCGTCGGCGCCGAATTTGACCTCGGTCCCGCCGTACTTGCTGTACAGCACGCGGTCGCCGACGGCGACGTCGAGCGGCACGCGGTTGCCGTTGTCGTCGATGCGACCCGGGCCCACCGCGACGACCTCGCCCTCCTGGGGCTTCTCCTTCGCGGTGTCGGGAATGACCAGGCCACTCGCGGTGGTCTGCTCAGCCTCGACCTGCTTGATGACGATCCGGTCCTCGAGCGGCTTGATGGAAACCGACACGGCTTACCTCTTTCTTGTTCGTGCTTGGGGTTGTTGCTTGCGGGGGTCTTCGGAGAGACTCGTCAGCACTCTCACCCCGAGAGTGCTAACGCCAGTCTAGGGCGCCGCTGGCACTCACGCAACGCGAGTGCCAGTGCGCCTCGTCCCCGGCGCGCACCGTACGCTGGACGGGTGGAACGGAGTGCACTGGCGGTCTTGCTGACGCCGGAGGGGTTGCGCCTGGTCGACGGTGTCGGCGAGGTCGGCTCGACGGCCGACGTCGCCGGTCTGGTGACGCGGTTGCGCCGCGACGGCCACTCGCCCGATCTGGTCTCGGCCGTGATCTCCCAGGCGCGCCTGCGCACCAGGGCGGTCGCGAAGTTCGGGCCCTTCGCCCAGCGGATGCTGTTCACCCGCGCCGGTCTCGAGCAGGCCACGCGCCTGGAGGTGGCCGCCCTCCACGCGGCACGGTTCCGCGACGCAGGGCTGGCGCGGGTCGCCGACCTCGGCTGTGGCATCGGCGGCGACGCGATGGCGTTCGCCGGCATCGGCCTCGAGGTGACGGCGGTGGATGCCGACGAGGTGACCGCCGCGGTCGCCGCGTACAATCTGGCACCGTTCGGCGACACGGTTCGGGTGCGCCACGACACCGCCGAAGGCACCGACCTCGGCGACCGGGACGCGGTCTGGCTCGATCCGGCCCGCCGCGCCGCGGGACACGACGGCACGACCCGGCTGCGGCCGGAGGATTGGTCGCCGCCGTTGACGTGGGCCTTCCCGCTGTTGGCGCGGCTCCCCGGCGGGATGAAGCTCGGCCCCGCATTCGGGCGGGACGAGGTCCCCGAGGGGTTCGAGGCGCAGTGGGTCAGTGTCGACGGCTCCACCGTGGAGCTCGTGCTGTGGTCGGGCGTCCTGGCCCGGCCGGGCGTGACACGGGCCGCCCTCGTCATGCGCGACGGCGTCCGGCACGAGCGGACGGCGGTCGGTGACGCCGTCGACGCCGAGGTGCGGGAGCTGGGCGCGTTCGTGCATGAGCCGGCCGGATCGGTCATCCGCGCCCACCTGATCGGCGATGTCGCCCGCGAGCTGGATGCCGGGATGCTGGCCGAGCGGGTCGCCTATCTCACCGGCGACGCCGCCCTGACCAGCCCGTTCGTCCAGTCCTTCCGGGTGCGCGAGCGACTGCCCGCGGACGTCGCGCGGCTGTCGAAAGCGCTGCGAGAACGCGGCATCGGCACGCTGGAGATCAAAAAGCGCGGCGTCGACATCGACCCGGCAGCGCTGCGACCGCGGCTCAGGCTCCGCGGTGACGCGCACGCCACCCTCATCCTCACCCGCATCGACGGCGCACGGGTCGCGATCCTCGCCGATCGCGTGTGACGCGGGCACCGAGCCACCCCGGCACGCCGGTGACACCGAGCGGCGCACACGACGCCGGTCACACCATGCGGCCTACTCGAAGCCGCTCACACCAAGCGGCTCAGAGGAGACAGATCACACGAACAGGTCGCGCTGCGACCACGCCCACCACAGCCACCCGGCGCTGTACACGAGCGACAGCGCGCTCAGACACAGCGCCCACACCGCCACGCCGCGCGCCTCCCACGGGCGGCGCAGCGCGATGATCGCCAGCACGAGTCCGGCCACGCCGAGCGGAATCCCCCAGCCGACCACGAGTGACACCGCGAGCGCGACCACGGCGCACAGCAGCGCCCAGCCGGCCGCCCGCGGCAGCGGCGGCGGTGACGACGGCGCCCATTGCGCGTCGTCGTGGATGTCGGTGTGCACGGGTACGGTCACCGGCACCGGCGCGGTCAGCTCGCGCCGGTATCCGCCGCGGTGCGCGCCCGGCAGCGGCGCCGCCTCCTGGGGTGTCTCGAGGTCGTCCCCGCGCGGGGTGACAGCGCTCGGATCGGTCATGCGCGCACCGCCACCTGGATGTCGGTGACGGGCAGCGTCGAGTCGGCCCCGAAGTCGAAGGTGGATGCCGCGCGCCCCGCCATGATGAGTTCCGCCGCGAGTCCCGCGATCATGGCGCCGTTGTCGGTGCACAGCGACAGCGGCGGGATCCGCACCTCGACGCCCGCCGCCTCGGCGCGCGCGAGCGCGACCTCCCGCAGCCGTCGGTTGGCGATCACTCCCCCGCCCAGCAGCAGGCGCGGCACGCCGTGACGCGCGCACGCGTCGAGCGCCTTCGTGACCAGTACGTCGACCACCGCCTCGCGGAACGACGCGGCCACGTCCGGCACCGGCACCGGTTCGCCGGCCGCCTCGCGCTGCTCCACCCAGCGGGCGACGGCGGTCTTCAGACCCGAGAAGGAGAAGTCGTATCGATGGTCGGCCATGTCGGATGCCCGGGACAGCCCGCGCGGGAACCGGATGGCCTCGGGGTTGCCGGCAGCCGCGGCCCGGTCGATCTCGGGGCCGCCCGGATACGGCAGGCCGAGGATACGCGCGATCTTGTCGAACGCCTCGCCGGCGGCATCGTCCATCGTTTCGCCGAGCAGTTCCACGTCGGAGACGAGGTCACGCACCAGCAGGAGGGAGGTGTGGCCACCGCTGACCAGGAGCGCGACAGTGGGGTAGTCGACGGCCTCGCCGGTGAGGACGTCCGCGGCGAGGTGCCCGACGAGGTGGTTGACGGCGTACAGCGGCACGTCCAGCGAGACGGCGAGCGCTTTGGCGGCGCCGACACCGACCATGAGCGCCCCGGCCAGACCGGGCCCGCTCGTGACGGCCACGGCATCCACCTCGGCGAGCGTCACGCCCGCTTCGGTGACGGCGGACTCGATCGCCGGGTGCAGCGCTTCCAGGTGCGCGCGGGCGGCCACTTCGGGGACGACCCCGCCGTAGCGGGCGTGCTCGTCCATGGACGAGGCGATGACGTTCGCGAGCAGGGTGCGTCCGCGCACGATACCGATGCCGGTCTCGTCGCAGCTGGTCTCGATGCCGAGCACGAGCGGTTCACTCACGAGCGATCCTCCCCCAACGCCGCAGATTCGGACACCGGCGCCGGATTCGGGTGCCGAGGCGCGGACGGTCCGAATCCGGCGATATCCTCCGAATCCGAGAGCCGGTGCGACGCGGACCAGCCGACCAGATCCAGCCGCATCACGACCGCGTCGACGTCGTCGGGCTGGTAGTAGCGCGGGCGGTGGCCGACCTCGACGAATCCCTCCGAGGCGTAGAGCGCCCGGGCCACCGGGTTGTCGGCGCGCACCTCCAGGAAGGTCTCTCGCGCGCCGCGCTCGCGGGCGGTCCGCAGCAGTTCCCGCAGCAATGCGCGGCCCCGGCCGTGCCCGCGCACGTCCGCCGCGAGCGCGATGGTCTGGATGTCGGAGTCGGCGCTGCCCGCGACGACGCGCACGCCCCCGTATCCGACGACGGCGCCGCCCTCGATGTCGACGAGGTAGCGGCCGTGGGGCGAGGCCAGTTCGGCCGCCATCATCGCCTCGCTCCACGCGTCCGCGGGGAACGAGGAGCGTTCGAGTGTCATGATCGGGCCGAGGTCGGTGGCCGTCGCCGCGCGCAGCGTCACGTGCCGACCTTCTTCCTCGCCGACGGCAGCGACACGTCCGGCGCGCGCAGGTAGAGCGGTTCGGGACCGGTGAGGGTACGACCGGCGGCGATCGCCCGGGCGGCGGCGGCCGCGAGCATGGCCGCCGACACCGCGGTGACGTCACGGCGCGCGGCACCGGCGCGCGCCAGGACGGCGTCGAGATCCGCGCGCGGCGCGAGCGCGGCATCGGCCACCCGCACCGGCAGACCGTCGTCGTCGAGACCGGCGTAGACGGTGTAGGCCTCCTCACGGCGACGCGCATCGGTGACGACCGCGAAGCGCTCCGAGGGCGCGCGCGGATCGGCCCGAAGGATGCCGAGTGCCGCAGCATCGTGGCTCGGCACCGCGATCACGGGGACCCCGCGGCCCAGCGCGAAGGCGCGGGCGGCGGCGATCCCGACACGCAGCCCCGTGAAGGGGCCCGGGCCCATGCCCGATGCGACATGCGTCACGACGGCGGAACCTCCCGACGGCGCGACGGCCGCCTCGGCGAGCACATCGCGCAGCAGGTCGCCGATGACCTCAGCGTGCCCGAGGGGATTCGGGCTGGCGCGCTCGGCCAGCACGGTACCGCCGTCGCCGACCGCGGCGACGGCGGTACCCAGGGACGTATCGATGCCGACGATCACAGCATCCAGGGTAGCCGCGCCCGGCTGAACGCCGGCTCTCCACGGATGCCGCGGCCCGGTGTCAGGGGCGGCGCGTGAGGGTGACCCGGCGCGGGGAGCGGTCCTCCAGGTCCGACACGTCCAATTCGCCCGACGAGCCCGCAGCGTCCGACGCGTCCGACGGGCCAGTACCCGCCTCACGGTCGATGTCGACCTCCCACCAGGTCTCGACGAGCTCGTCGACCATGCCGCGGCCCCACTCGACGATCGTCACGGCGTGGTCGAGGTCGAGGTCGAGGTCGTCGAGCTCGACCGCCGACCCCAGCCGGTAGGCGTCGACGTGGATGAGCGCGGGCCCTCCCATCAGCGACGGGTGCGTGCGGGCGATCACGAACGTGGGGCTCTGCACCGGGCCGCGCACCCCGAGACCGGACGCGATCCCCCGCGTGAGGGTGGTCTTACCGGCCCCCAGCGGACCGTTCAGGACCACCAGGTCGCCGGCGCGCAGCTGCGCGCCCAGCCGCCGCCCGAGCGCTTCCATGTCGCCGGGCGTGGCGACCTCGCGCCGTCCGATCAGCTCGTCCGGGATCACGCCGCCGCCTCACGGCGCGGCACCCGCGGCCCGATGCGTGTCACGATCTCGTAGTTGATGGTGTCGGCCGCCTCCGCCCAGCCCTCCACGGGCGGTGCGCCGACGGCGGGGTCACCGAACAGCACGGCGTCATCGCCGACGGCCACCGGATGATCGCCGACGTCGACGACGAACTGGTCCATCGCGATCCGGCCGGCCACCCGGAACGTGCGACCCGCCAGCTGCACCGGACCGCGCCCGGAGGCGTTGCGCGGGATGCCGTCGGCGTACCCGAGCGGAATGAGCGCGAGCGTCGTCTCCTGCCCGGTGCGGTGCGCGTACCCGTACGACACCCCCTGCCCGGCGGGAACCCGCCGCACGGCGGCCACCGCTGCGTGCAGCGTCATCGCCGGGCGCAGCCCGAGGTCGGCGGACGTGCGATCGTCGAACGGCGAGAGCCCGTAGATCGAGATGCCGACCCGCACGCAGTCCAGGCGGGCCTCGGGCAGCGCGATCGCCGCGTGGGATGCGGCGATGTGGTGCAACCGCGGTCGCAGTCCCTGCGCGGCGGCGGCTTCCGAAGCGACGTGGAACCGCGTCAGCGCGCTGCGGTCGTCGGCCTCGCTGGTGTTGGAGAGGTGACTGAACAGCCCGATCACCTCGATGCGTCCGTCGCGTTCCAGGCGCGCCGCCTCGGCGAACGCCGCGCGGTAGTCGGCCGGGGCGATGCCGTTGCGCCCGAGACCGGTCTCGACTTTCAGGTGCACCCCGACCGCGCCCGTGCCGGCGGCCCCGGCGGCGGCGTGCAGTTGCGCGATGCTCGAGATCCCCAGTTCGACGCGCGCGGCGGCCGCTGCGGCGAACGAGGCCTCGGGCGGGTGCAGCCAGGCCAGCAGCGGCGCGTCGATCCCGGCGTCGCGCAACGCCAGCGCTTCGTCGACGTCGGCCACGGCCAGCCGGTCGGCGCCGCCTGCCAGGGCGGCCCGAGCCGATCGGATCGCGCCGTGACCGTAGCCGTCGGCCTTCACGACGGCGATGAGCTCGGCACCGGTCACCCGCCGCAGGTGACGCACGTTCGCCGTGATCGCGGACGTGTCGATGACCGCCTCGCGCATGTGACCGCCGGGGAGCGCGCTCATGCGTCCGGCCCCTCGGCGACCACGTACGCGGTGGCCAGCCCCGCGTCGTGCGAGAGCGACAGATGCACGGCGGTGATGCCGCGGCTGGCGACCACGGCCGCGGTCGATCCGGTGAGGGAGAACACGGGGCGCCCGCTGGCCGCGGAGGTGACCTCGATCTCGCGCCAGTGCACACCGTCGGATCCGCCCAGCGCCTTGATGAGCGCCTCTTTCGCGGCGTAGCGCGCCGCGAGCGAGCGGGGCTTGAGCGCGCGTTCAGCGGGCGAGAAGAGCCGTTCCCCCAGCCGCGGCGTGCGCGCCAGCGACCGCTCGAACCGAGGGATGTCGACGAGGTCGACGCCGATGCCGACGATCACGGGAGCGGGTCACTCCACCGTGACGGACTTGGCGAGGTTGCGCGGCTGGTCGACGTCCAGGCCCTTGGCGGTGGCTAGGCCCATCGCGAAGATGTGCAGCGGCACGACGGCCAGGAGCGGCTCGAACATGGCGCCCGCGAGCGGGATGCGCAGCACCTCGTCGGCGAACGGCAGCACGGCCGAGTCGCCCTCCTCCGCGATGATGATCACGCGGGCGCCGCGCGCGCGGATCTCCTGAATATTCGAGACGACCTTCTTCTGCAGCTCGGCGGAGTGGCGCGGCGACGGGACGATCACGAACACGGGCTGGCCCGGTTCGATCAGCGCGATGGGGCCGTGCTTGAGCTCGCCGGCCGCAAAGCCCTCCGCGTGGATGTAGGAGATCTCCTTGAGCTTCAGCGCGCCCTCCAGCGCGATCGGGTACCCCACGTGCCGCCCGAGGAACAACACCGAGCGGGTGTCGGCCATCCAGCCGGCGAACTCTTCGATGTGGGCCTGCTCGGCATCGAGGATGCGGGCGATCTTGTCGGGTACCTCTTCGAGCTCGCGCACGTGGAGGGCGGACTCCGTCTCGGACAATTCGCCGCGGATCCGGCCGACGTGCAGCGCCAGCAGGTACAGCGCGGTGATCTGCGCCACGAACGCCTTCGTGGAGGCCACCGCGACCTCGGGACCGGCGTGGGTGTAGACGATGGCATCCGACTCGCGGGGAATGGTCGCCCCCTGCGTGTTGCAGATCGACAGGGTCTTCGCGCCCCGTTCGCGCGCGTATTTGACCGCCATGAGCGTGTCCATCGTCTCGCCCGACTGGCTGATGGACACGACGAGGGTGTCGGTCCCGATCACCGGGTCGCGGTAGCGGAACTCGTGCGCCAGTTCGACGTCGACGGGGATGCGGGCCCACTGTTCCAGCGCGTACTTACCCACCATGCCGGCGTAGGCGGCGGTGCCGCACGCGATGACGATGATGCGGCGGACGTCGGCGAACAGCTCGTCGAGACCGTCGAGTTCGGGGATCACGACGGCGGCGTCCTTGAGCCGCCCGCGCAGGGTGTTGGCAACCGCGGCCGGCTCCTCGGAGACCTCCTTGGCCATGAACGAGGGCCAGCCGCCCTTCTCGGCGGCGGCGGCGTCCCACACCACCTCGAACGGCTCCACCTCGACCGGGGCGCCGGTGAAGTCGGTGACTTCTACTCCGCCCGGCGTGATCGCGACGATCTCATCCTGCCCGATGGCGAGCGCGTTGCGGGTGTGCTCGACGAAGGCGGCCACGTCGGAGCCGAGGAAGTTCTCCCCCTCGCCGAGGCCGATCACGAGCGGCGAATTGCGCCGCGCGCCCACGACGAGGCCGGGGTGGTCGCGGTGCATCGCCAGGAGTGTGAACGCGCCCTCCAGGCGGGCCACGACCGTGCGGAACGCCTCGGTGAGGTCTCTGCCGGCGGCATACTCGCGCCCGAGGAGCACGGCGGCGACCTCGGTGTCGGTCTCGCTGCGGAACGTGTAGCCCTGTGCGAGCAGTTCGTCCTTGAGCTCGGCGAAGTTCTCGATGATGCCGTTGTGGATGACGGCCAGCCCGTCGTCGTCGGCGAGGTGCGGGTGGGCGTTCGCGTCGGTGGGTCCACCGTGCGTGGCCCAGCGCGTGTGTCCGATGCCGGTCGTCCCGTCGGACATCGGGTGCGCCTCGAGGTCGTCGCGCAGCGTCTTCAGCTTGCCGGCGCGCTTGCGCATGGCGAGCCGCGACTCACCGTCGATCACCGCGATCCCGGCCGAGTCATACCCCCGGTACTCCAGCCGCGCCAACCCCGCCAGCAGAATGGCCTGGCTGTCCCGCGGTCCCACATACCCCACGATTCCGCACATGACCACCATCCTATGGCGGCGCCGACGGCTCCCGACGCACGCCCGGAACCGCGCCGCCGGGCTACAGTTTGCGCAGCAGGACGGTCTCCACGATGTGGTCGGCGCCCTTGCGCAGCACCAGGTTGGCCCGGTGCTGGGTCGGCTCGACGTTCTCGCGGAGGTTGGGCAGGTTGATGTCGTTCCAGAATCCCAGGGCCGTCGAGACGGCATCCTCGTCGGACAGGTCCGCGAACACGTTGAAGAAGGAGTTAGGGTTCGCGAACGCCCCCTGGCGAAGCGCGAGGAACCGAGTGACGAACCACTGCGCGATGTGCTCGACGTCGGCGTCGACGTAGATCGAGAAGTCGAACAGGTCGCTGACGGCGACGTCATTGGGCGTCGGCGGCGGCGCGAGCACGTTGAGACCCTCCACGATCACCACATCGGGGCGGCGGATCGTCACCTGGGCGTCGGGCATGATGTCGTAGCGCACGTGCGAGTAGAACGGCGCGCGCACCTCCGGCTCGCCCGACTTCACCTCGGACAGGAACCGCACCAGCGCGCGGCGATCGTAGGACTCGGGGAACCCCTTGCGGTCCATGATGCCGCGGCGCTCCAGCTCCGCGTTGGGGTAGAGGAAGCCGTCGGTGGTCACCAGTTCCACCCGCGGCGTCCCGGGCCACCGGCTCATCAGTTCCCGCAGCAGCCGCGCGACCGTCGACTTACCGACCGCCACCGAGCCGGCCACGCCGACCACGAACGGCGTGGTGACATCCGCTTCGTGCAGGAAGGCCGCCGTCTCCGCACCCAGTCGCCGAGTGTTCTCCGCGTAGGTCGACAGCAGCCGACTCAACGGGAGATACACCTCACGGACCTCGATAGGATCGAGCCGGTCGCCGAGCCCGCGCAACTGGACGATCTCGGTCTCGGAGAGCGGATTGGCCACGCCGGGGGCCAGCCGCGCCCACTCGGCACGGTCGATCTCGCTGTACAGCGAATCGAGGATCGTCGCGGTCGGGTCGTCGAGGGCCACGCGCCCACTCTATTGCTTCCCGCGAGGCGGTACCCTGAAGCGGTGCGCCTGGGAGTCCTCGACATCGGCTCGAACACCGTCCACCTGCTCGTCGCCGATGTGAGGCCGGGCGGACGGCCGCTGGCGACGACCAGCAAACGCACCGTGCTGCGGCTGATGCGCTACCTCGAGCCCGACGGCTCGATCAACGACGATGGCGTGCGCGCCCTGGATTCCGCCGTCGCCGAGGCGCGCGCCGTCGCCGACGACGAGAACGTCGTCGAGCTTCTGGCCACCGCCACCAGCGCCGTGCGCGAAGCGAGCAACGGCGCCGCCGTCATCGCGCGCATCGAAGCGGCGCTCGGACAGGAGCTGCAGGTGCTCGGGGGCGAGTCGGAGGCGCGGTTCACGTTCCTCGCCGTACGCCGCTGGTTCGGCTGGTCCGCGGGGCAGATCCTGCTGTTCGACATCGGCGGCGGATCGCTGGAGCTCGCCGCCGGAAGCGACGAGCTGCCCGATGTCGCCGCGTCCGTGCCGCTCGGAGCCGGGCGCATGACGATCGAGTTCCTGCCCGACGACCCGCCCGGCGAGGATGCCGTGGAGGTGCTGCGGGAACACGCGACGCAGACCCTCGGCCCCGTCGCCGAGATGATGTCGAGCCAGCCGCGACCCGACCACGTGGTCGGGTCGTCCAAGGCGATCCGCTCGCTCGCCAAACTCGCCGGCTACCCCGTCCCGGGCTGGAGCGGCAACCAGCGGATGCTGTTGCCGCGCACCGCCCTTGGGTCGTGGATTCCGCGCCTCGCGCGCATTCCGGCCACGGCGCGTCAGGAGCTTCCCGGCATCACCGCAGACCGCACCTTCCAGATCGTCGCCGGCGCCGTCGTGCTGCACACGGCGATGACGGTCATGCGCGTCGATGAGTTGGAGGTCTCGCCGTGGGCGCTGCGCGAGGGCGTCCTGCTGCGCTACATCGAGTCGCTGGCCTGGAACGAGCCGTCGGCCTGACCCGGGCCTCAGCCGCGCACGACATCCGCGAGCCTCCCGGCGATGCGGTGGGCGGTGGGTTCGTCGGCGGCCTCGACCATGACACGGATCATCGGCTCGGTGCCCGACGGACGCAACAGCACCCGGCCGGTGTCGCCGAGTTCCGCCTCCGCGGCCGCCACGGCGACGCGTACGTCGTCGTCGGTGGCGCGCGAGCGTTCGACGCCCTTGACGTTGACCAGCACCTGCGGGAAGACCGTCATGATCGAGGCGAGTTCGGCCAGGCTCTTACGCCGCGCCGCCACTTCGGCGCACAGGTGCAGTCCCGTCAGCAGCCCGTCGCCGGTGGTGGCGAACTCGCTCATGATGACGTGGCCGCTCTGCTCACCGCCGAGGCCGAAGCGCCCCTCGTTCATCCGTTCCAGCACGTAACGGTCGCCCACGGCGGTCTGTTCGACGCGGATACCGTGTTCGGCCATCGCCCGGTGCAGCCCCAGATTGCTCATGACGGTCGCGACCAGGGTGTCGTCGGGGAGGGTGCCGCGGCGTTTCATCGCCACGGCGAGGATCGCCATGATGTGGTCGCCGTCGATGACGTTGCCGTCACCGTCGACGGCGAGGCACCGGTCGGCATCTCCGTCGTGGGCGATCCCCAGGTCCGCGCCGGTGCGGATGACCTCGCCGGCCAGGTGGGCCAGGTGGGTGGACCCGACACCGTCGTTGATGTTGAGTCCGTCAGGGTCGGCGCCGATGACGGTGACCTTCGCCCCCGCGTCGCGGAACGTCTCCGGCGACACGCCCGCGGCGGCGCCGTTGGCACAGTCGAGCACGACGTGCAGCCCGTTCAGCCGGTGCGGCAGCGAGGCGAGCAGATGCACGACGTAACGGTCCTCGGCATCGGCGAACCGGCGGATGCGGCCCACGCCGCCGCCCGTCGGCTGCAGCTTGGGGCCGGCCATCGCCTCTTCGATACGGCGCTCGACGGCATCGGGCAGTTTCACTCCCCCGCGCGCGAACAGCTTGATGCCGTTGTCGGGTGCGGGGTTGTGCGAGGCCGACACCATGATGCCGAAGTCGGCGTCGATGTCACTGATGAGGAACGCCGCCGCGGGGGTGGGTACGACACCGGCGTCGAGCACGTCGACACCGGAGGAGGCCAGGCCCGCCGCGACCGCGGCGGACAGGAACTCCCCCGACACCCGCGGGTCCCGCGCCACGACCGCGGTGAGCCGCCGCCCGGCCGCCGTGCGCGCATCGGCGATGCGTCCCCGGCCCAGGACGACCGCGGTCGCTTGGGCGAGGGTGAGCGCCAGATCGGCGGTGAGGGGGCCGTTGGCCAGCCCCCGCACGCCGTCCGTTCCGAACAGCGCCATCGCGCGGTTCAGCGCTTGGAGTACTGAGGCGCCTTGCGGGCCTTCTTGAGTCCGGCCTTCTTGCGCTCCTTGACGCGGGCATCACGGGAGAGGAAGCCGGCCTTCTTCAGCGTCGGGCGGTTGTTCTCGGCGTCGATCTCGTTGAGCGCACGCGCGATGCCCAGGCGCAGCGCACCGGCCTGGCCGGAGGGGCCGCCGACGGAGATGCGGGCGATCACGTCGTACGCGCCGGTGAGGTCGAGCACGGTGAACGGGTCGGTGATCAGCTGCTGGTGCAGCTTGTTCGGGAAGTAGTCCTCGAACGTGCGGCCGTTGACGGTGATGGTGCCCGAGCCCGGGATCAGGCGCACCCGGGCGATGGCCTGCTTGCGGCGGCCGACAGCGGCGCCGGGCACCGATAGCACCGGGCGGGGCGCGGCCTGCTCGGTGTCGACGGCGGGCGTCTCGGTGGTGTAGTTCTCGGGAGTCTGGTCGAGGGAGTCAGCGATCTTCGCCATCAGATGTTTCCTTTACGTGGATCGGCGGCGCTTACTGGGCGACCTGGTCGAAGCTGTACGGGGTGGGCTGCTGCGCGGCGTGCGGGTGCTCGGCACCGGCGTACACCTTGAGCTTGGACAGCTGCTGGCGACCCAGGCTGTTCTTGGGGAGCATGCCGCGGATGGCCTTCTCCACTGCGCGCACCGGGTTGCGGTCGAGGAGCTCCTCGTAGGACACGGCCTTGAGCCCGCCCGGGTAGCCGGAGTGGCGGTAGGCCATCTTCTTCTGGAGCTTCTGGCCGGTGAGGGCGACCTTTTCGGCGTTGACGACGATGACGAAGTCACCGGTGTCGATGTGGTTGGCGAAGGTGGCCTTGTGCTTGCCACGCAGGAGTGCCGCCGCGTGCGAGGCCAGTCGCCCGAGGACGACGTCGGTCGCGTCGATGACGACCCACTGACGCTGAACGTCGCCGGGCTTGGGAGTGAAAGTGCGCGTCACGATAGTGCTGCTTTCTTGAGTCGAACGGAGATGTTCGTGAATCCCACTCCGGGGCTCGTGTCCGACCGAGGGCCGGGTACGTCACCGATGGAGGGCTCACGTTCGCGGTGCCGACCAGCTGATCTGCGCACCAAAGAGACATCCTACGTCAGCTCGACGGCGATGCCAAACCGTGCGCGAGCGGCGGCGTCACCGTCACCAGGATCGGGAGGTGGTCGCTGGCCCCCTGCGGCAGCGTCGTGATCTCGCGGATCTCGAACCCGACCGAGGTCGCGAAGTCGTAGTGACCGCGGAAGAACCGGTACCGCGTGTACGTGTGCGCATCCGACAGGTTCATCTCGTAGCCGGCGTCACGGATCATCTCACCGAGGTGCTCCTTGAACATCGGGTAGTTGTAGTCGCCCACCATCAGCACCGGCAGCCCCTCGCCCAGCGCGCCCAGTTCGCGGAGAGCAGCGTGGATCTGCGATCGTCGCAGCGAGTTCAGCGCAGTCAACGGCGCGGCGTGGAAGCTCGCGACGATGAGGTGGGCGTTGTGGTCGATGTCGCGCAGGCGGACGCCCAGCACGCGTTCGGCGGCGGGCTTGAGCACCCTGTCGTGCAGCGACTTCTTCAGGGCCAGGGCGCGGACATCGACGGCCTCGAACGTGTTCTGACGGTAGTACACCGCGAGTCCGAGCCGGTTGCGGTGGGTCGCGTCGGCGAGGCGGAGCCCGGCGATGTCGGCGGGCAGTACCGCGGTGTCGGCCTCCTGCAGGCAGAGGACGGCCGGCGCGTGCTTGTCGACGAGCGCTTCCAGCTCGCCCGCCGCGCGGTGTTTGCGCAGGTTGTAGGAGATCACCTTCATGACGCGCCCAGCCTATGCTCCGCGCCCGCGGAACTCGCCATCGTCCGCCTGCCGGCGCGCGCGCGTCTGCTCGGCGCGCACGCCCAGCAACTCGTCGGCCGGGTAGCCGACCTCCGTCAGTGTCAGCCCGCGAGCGGCGAGCACCTTCACCTCATTGGTCCGCACCCGGGCGTCGCGGATGTCGATCAGGTCGGCCGGGTCGAGCTTGCCGTCCCCGACCGCGACGCAGCCGCCGACGAGCGCCCGTACCATGCTGTGGCAGAACGCGTCCGCCTTCACATTGGCCACGACGACGCCGTCGGCGTCGCGATGCCAATCGAACTCCAGCAGGGTCCGGATCGTCGTGGCGCCCTCGCGCGGTTTGCAGTACGCGGCGAAGTCGAACAGCCCCCGCAGCCCGCGGGCTGCGGCATCCATCGCCTCGACGTCGAGCACGGCCGCCACGCTGGTCGTGCGCCCCCGGCTCAGCGGGTCGTAGCCGGTCGTCCGGTCGGCGATGCGGTACTCGTAGCGGCGCCACACCGCCGAGAAGCGCGCGTCGAAGCCGTCGGGGGCTCCGGCGACGCGGTGCACGGCGAGATCGGGGTACTGCCCCAGCACGCCGTTCAGGCGCGGTGCGAGGGCGATCGGGTCGGGGGTGCGGGACCGAGCCAGGCGCGCCCGCTGCACCCCGGTGAGGTCGAGGTGGGCGACCTGACCGGTCGCGTGCACGCCGGCATCGGTGCGACCGGCCACGACCAGGCGCGGGTCGCCGCCCAGCAGGCGCGCCAGTGCCGCCTCGAGCGTGCCCTGCACGGTGCGCAGCCCCGGTTGACGCGCCCAGCCGCGGAACCCGCCGCCGTCGTACGCGAGGTCTAGCCGCAGCCGCGTGGGCTCACCGTCCGGATCGTTCACAGCGCGGCATCCACCTCGGCGCGGGTGGGCGGGTTGGCACCCGAGCGGGAGACGGTGATGCCGGCGGCCACCGCGGCACGGCGCATGGTGCGGGCCAGCGCCTCGCCCGAGGTCAGCAGCTGCGGATCGTCGAGCGCGCTGGCGATGAGACTCGACATGTAGGCATCGCCCGCACCGATCGTGTCGGCGACGGTCACCGGCCATGCCTCCGCCTCGACGAGCCCCTCGGGGCCCAGGCCGAGCGCACCGGCGCCGCCCCGGGTCATCACGACGACGCGCGGGCCGTGCGCGGCGACACGGGCGAGCACGTCGGTCGGCGACAGGTCGGGGTACAGCCACGCAGCATCTTCGTCGCTGAGTTTGACCAGATCGGCGGCGGCCGCCGCTGCCGCGAAGCGCTCCTGCGCCGCGACGTGGTCGCCGACCAGTGCGGGACGGATGTTGGGATCGACGGTGACCATGGAGCCGGCACGGGACGCGCGCGCCAACCGGTCGACCACCGCCGCCGCCCCGGGCGCGAGGAACAGCGCGATCGACCCGGTGTGCACGACGTCGGCGACCACCGCCGTGTCGGGGACGGTCCAAGCGATGTCGAACACGTACTCGGCCGATCCGTCGGGCTGCAGCACGGCGCGCGCGGTCGAGGTGGGTTCATCGGTCCAGGACTCGGTCGCGAGGGCAGCACCCGACGAGGCGAGGTGCTCGGCGATGCGGATGCCGCGGTCATCGCGCCCGATCCTCGTCAGCAGCGTCGCGCCGACGCCGTGCCGCGCCAGGCCGACGGCGACATTGGCTGGGCTTCCGCCGACGAACTCCGACGCGCCGTCGCCGGCGTCGACGATGTCGATCAGCGCCTCGCCGATCACCAGCACCTGTGCCGTCACGTCTGCTCCTGCCCTTTCGTGGTTGCTCACACGCGCTCGACGAGAGCGAGGGAGCGTTCGGTCGCGACGAATCCGAGGCGCTCATAGAGCGTGTTGGCGCGGGTCGGGCTCTCGGTGTCGACGTCGAGCACGGCCTTTGCCAGTCGCGCGTCGCGGATCGCGGCCAGGGAGTGCGAGACGACCAGCGGTGCCGGGCCGCGTCCGCGGTGGGAACGGACGACGCCGATGAGGTCGATACACGAGTTGCTCGCGCCCAGCGTCTCCCAGTCGTCCTCGTTCACCGAGGCGAGGCAGAACCCCACGATGCGCCCGTCGTCGAGCACGAGGCGCGACAGGTCAGGGCGGAAGAACTCGCTTCCCACGAACTGCGCCCACCGCTCGGCATCGGTCGGTCGGCTGCCCCAGTGATCGCGGAACGCGTCGTTGCGCGCGCGCAGGGTGTCGAGGTCGCGCGCGGAGGTGTACGCCGTCACCTCGAAACCGTCCGGGACGGGGGGCAGGACTGGGGCGTCGGCGAGGTCGCGCACCATGGTCGTGAACCACCGGTCCACCCCGAACCCGAACGATTCGGCGAGCGCACGCAGGCCGACGTTGGCCTCGTCGGCGAAGATGGTCATCTTCCCCACCGCACCGCCGCCCTCGAGGGTCGCCGCCGCTTCGGCGAACTGTTCGCGGGCGCGCTGCCGCTCCCATTCCAGCAGCTTTGCGCCGATCCCGCGGCGCCGATGATCGGGATGCACCGTCCCGCTCGGGAAGCCCGTGAGCCGACCGTCGTCGCGCGCCGGATGCAGCAGCACCACCCCCACAGCGAGAAGCGCTCCGTCCCGGTCGACAGCGACCAGGGTGTCGCGCTCGGGATCCAGATGACGCAGCGCGAACTGGTCGGCGATCTCTTCGCGGGGCGTCGTCCAGGTCGGGTGGTCGACGCGGTCGGCGGCGACCGTGAGCGCATGGATGCCGTCGATGTCGGTCCGCGACACACTGCGCCACACGGCGACATCCGGGTGCACCGGAACCCGCGGCGCGGCGACGGCGCCGAGGCGTTCGGCCAGGCTCGTGTCGGTCACCCGCCTACCCTACTCGCGCACGCCGCACGATGGCTGCGGGCTTGTCTCCGGCGACGGCCCGGTCCGGCGAGGGGCCCGGTCGGGACAGGGCTCGTCGGCGCGGGGACGGATCGAGCCAGCAGGGCGCGTCCGCGCGAGGTGGGGGCGGCCAGCGCCCGTGCCGGAACGCCCAAGCCCGCGTCCTCGAGCGGGCGCGGGCTTGGGCGTATGACAGCAGGAGCCGTGTTACTCGGCCTTCTCCTCGGACGCGTCGGCGTCCTCAGCGGCGGCATCCTCGGCAGGCGCGTCACCAGCGGCGTCCTCAGCGGGAGCCTCGGCGGCGGCATCCTCAGCGGGCGCGTCGTCGACGGCATCCTCAGATCGAGCCGGCGTGCACGACGCGCGGCAGGGACGCCGGTGCCGAGATCGCCCACTCGATGTCGAAGGTGTACTGCGCAGATCCGTCCGGCTGGAGTCGGGCACGTGCCGTGGAGGTGACACCGGTCCCCCACGACGCTGCGGCCAGCGCGGCGCCCGACGACGCGACGTGTTCGGCGATCCGGCGACCGCGATCGTCGCGACCTCCCGCGGCCGCAACGGCACCGGGGCCGGATGAGCGTGGTGCTCATCCGGCCCCGGTGATGTCAGGGACCTCAGGCCTCCTGACGGCGACGGTGCATGCGCAGGGCACCGAGGCCCAGCAGCAGGAGCACTCCCGCGATCCCCAGCGGCAGTGCCACGTTCAGCACACCACCGGTCACCGCGAGCGGCGTGTAGATCGAGGCGATGTCGTGGTCGTCCTCATCTCCGGTCGCCGGCGTCTTGTTGATCTCGTCATCGATCAGCTTGTCGTTTCCGTTGTCTTGATCCGGAATCGAGTCGATGTCGACGAGGTCGAGCGGGTTGCCGTTCTCATCGATCGGTGTCTGCGCCGAGATCTCGGCGAAGTTGTCGATCGTGCCACCCGTGAGCACCTCGAATGTGATCGGAACCTGGATCGAGTCGCCCGGCTGCAGCGTCCCCGGAATCCGGATGGTCGCCTGGTCGGTTCCCACCGCGGTCCAGTCATCGTCGGCCAGCTTCAGCTGGCTCGGGATGTAGTCGGTCACCTCGATGTCGGTTGCCGCCACGTCACCCTGGTTGAACACGGTGATCGCGAAGGTCGCTTTGTCTCCGATCTGCACCTGCGGGGACTGTCCCGCAGCAAGGGTCTTGCGCAGCGCGAGGTCGAACACCGGCGGGGTCTTCCCGTTCCAGTCGTCCTCATCCACGACCGGGATGCCGGTCTCGGCACCGATACCGGTCACCCGGGCGGTGTCGGAGTGCTGCTCGTTGTACCCCATTGCGGGCAGGGTGGCGACACAGTCGAAGCTGTCGCCGACCTCGAAGGGACCGTCCCACTCCAGACCCGTGCTCGGACCGCCCAGGGCGGAGAAGTCACAGGTCAGTCCGGTCATGTCCGGACCGTCAGTGGTCTTGTCGCTGACCACGATGTCGGTCAGCGCCTCCGAACCGGAGTTGGTGATCGTGAACGACACCTCGACATCCTCCTCGGACGCAGCCTCGTAGTAGTCGCGGTCGTGGTCACCGGGCACGAGTCCCTCGTTGGTGTTCCACTTTTCGATGTCGATCACCGGCGGCGTGTGCACCGAGGCGATGTCGTGGTCGTCCTCGTCGCCGGTGGCCGGCGTCAGGTCGATCTCGTCATCGATCAGCACATCGGTGTCCTCCTGGTCGGGCACCGAGTCGACGTCCACGATCGGCTCGCCCTCGCGGTCGGTGATCACGTCGCCGTTCTCATCCACAGGGGTCTGCTCCGAGATCTCCGCGAAGTTGTCGATCGTCCCGCCCAGAACCACGGTGAAGGTGATCTGCACCACGGTCGACTCGCCCGCAGCGAGTGTGCCGGGGATCTGGATGGTCGCCAGGCCGTCGCCGGCTGCAGTCCAGTCCTCGTCCGCCAGCGCCAGCTGCTCCGGGATGTAGTCGGTCACCTGGATGTCGGTCGCGTCGACCTCACCCTGGTTGAACACCTCGATGTCGAACGTGACCGTGTCACCGAGCTGCACCAGGTCGCCCTGGCCCTCCGCGAGGGTCTTGCGCAGCGCGAGGTCGAACACCGGCGGGGTCTCCGCGTTCCAGTCGTCCTCGTCGGTCACCGGCACTCCGCTGGTCTCGCCGACACCGGTGACGGTGGCGGTGTTCGAGTGCTCGGCACTCCACCCCATCGCCGGCAGCGTGCCGACGCAGTCGAAGCTGTCACCGATCGCGAACGGACCCGCCCACTCGGTTCCCGTCTCCGGGCCGCCGAGGGTCGAGAAGTCACAGGTGAGACCGGTGATCGCCGGGCCGTTCGTGGTCGAGTCGGACACGACGACGTCGGTCAGGGCTTCCTGCCCGGTGTTGGTGATGGTGAACGTCACTTCGACGTCCTCATCGGCCGCGGCCAGGTAGGAGTCGGTGTCGTGATCGCCATCCACCGGACCCTCGTTGGTGTTCCACTTCTCGATGTCGATCACCGGCGGCGTGTAGATCGAGGCGATGTCGTGGTCGTCCTCGTCGCCGGTGGCCGGCGTCAGGTCGATCTCATCGTCGATCAGCTCGTCGTTGGTGTTGTCCTGATCAGGAACCGAGTCGACATCCACGATCGGCTCTCCGGTGACGTAGGTCACCGTCTCGCCCGACTCGTCGACCGGGGTCTGCTCGGAGATCTCAGCGAAGTTGTCGATGAGACCACCGCTGACCACCTCCAGGGTGATCTGCACCACGGTCGACCCGTCCGGGGCGAGCGGACCGGGGACCTGGATGGTCGCCTGGTCGTCGCCGACCGCCGTCCAGTCCTCGTCCGCCAGCGCCAGCTGCGCCGGGATGTAGTCGGTCACCTGGATGTCGTCGCCGATCACGTCACCCTGGTTGAACACCGTGATGTCGAAGGTGACGAGATCGCCGATCTGCACCAGCTCCGCCTGACCCTCGGCGAGGGTCTTGCGCAGCGCGAGGTCGAAGTTCGGGGTGTAGAACCCGAAGTCCACGGTCAGGTTCGACCGGTTGTCCTCGTTGGTGTCGTTGGTCGGGTCCTCGCCGGTCGGCTCGGCCTGCTGGCCGAGGGTGACCACACCGGACCACACCTGACCGCCGTCGACGATGCCGTTGTCGTTGTTGTCGACATCGGCGTTCGGGTCGGCCTCGGTCGGGTCGGACGAGCGCGTACCCTCCAGCGCACCGCCCTCTGCGAAGTTCGAGGCCGGGATGCCGACGATGTAGTCGCCGGGCTTCAGGTTCTCGAACAGGTAGAGGCCGTCGTCGTCGGTCGTGTCGGTCGCGATCGCGTCATCCGAGTCGATCACGCCGTCGCCGTTGGTGTCGTCAGGCTGGCCGTCGCCGTCGAGGTCGGTGTAGAGCTCCACCACGACCCCGCCGATGACGTCTTCGCCGTCGTCGATGGTCCCGTTGTTGTTGGCGTCGAACCACACCTGGTTGCCCAGGCTGTACGGCGGGCACTCCACCATCGCCGACACGTCGTTGGAACGGATCGGCAGACCGATCTGGTCCACCCGGCCGCCGAACGTGTTCGTGTAGAGGTCGTCACACTGTGCGTTCTCGGTGTCGAGGGTCATCGTGACCGTCTTGGTCTCACCGGGGAGCAACCGCTCGGCTGCCACGGGCGGAGAGGCCGTCGGGTCGGCGACCGCCTGCGCGACGATGTACACCGCGGTGACGCCGAAAGCGGTCTGCGGGCATTCCGTCCCGGGGCCGGACACGACCGCACCCGCGGTCTGGGTGCCCTCGTCCCACTCGCACCACGTGTTGCCGCCGGTGTTGTCGCCGGTGAAGGTGACCAGCGGGTCGCGCGACACATCGATCGCCGGGTCGGCGGTGACGTAGTAGCGATCGGCACCCGAGATGCTCACCAGACCGAGATCGCCCGAGAACGACGAGCCGGGGGTACGTGCGTCACCGATCGTCGCCGGGGTCAGGTTCTGCGCTGTCGTGGCCGATTCCGGCTCCGTGTCACCGTCGTTGTTGTTCGGCAGCACATCGACGAACGTCATCCCGCTCAACCGGGTGTTACCGAGGTTGGTGTAGTTGAGCGTGAAGTGCACGTTGCCGTCGCCGTCGGTCAGGGGTGCGTTCGAGTCGACGTCGTCGAAGCCGATCATCGAGCAACGCTCCTGCCAGGCGGTGAGCGCGTCGCCGGTCAGATCGGCGCCGGGCTGGAAGGTGCACTCGCCCTGCTCGGGGTCGATCGTCTTCACGATCGCGCCGCGGTCAGAGCTCAGCGGCAGGTACGAGTACGCCGTCGACTGCGCGTCCTGCATCGGGTCGCTGGTCCACAGCACTCCGTCGGTCGCGAAGCCGCCGGCGCCGTTGTTCAGGCCCCCGTCCCAGGGGCCGCCACCGGTGCTGGTCAGGTGCGCGGTGTTCGCGATGCCGTTGTAGCTGAGGTCCGCCGCAACGCCGCCCTCGACACGCACCGTGATCCGGATCTCATCGGTCCACACGTTTCCGACCAGGCCCGCCGGCAGGTCACCGGTGTCCTGGGTCGGGTCCGGTTCGCTCAGCTGACACTGGATCGTTCCGGTCTCCCCCACGGCCGGCGTCGTACACGTCGCTGCAGCGCCGGGGGTCGAAGGGTACTGGTCGATGCTCACGAAGCGATACTGTTCGGGCAGAGTGTCGGTGAACTGCACGTTGGTCAGCGCCTCGATCGGCGCGCCGATCGCAGACAGCTTCATCGTGTAGGTGACCAGACCGCCGTTGTCGGTGATGTCGAACGCCCCGGCGTCGTTGGTCTTGATGATCCCCGGCCGCACGCTCTTGATGGTGATGCGGTCGTGGTCGAAGTCGCCCTCCCAGTTGCTGCTCATCGCACCCGAGGCGGAAGCATCGTTCGGGAACGTCGACGCGCCCAGGTCCAGCGTGGAGCGCTGCTGCGTCGTCGGCTGCTCCAACTCGTTGTCCTCGTGGTAGCCCAGGTTGCACCAGCCGCGGTACGACGGCACCGTGGTGGGGTCGCCGTCCACGGCGATGTTGAGACTGCGAGTCTGTTCGCCGTCGCCGTAGTCGTTGTTCGACGGCTGGGTCATCACCGTGCAGTTCTCGGTGGTCGGCTTACCGTCGACGAATTCGCCGATTGCGCGCGAGGAGTGCAGGTAGAGCGACTTGTCATCGTGGTTGATGAACTGGTCGGTTCCGACCACGCCCGACACGTTGAGGAAGAAGCCCGAGGTCGCGGCGTTGCCGGACGGGTTCTGCTCGGTGTGACCGGCCACCTGCTGCACGTTCTGCCAGGGGTAGCTTCCCTCGATGCGCACGCGCACCATGTTGTAGTGGTAGAGGCCGTCGCCAAGCGGCGACACCGCCGCCGAGTCGACCCACTGGCGATCGGTGCCGGTCACCGGGTTGGTGTCGTTGCACTCCACATTGTTCTGCAGGACAGTGGCGTTCTCTTTGTCAGCGGTGAGCTGGTTCGCGTTGACGTCAGGGTCGAGCGCGTACTCGATGTGCACCGACATTCCCAGCTCCGCCATGAGGGCTTCGTCGTAGGGATCGATGGGCGCCGTTCCGGTGCCCCACACCGGGTCGGCGATGGAACCGACGTAGAAGTCCTGGAGCGTCCCGTTCGCCGAGTCGGATCCGTAGGTCCACCCGACCCCGCTGGAGTTGCCGTGGTACAGCCGGTAGTTGTAGTCGGGCATGGCCTGCAACTTGATCTGCGCGGCGTTCCAGGTCATGCAGCCCTGGACGGGCGTGTCGATGTCGGTGGACGTCGACCGCTCGCCGACGAACAGTTGCATGTTCACGGCCTGGCCGCGTGAGACGATTCCCTTACCGGTCCACGGGTTGGTGCGCCACCGGTCGAAGGTGTTGAGGTACGCCCACGGGTCGGCGTCGTTCGGATCGAGGGTCGCGGTCTCCTCCAGCGGAACGTGGAAGTTGTGGCTGCTGGATGCGATCGACGTGTGCGCTTCGGACCAGGTGAGGTGGTTGTGTCCACCGGTGTACCGCGTCTGGTAGTAGTCCGACGTCATCGCCGCCCAGTGGGTCGTATACGCGTCGGTGCCCGAGTCGCCACCACCGCCGCTGCTGCCGAAGCTGAGGTCGCTGACGTTGTCGACGGTCGTGGTCTCCGAGCCCACGAAACCGTTGTTGCCCGACACGTCGATCGGGCTGATCGGCGTGGCCTGTTCGGGGTCGGTGATGACCTCATCCGCAGGGTTCGAGCCGATGAGGTTGTCGAAGGTGACACTCGCCGCGCTGCCCTGCGCCTCAGCGATGTCCGCGGTCGTCATCCACACGACGAGCTGGCCGGTGATCACGGTGCCGGCGTCGTCGACGGGCACCTCGGAGTAGCTCCCGCCGGCGATGTTGATCTGCCATACCGGGTAGGTGCCACCGAGGTCGGAGGTGCAGGAACCGGTCCAGTCCGCGTCCGGCGATGCCTGCGGCAGCAGTACCCCGTTGTCGGGGTCGAGCGGGCCGCAGACGGATCCTTCCACGCCTGCTGCCAGCATCTGGTCCGTTGACGCCAGTGCGGTGTTGTTCGGCGAGTTCCAGAAGTGGTCGAAGAACGAGATGTCCGCCGACGGGTCGATGTTTCCGGAGCCCTTGGGCTGGCCGGTCAGTTGCGGCGCGCCGGTGTTGCGCAGCGACAACGGGAAGATGACGACGTGGCCTTCCTCGCCACCCACGGTGACCGTGTCGGACACGACCGGCCCACCCTTGATCCAGTTGCCGGCGGGAGCCTCCGACACGTACGCCGGGTGCGGCGAGGCGGTCGCGACAACCGAGTCCTCCGCGTCCGTCATCGCGACCGACGCCGTCAGCTCGGTCATGTCGATACCAGTACCCAGCTGAACGATGGGCTTGATCGTGCCGTGGGAGCCCTGTGTCTGCGGACCGAGCACGCACGTCAGCGTGAGGCCGTCCGCACTGATCGTGGACGTGTCATCACACCCGGTGAACATCCCGGTCTGGTCGGGGTTCCACGCGATGTCGTTGGTCACGGCGTCGTAGCTGTCGAGCGTCACCGTGAGCACGGCGTTCTCGGTGTCGCGCTCGTTGACGTTCCAGTCGATGCGGTACGCGTACTGGTCGTAGGTACGAACCACGTAGTTCTGACGACTCTCGTCTTGACCGGGGGTGTGGGTCCCGGTCGTGTTCGTCCACGGGTTGTTGGTGGCCGGTGTCGTCGTCTGATCGACCGTGGGGTCTTCGGGGTCGTCCGCCGTGAACGGCGCGACTCCATCCCAGATCAGAGTCATGGTGACTTCGTTTTGAGGCAATGGGGCCTCTTCTGCATGCGCAGCCGGAGCAAGCATCACACTCGTACAGAGTGCCGCCGAGATAATAACAGCTACCCCCGCGTGCCGCTTCCGAGTGCTCATCGGGTTTGAGCGCAGGAAAAAGTTGGGCATAACGCCGGATCCTATCCGAAGCTATAAACCCATAGCAAATCTCACCCATCAACCCGTTTACAGATGAGCGAAACATGTAACCCGAAATGGCACCCCAGTGCCGTTACGGCAGCCAATTTACCAGGGGCGACGCTCATGTTGCGTGAGATTTTCCTCATCTTCATGGCGCGAGAACTTTCCCGGTACTCCGCCGCGCACGCCGCAGGCCCGTTCCGCGCAATCGGGAACGGGCCTGCGGTGTGTTCGCGCGAGCGGTTCTAGTCCCAATACCGTTCAATTAGAGTTGCATCGGTGTAGTTTGGGGGTATGCCGCGTTCTGGTTGGAGGAAGCCCGAGTCGGATCGGTCGTTGCCGGATCTGGTCTCGGTCGGCCTGTTGATGAAG